>JAZKHQ010000008.1:0-53668 GCA_040385285.1 Pseudomonadota bacterium
GCGAGGGCCCGGCGCTCCGCCTAGCCTTCCCATCACCGACTGCGATGCAGGCGGCCCAAAGTCATGCCTTCTCGCCCCGCGACCCTGACTGAAACTTCACTTGCCGCCGCCGACGGTTAACGGCGATACCTTGCAATGTTCTGCGCGGCTTCGCGTCGTGAGAGAACGCCGTCGGCCCGGCGGCGTGGTATGTCATACTCACGGGCTGGATTTCTGGGGGCCGCGCAAGCGCCATGTCGCACGACGATCATCACGATGCTCACGACGCGCCGCTGGACGGCGGGCACGGGGGTCATGGGGCGGACAACCGCCTGCAGGCCGCGCCGAATCCGCCGCCACGCGGGGCCGAGGACGCGCCCAACCGCGCCGTGCCCCAGCCCACGGGCCGCACCCAGGCGCACCTGCGCACCGGCGACGGCATCCTGCGCCCGATCCAGGACAGCGAGTATTTCGCCGCCACGCCCGAGGCCGAGGCCATCGTCGGCTCCCACATCGACGAGTATTTCAACCAGCCGCTGGACATCTTCCCCTTCTGGGAAAGCGAGGGGAAGCCGGACCGCTTCCACGTGCTGTACAGCCGCCAGATCGAGGAGCGCTTCCCGGTCGATTCCGACATCCGCAGCCGCGTGCACGACTACGGCCGCCGCGTTTTCGGGGCGCTGGTGACCCATGTGACGATCAAGCGGGTGACCCAGGCGCTGGCCTTGGTCGCCTTCACCCTGCTGGCCACCCTTGGGCCGACCTGGTTCTCGAGCTGGACGGGCTCGCAGCCCATGGGCCTCGGGCTCGCCATCGGCTCCATGGTGGCGGTGGTCGGCGTCTTCTGGGCCGTGCAGGCGATCCTGTTCATCCAGTACCGCTTCCAGCTGGAGAACGACTCCTACGAGCTGTCGCGCGAGGTGGTTCAGCGGACCCGCGAGCTGCAAAACCTGTTCACCTCCGCCCGCGCCATGGCCGACCAGGCCGAGACCCAGTTCCAGCAGGACGGCAAGGGCTGGGGCCAGCGCGCCATGTATCTGACCCGCCTGACCATGTGGATCGGCGCGCGCATGGAATACCTCGAGAAGCACGTCCAGATGGAGCTGTGGCGCGTGCGCCGCGAACGCTACTGGATGCGCTGGGCGCAGCGGATCCTGACGCCGCTGGTGCTGATCGTCTGGGCGGTTCTGTTCTTCCTGCCGGCCCCGGCCGAGGTCGCCAACTTCCGCATCCTGCAAGGGGTGGCGGGCGTGCTGGGCGTGCTGGTGACCTGGCTGTCCTACTTCCGCTGGCGCACGCCGGTGTCGGCGATCCAGGACAAGCTGGGGGTCGAGGGCTGGGTCCGCTACGCCTCGCTGGACGTCGACAACGCCGTCGCCGACCAGGTCCGCCGCGACAAGGAACGCCTGGTCGAGTACCGCGCGCTCACCCGCGGCGGGCGCTGACTACATCCGCGGCGACAGGCTGTCGCGGACTCCGCGGGCGTCATAGGCGTTGGCGCGGTCCGGACGTTCGCCCCGGCCCATGACAATCTCCAGCGCCGTGGCCGTGGGCGAAGGGCCGCTGAAGTTCAGCCCGACGCCGACCCCCACGCCAGACGAGCGGTAGCGGCCATAGTTGCTGGAGCCCGCGCCGATGGAGACGCTGGGCCGCATGCCGCCGGCGCTGTCGGGCCGGCCGTCGACGAAGCGCTGGGTGACCTCGAACCAGTCGTAGCCCTGCTCCAGCGTCAGCTCGGCCGCGCGGCGGAAGGCCAGGTCGGACACCGGCTGCGGGGCTCCCACGCCCTGATAGGTGACGCGGTACCGGTTGGCCTCGATCCGCTGTTCGGTGAAGCCCTGTCCGTTGGCCGACATGGCGGGGCCGTAGGGCTGCAGACTGGCGCAGGCGGCCAGAGACAGGGCGGCGGCGGCGATCAGGGCGGTGCGGATCATTCTGGTTCCTCCAGTAAGTTCAGCGCGCAAGGGCCGGAGAGCGTTCCAACAGCTACGCCACAGCGGCTTTACAGATGCGCCGAGGCCTTCAGCGCGTCAAAATCCTCGGGCAGCGGCGCCTCGACCGTGACCCGCCCGCCCTCGGGATGTGGGAACTCCAGCCGCGCGGCGTGCAGCATCAACCGCGGCGCGCCCCGGCCCGCGAAGGTCAGCGCTCCGCCGTAGCGCACGTCCCCGACCAGCGGCCGCCCGATCGAGGCCATGTGGACCCGCAGCTGGTGCATCCGCCCGGTGAACGGCTCCAGCTCCACCAGCGCGCCGTCCTCGCTGGACGCCAGCGTCCGATACCGACTCCGCGCGCCCTGCGCGCCCTTGGCGTCGAAGGCGCAGACCCGCATGTAGCTCTCGCGCCCGATCTCCTGACGCACCAGCGCCGCGTTGATGTCGCCCGACGCCGGCTCGGGCGCCGCCGACACCAGCGCCAGATAGGTCTTCCTGAACTTGTGCGCCTGGATCGCCTTGCCGAGAAAACCGGCGGCGGGCTTGGTCTTGGCCGCCAGGATCACGCCGGACGTATCCCGGTCCAGCCGGTGCACCAGATCCGGCCGCTTGCCGTTCGACCGGGCGAAGGCCCACAGCAGGTCGTCCAACGTGTTCGCCTTGATGCGCCCGCCCTGGCTCGACAGGCCGGACGGCTTGTTGAAGGCGATGACGTGCGCGTCCTCGTGGATCACCCACGACCGGACGGCGGCGATTTCAGCTTCGGTCAGGGCGACGGCGTCTCTCACCGGGCGTGCATACGCGGTGAGAGACGCTTCGTCAGCCGCTTAACGCAGCACGCCCTTCGACGCCATCGAGCGCGCGTACCAGGCCAGGACGGCCGCAATCGCGACGATGACCCAGGGCATGTACTTCATCATGGCCATGGCCTCCGGCAGGGCCGGCATCGGGTTCATCAGGCCAAACACCAGGCTGCCGATTGCGCCCAGCAGTGAGATGGCGAAGGCGGGCGCCGCCAGCTTGTTGCGCAGCAGAAGCAGGATCGAGCCGATCACAGCGCCCCAGACTCCCGCGACCCACGGCACATACATCCAGGCGGGCATGGCGTTGAAATAGTCGATCATCGCCTGATCCATGCCCGAGGCGCGGAAGTATTTCTCGCCCTGCGTCGTGGTCATGATGAAGTCATAGGCGCCGAAGCCGTTCCACAGCAGCGACACCACGCCGACGACCCAGATGTGCCACGGCGTTTTCACAGTCATATCGGTCATTGAACCCCTCCCAAGGTTGACGCGGGGAGGCTATGTCGGGAACGCGGTTACGGCAACGGTTGGATTACTCGCCGCCCCTGGCCTGCATCTCGACCCGCATCGCCGCCCAGCGTTCCAGCCGCTCCTTGACCTTGGCCTCGTGGCCCTCGCCCCTGGGCTGATAGAAGACGCGGCGCTCCATCTCGTCAGGGAAGAAGTTCGCGCCGGAAAAGCCTTCGACCGTATCCGGGTCGTACTGGTAGCCCTTGCCGTAGCCGAGCTGTTTCATCAGCTTCGTCGGCGCGTTGCGGATGTGCGCGGGCGGCATCAGCGATCCGGTTTCGCGCGCCGCCTTCTGGGCCGCCTTGTAGGCCTCATAGACCCCCGTCGATTTCGGCGCAGTCGCCAGATGCACCACGGCTTGGGCCAGGGCCAGTTCGCCCTCGGGACTGCCCAGGAAATCGTAGGTGTCCTTGGCGGCGTTGGCGATCAGGATCGACAGGGGGTCCGCCTCGCCGATGTCCTCGACCGCCATGCGCACAATCCGGCGCGCCAGATACAGCGGATCCTCGCCCCCGTTCAGCATCCGCGCCAGCCAGTAGAGGGCCGCATCCGGGTCTGATCCACGAACCGATTTATGCAGCGCAGATATGAGGTTGTAGTGTTCTTCTCGACTCTTGTCGTAAGCGGGCGCGCGCCGTTGCAGTGTTCCGGCCAGTCCCTGCACGTCCAGCGTCACATCGGCCGGCAGATCGAACAGCACCTCGCTCATGGTTAGCAGGTAGCGGCCGTCTCCGTCGGCCAGGGCGAGCAGCGCCTGCCGCGCTTCGGGCGTCAAGGGCAGGGTGCGGTCCTCGTGCGCCTCAGCCCGTGTCAACAGTTGATCCAGAGCCGCATCATCCAGCCGCTTCAACACGAAGACCTGTGACCGCGACAGCAAGGCCCCATTCAGCTCGAAGGACGGGTTCTCGGTGGTCGCGCCGACCAGCGTCACCACGCCCTCTTCGACAAACGGCAGGAAGCCGTCCTGTTGCGCCCGGTTGAAGCGGTGGATTTCGTCGACGAACAGCAGGGTCGACTGCCCCGCCGCCCGCCTCATCCGCGCCGCCTCAAAAGCCTTCTTCAGGTCGGCGACGCCCGAGAAGACGGCGCTGATCTGCTGGAACTGATAGCCGGCCGCCTGGGCCAGCAGCCGGGCGATGGTGGTCTTGCCGGTGCCGGGCGGTCCCCACAGGATCATGGAGCCGAGGCGGCCCGCCTCAATCATCCGCCGGATCGGCCCGCCCGGTCCCAGCAGGTGATCCTGACCCACCACCTCGTCGAGCGTTTTCGGTCGCAGCCGGTCGGCGAGCGGCGCGTCGGGGGGATGGATGCCGGAGGCTTCGAACAGGTCGGTCATGGGCACCAGAGATAGGCGTTCGCAGGGGTGAAATCACGCGTTAGGATGCAATCTCGTCAACGGAGACCGGCATGGAAAAGGTCGATGCGCCCAAACCCCTGACGGGCATAACCCCCTATCTGAGCATCGCCTCGCGCGGCGGACAGGCGGCGGCGGAATTCTACATGCGCGCCTTCGGAGCGGTCGAGGTGCGCCGACAGGTGGCCGACGACGGCGAACGGCTGGTTCACGCCCATCTGCACATCAACGGCGGCAGCGTCATGCTGTCGGACGAGTTCCCCGAATACGGCGGCGAAGTCGATGTGGTTCCCAAATCGGTGACCCTCCACCTGTCGGTCGATGATGCCGACGAGTGGTGGAGCCGCGCCCTGCTGGCCGGGGCCGTGCCGGTCTTTCCCCTGGCCGACCAGTTCTGGGGGGACCGCTACGGCGTGCTGAAGGACCCGTTCGGCCACTGCTGGTCCATCGGCTCGCCGATCCGCACATGACCTACGTCCCGCCCGATCCGCCGGTGATGGCCTATCTGATGGTCCACGACGGCCCCGCGGCGATCGACTGGTACGGCCGGGCGCTGGGGGCGACAGTCGAGGCTCGTTATGACGAGCCGGACGGCCGCGTCGGCCACGCCATGCTGAACATCAACGGCGGCGCCATCTATCTGGCCGACGAGTTCCCCGAGCTTCAGGACCGCATCGGCATCCGCGCGCCGCGCACCCTCGGCGGCTCGACCATCCAGATCGCCCTGGCTGTCGATGACGTGGACGCATGGGTGGGCCGCGCCATCGACGCCGGCGCCACGGTCATCAAGCCCGCCGCCGACGAGTTCTACGGTCGTCAGGGCAAGTTGGGCGATCCGTTCGGCCACGTCTGGTCGTTCGTCGGACCCAAGCGCGCCTGATCTTCAGGGAGCGACGAGCGCCGCACGTTCTTCGGCGGTGATGATCCGCCACTTCCCCTCGGGCAGGTTGTCCAGCTTGATCGGGCCGACGCGAACGCGGATCAGATCGACGACCTCGAGGCCCACCATCTCGCACATGCGGCGGATCTGGCGGTTGCGGCCCTCGCGCAGGATGAACTTCAGCCGCTGGGTCTCCATGCGTGAGACATAGGCGGGCTTCAGCTGGCGGCCGTCGAGCATCAGGCCGTGGCGCAGGATCTTCAGGGCCTTTTCGGTCACGTCGCCGGTGACGCGGACCAGGTATTCCTTGTCCAGTTTCGACTCGGGTCCGATCACGGCCTTGGCCACCACGCCGTCGGTGGACAGCAGCAACAGGCCGCGCGAGTCCTCGTCCAGCCGGCCGATGGGCGGGAAGGAGGCGTCCTCTGCGGGGACGGGGCCGTCGCCGATGCGGTTGGCCTCGGTCAGAAGGCGGACGGCGGGGATCTTGTCCGGCTCGGGCTGGCCGGAGACGTAGCCGAGCGGCTTGTGCAGCAGGATGGTCATGCCCTCGGCAAGCGCCGCAGTGGCCTGATCGGCCAGGGTCAGGGTCTGGCCGCGCTCGATCTTGCGGCCCGCGTCGGTCACGACGACACCGTCGATGGAAACGAGGCCGTCGGCGATCAGGGCGTCGGCCTCGCGCCGGGAGCAAACCCCGGACTGGCCCATGAACTTGTTCAAGCGGACCGGCTCGTCGCCGTCGTAGGTGAGGGTGGAGGCCATGCCCGGTCGATGACAGGCGCGGCCCCCAAACGTCAATGGCGGGGCGTTAATCCATGCAGGTGATGCGGATCAGGAAACCGCTGTCGGGACTGAAGGCCGCGGGCACGCCGCGCGGAAAGCCCGCCGTGCGACAGGTCTGGGCCGCGACGCTGGCGCAGCCTTGCCCGGAGCAACTGTACTGAACCGGAACGTCCACGCTGCGCGGGGCGGCGGCCGGCGATTGCCCGGACTCGGCGAGGCGATCGACCAACTGCTCGACGGTGCGCTCCAGCCGGTCGACGCGGCAGACCAGGTCGTCGGACCGGCACGGGTCGTTCATCGCGTCCTGGGCCAGGGCCGGCGTGGCGAGGCCGAGGGCGGCGAGGGTCAGGACGAACAGTATCGGACGGGTCATGGCGGGGCTCCTTGATCGGTCAGGAATGCCACGCGTCGGCGCGTCGGGGGCATGACGCGATCTGACGTTCAGACCCGGCGGAACAGAAGCATCAGATTGTTCGCCGGCATCTCGACGCGGCGGGTGAGGGCGAGGCCGTGGGCGCGAGCCTCGGCCACGACAGCGTCGCGGTCGCGCAGGCCCCATGCGGGATCGCGGCTCTTCAGGCTGGCCTCGAAGGCGGCATTGGAGGGGGCGAGAGGAACGTCCGCCTCTGCATAGGGGCCATAGAGGACCAGCAGGCCGCCGGGGTTCAGCAGGGTCTGGCCGGCGAGGGTCATCAGGCCGGTGGTCGTGGCCCACGGGCTTATGTGGATCATGTTGGCGCAATAAACGGCGCTGAAGGGTCCGGTCGGCCAGGTCTCGGGATCGAGCATGTCGAGGGCGAGGGGCGGCTGCAGGTTTGCAAGGCCGGCCTCGGCCCGCCAGGCGGCGATGCTGGCGCGGGCTTCATCGCTGGAATCGCTTGGGGTCCAGTCGAGGCCGGGCAGGGCGGCGGCGAAGGCGACCGCGTGCTCGCCCGATCCGGCGGCGATTTCCAGCACCCGGCCCCGGGCGGGCAGGTGCGCTTTCAGCACATCCAGGATCGGTGCGGCGTTCCGTCGCGCGGCGGGCGAGGAGAGACTGCCGCGAGGCGTCTGGCTGATGGTGTCCGCAGTCTGCACGGCTGACCGCTTACCGCTGCAACCGGTTCTCCGCGACCGGAAAATGCGGGGCGAGGACAGTGGTGGATGCTCCGGGGGCAGAAAGTTGCAGCGGTTGACCTCGCGTCTGCTTCGGGCCAATTCCCACCTGAAACAGTGCGTGATCTCACGTAACAAAAGCCACGGCGGCGCAAGATCGCCGGGCAGGGTGTTCAGGAGCGTAACCCAAGTGACCCAAGCCTCATCGATCCCGGGCCTCCACCCGGCGCCCACCGCCCATGCCGGTTTGATCGCCTGGGTGGCCGAAATCGCCGCCCTGACCAAGCCCGACCGCGTCCACTGGTGCGACGGATCGGAGGCCGAGAAGGCCGCCATCGCCGCCGATCTGGTCGAGAAGGGCACCCTGCGCCCGTTGAACCCGGCGACGCGTCCCGGCTGCTTCTACGCCGCCTCGGATCCCAAGGATGTGGCCCGGGTCGAGAGCCGCACCTTCATCTGCTCGGCTGACGAGATCGACGCCGGCCCGACCAACAACTGGTCCGAGCCCGCGCCGATGCGCGAGCGGCTGAACGGCCTGTTCGACGGCTGCATGGCCGGCCGGACCATGTATGTCGTGCCGTTCTGCATGGGCCCGCTGGGCTCCAAGATCAGCGCTCTCGGCGTCGAGATCACCGACAGCGGCTATGTCGCCGTGTCGATGGGCGTCATGACGAGAATGGGTAAAGCGGCGCTGGACATGCTGGGGGCGGACGGCGAGTACGTGCCGGCCGTGCACACCTTGGGCGCGCCGCTGGCGCCGGGCCAGGCCGATGTGCCGTGGCCGTGCAACGAGGAGAAGTGGATCGTCCACTTCCCCGAGACGCGCGAGATCTGGTCCTACGGCTCGGGCTACGGCGGCAACGCCCTGCTGGGCAAGAAATGCTACGCCCTGCGCATCGCCTCGGTCATGGCCCGCGACGAGGGCTGGCTGGCCGAGCACATGCTGATCCTGAAGCTGACCAACCCCGAGGGCGCCTCCAAGTATGTGGCCGCCGCCTTCCCCAGCGCCTGCGGCAAGACCAACCTGGCCATGCTGCAGCCGTCGATCCCGGGCTGGAAGGCCGAGACCATCGGCGACGACATCGCCTGGATGCGCTTCGGCGACGACGGGAGGCTGTATGCGGTGAACCCGGAAGCCGGCTTCTTCGGCGTGGCGCCGGGCACCAGCCGCAACACCAACCAGAACGCCCTGGCGACCCTGACCTCGAACACGGTCTTCACCAACACCGCCCTGACCGCCGACGGCGACGTGTGGTGGGAAGGCCTGACCAAGGAAGCGCCCGAGGGTCTGACCAACTGGAAAGGCGCGCCGCACGATCCGGCCTCGGGCGAGCCCGCCGCCCACCCGAACGCCCGCTTCGCCGCCCCCGCCGGCCAGTGCCCGGCCATCGCGCCGGAATGGGAAGACCCGAAGGGCGTGCCGATCGACGCCATCCTGTTCGGTGGCCGCCGCGCCTCGGCCGTGCCTCTGGTGACCGAGGCCTTCGACTGGGAGCACGGCGTGTTCATGGGCTCGACCGTGGCCTCGGAAGGCACCGCCGCGGCCGAGAACAAGGTCGGCGAGCTGCGCCGCGACCCGTTCGCGATGCTGCCGTTCTGCGGCTACAACATGGGTGACTATTTCGCCCACTGGCTGTCGATGGGCGGACGCACGGACGCGGCCAAGCTGCCGCGGCTGTATTTCGTCAACTGGTTCCGCAAGGGCGAGGACGGCAAGTTTGTCTGGCCGGGCTTCGGCGACAACGCCCGGGTGCTGAAGTGGATCACGGAGCGTCTGGACGGAACGGCGGATGCGGTGGACACGCCGGTCGGCCGGGTGCCGACGAAGGAGTCCCTGGACCTGTCTGGCCTCGACCTGTCGGACGCCGCGCTGGCGACCCTGCTGGACGTGGACGCCGACGTCTGGACGGAAGAGGCGTCGTTGATCCCCGAGTTCTACGCCCAGTTCGGCGACCGCCTGCCGGCCGCCCTGTGGAACCAGCACGCGGCCCTGACTGAGCGCCTGGCCACTCACCGCGCGGCGGCCATCGCGGCTGAATAGCGCTGCGCTGAAGCAGCGAGGCTCCGCGAGCCGAGCGTTAGCGCACTTGCAAAAAGAGGCCGGGCGGTCGATCTGACCGCCCGTGACCTCCCCTGATGTGATCGTCATCGGCGCGGGCGTGCTGGGCCTGTCCAGCGCGGCCAATCTGGCTGCGCGCGGCCATGCGGTGACGGTGGTCGATCCAGGCGGCGCGAATGCGTCCTCGGTCGCGGCGGGCATGATCGCGCCGGCGATAGAGACGCTCGGCGACCTGAAGGGCGGGGCGGACCATGCGGCGCTGTTCCAGGCGGCCGCGGCTCTGTGGCCGGGGTTCGGCGAGACGCACGGCCTGAATCTGCATCGCGATGGCGCCGAGTGGCGCGGGACGGGTGCAACGGACGCTGTCGGGATTCTGAAGGCGCGCGGGTTCGATGTTCGCTTGTCAGGAGTCGGATTCTTCGCGCCGCACGAGGCGCGGGTGGATGCGGCGACGGCGCTGTCGGCTCTGGCGGCTGGCGTCACGCGGCTGACGGCGCAGGCGACGCGGATCGCCCGCGACGGAGACGGCTGGGCGGTGACGCTGGACGACGGCGAGCGGCTGACGGCGCGGCATGTGGTGGTGGCGACCGGCGTGGGCGCGAGCCTCAACGGCCCGCTGTCGCTGGAAGCGCTGACGGGCCTGGTCACCCCGATCAAGGGGCAGTTGGCGTTCACGCAGGAACGGCTGACACCGCATGTGGTGAGGGGCGAGGCGGGTTACATGGCGCCCGCAGGCTCGGGCTCCGTGATCGGGGCGACGATGCAGCCGGGGTTGAACGATCTGACCGTCGACCAGGTGGCGGGCGCGGTGCTGGTGCGCAACTGCCTGTCCATGATCGACGTGGCCGAGACACCTCCGCTGGAGTGGCGTGTGGGCGTGCGCGGGGCGTCGCCGGACGGGCTGCCGATGGCGGGGATGGTCGAGCCCGGGTTGCATGTGGCGCTGGCGCCGCGCCGCAACGGCTGGCTGCTGGGGCCGTTGGTCGGCGCGGTCGTAGCCGACGGCGTCGAGGGCTGCTCGCCCGGCGCATGGGCGGCGGCCCTCGATCCGTTCCGTTTCGGCTAGCGGCTCCCCCTTTAGTTTCCGGGCGGCAGGGTGAAGGCGATCGGGATCAACACCCGGGCGCCCTCGACGATCGCCCCATCTACCATGCGCGGGCTCAGCCGGAAGCTGCGCGACAGACCGAGCGCCGCGCGGCCGAAGCCGTAGCCGACCGGCGTTTCGCTGACGACCGAGCAGTTCGTCATCGAGCCGTTGGCCAGCACCCCGCAACTGAGCGTGGCCCGGCCCGAAACCTCGGCCCGGATCGCCCGGTCGGGATAGGCGGCCAGCATCTGGTCCGCCGAGGGACGGCGCACCCATTGCGGATTGCGGATCACCGGATCGGCGGGCGGCGTCGGCGTGGTGGTCACCGTGACGGCGGGCGCGGGATCCTCGACAATGGTGGCCGTCGTGATCGGGCCGGTCGCCGGCGTGTCCGAACGCACCGTGGTGATCGTGTCCGTCGGGATGGTAGGCGCCGTGGTCTCATGAACCGCCGTGTTCGGCGCAGGCGGCGTGGGGCTCGGCGGGACGGGCTTCGGCTTCTCCTTCAGCTGCGGGCTCATGTCGATGATGGTGATCGGGCCTTCGTCCTGCGGGATCGCCGCGACCTCGAAGCGTTGCGAATAAAGCCAGGCCCCGACGCCGATATGGGCGAGGGCGGATACGCCGATCGCCATCCACATCCAGCGCGGCATGGGCCGCTTGCGCTCGTTGAAGTCCAGCGGGCTGACCGTTCCTGGCCCTCCGGCGGTTCTCATCATCATGGCCGTCCACTCCCAGTTGTTCGGCCCACCTCAGTCCCCGTGGAAATGGAGCGCTGCCGTTACGGCAAGTTTGCGGCGTGTTTCGGCCCGGAAACGCACCTGTGGCGGCGCTGCATCGGTAAGGTTTGGTTAACTATAATTACCGAGCGTCCGGACTCGATGACCATAGGAGCGATTCCATCTGCGGGCGGTGTTGAGGCGGCCATTCGGCGCGCCTCGAACGCCACCGGCGTGGACTTCGACTTCCTGATGAAAACCGCCCGGCGCGAGAGCGCGATGAACCCCTCGGCGCGGGCGCCGACCTCCTCGGCGGCGGGTCTGTTCCAGTTCATTGAGCAGACCTGGCTGGGCACGGTGAAACGGTTCGGCGCCAAGCACGGCTACGGCCAGTATGCGGACCTGATCTATCAGGGTCAGGATGGGCGCTGGCGGGTCGAGGGATCGGCGCGGAACGTCGTGCTGGACCTGCGTTTCGACCCGCAGGCGGCCTCGACCATGGCGGCGGAGATGACGGCGTCCAACGCCGCCTATCTGCGCGGCCGGACGGGACGGGAGCCGGGGGCGGGCGATCTCTACGCCGCTCACTTCCTGGGACCGGCGGGGGCGGCGGACCTGATGCAGGCGATGAGCACGCGGCCGGGATCGAGCGCCGTGGCGCTGTTCCCGCAGGCGGCGGCGGCCAACCGTTCGATCTTCTACCGCGACGGCCGCCCGGCGACGGTGGCCGAGCTGCACGCCAACCTGCAGCGCACGGCGGGCGGGGCGGCGGTGGTGTCCGGGCCTGACGAACCTTCCTGGGCTGACGACGACAAGTCGCGGATGACGGCGGCGCGGATGGACCGGCTGCGTCAGGACCAGAGCCTGCTCGCCCTGTTGCTGGGCCAGGACGGCGACGGCAAGAGCGGCGGTTTCGGCGGCGCCTTCGGCCCGCCCGTGATCGATCCCGTCTGAGCAGACGGTAAACCGCGCATTAAGCATGGCGGGCGCAGCCTCGGGCTCCAGAATCGCGGCACAAGTCTGCTGACCGCAATGAGAGCGCCCCAACGATGACCGCCTTCCGCGCGCGCCTGACCGAGGTCGACATTCGCCGCCTGATCAAGGCGACCGACGACGACGACCGGGCCGCCGCCGCCCACAAGCTGTGCCGCAGCATGGATCATGCCGACCTGACCGACGATGACCGGGCGGCGGCGCAGAAGATCCTGCGTATGATCGCCGAGGACGCGGCCGAGCTTGTGCGCCGGGCCATGGCGGTGACGCTGAAGTCCTCGGACCTGATCCCGCATGACGTGGCGCGCCGGCTGGCGGCCGATGTGGACAGCGTGGCCCTGCCGCTGATCGGCTTTTCGCCGGTGTTCAGCGACGACGACCTGATCGAGATCGTGCGCGCCGGCTCGGCTGTGCGCCAGACGGCCGTAGCCGCCCGTCCGCGGGTGTCGCGCGACGTAGCCGAGGTCATCGCCGATGTGGGCTGTCAGGATGCGGTGCGCACCGTGGCGGCCAACGACAATTCGGACATGTCCGAACTGGCCCTGGGCCGCGCCGTGGACCGGTTCGGCGCCGCGCCCGAGGTCGTCAACGCCATCGCCTATCGCCAGGTGCTGCCGCTTGAGATCACCGAGCGGCTGGTGGCGCTGGCTTCGGATGCGGTGCGCGAGCACCTGATCACCCGCCACGCCATGGCGCCCGAAGCGGCCATTCGCCTGGCGCGCTTCGCCCGCGAGCGCGCGACCGTCGATCTGGTGGACCAGGCGGCTTCGAGCGCCGATCTGCCGACCTTCGTCGCCACCCTGAACAGCCGCAAGGTGCTGACCGCGTCGCTGCTGCTGCGGGCGCTGGCGCGGGGGCAGATGACCCTGTTCGAATACGGCCTGTCGGAACTGGCCCAGACGCCGCACCAGCGGGCGTGGCTGATGATCCATGACGCCGGTCCGCTGGGGCTGAAGGCCATCTATGACCGGGCAGGCCTGCCGCCGCGCCTGTTCCAGGCGTTCCGCGCCGGGGTCGACACCTGGCGCACGTTGCAGGCCGAGGGCGCCGACACCTCGGGCGACGACTTCCGCCACCGGATGCTGGAGCGCTTCCTGACCCAGCGCCCGAACGCGCCGCGCGAGGACCTGGCCTATCTGATGGAGCGGCTGGACCATGAGCCGCTGGCGCGGGTCGCCGAGGCAGCCAGCGCCGCATAGAACAACGCCCGCCGGGTGAGGGCGGGCGTCAGGTCTTCAATATGTCGGGCGGTGTCAGCCCAGGTGTTCGGCCACGCGCGCTTCCAGCGTCTCGACCAGCGCCTTGCCGGTCGGATGCTCGTCAGTCTGGATATTGCCGCGGACCACGGCGCGGATGGCGTCGATGTGGGCGTCGACCAGCACCATCGGCGCGCGCATGCGCTTGTCCGGATCGTCCATCATCTTGCACAGCGAGGCGGCGATGCGGGTGACGATCGGGAACTGGTAGGTGGCGCCGAGACCCTTCAGGTCATGGGCGCGGAAATACAGGCCTTCGGCCGTCGCGGTGGTGTACCCGTCGGCGCGGATGTCGGCCTGGGCCTTGTCCAGCTTGACGATCTCGTCCTCAAGCCATTGGCCGAACTGGGACGACATGGCGGCCAGCGCTTCCTCGGCCTTGGCGATGGCCTTGGCGTCGATGCCGCCGAAACCGCCGCCGACCTTCATGCGCAGCATGTTGGGGGGGCGAATGACCTGGGCCGGATTGCTCACGGATAGACTCCTGCGGGTTGTCCCGCTGAGTTTCCTCCCGTGGCCGTTAAGAACCCGTGACCTACCCGGCGAACTGTTCTGCGAGCACCCGCTCCTCGAAGCTGCGGCCGGCGTCGAACAGCATGGTCAGGGCCACGTCGCGGCGCTCGCGCACGTCGACGCAGGTGACGCGTCGCACCTCGAAGCCGTCGGCGGTGGCGCTGACCGGGCGCTTGTCGTCCTCCAGCACCTCGAAGCGGACCCGCGCCTGATGCGGCACCAGCGCCCCGCGCCAGCGCCGGGGGCGGAAGGCGCTGATCGGCGTCAGCGCCAGGATGCGGGCGTCCAGCGGGATGATCGGGCCGTGCGCGGACAGATTGTAGGCGGTCGAGCCGGCAGGGGTGGCGACCATGCAGCCGTCGCAGGTCAACTCCTCCAGCCGCACCTTGTCATCGACGCTGATCCTCAGCTTGGCGCTCTGGCGCGTCTGGCGCAGCAGGGAGACCTCATTGATGGCGAGGCCGGAATGGACCTGGCCGCTCTCGACCCGGGCGTCCATCTGCAGCGGGTGAATGACAGTGCGCTCGGCCGCCGCGATGCGGGCCAGCAGGTCATCCTCGTCGTAGTCGTTCATCAGGAAGCCGACCGATCCCCGGTTCAGACCGAAGATCGGGGTGGGCCGCGCCAGATTGCGGTGCAGGGTCTCCAGCATGAAGCCGTCGCCGCCCAGGGCCACGATGACGTCGGCCTCGGCCTCCTTGACCTGCCCGTAGCGCGCCGTCAGCCGCTCGCAGGCCGCCTGGGCTTCGGGGCGTTCGCTGGCGGTGAAGGCCAGGGCGGGATTTGCCGGAATGGTCACCGCCGCACGTCAGCCCGACGCGGGCGCCGAAGTCAAATGTTCAGGATTCCGCGGGGATCAGGGCGCGGAAGGAGCGGGCGGCGGAAGCCTCCGAGATCGAGGCGTTTAGCCACAGCGCCTTGCCGGCGTCACCGGGCGGCCCCGTGTTCAGCCGGCGGATTTCCTCCAGCACCGGCGGGAAGACGGCCCGGTCGATGCCGACGGCGGCGCAGGCGTAGTAGAGAGCCTCCGGCGAGTTGGCGGCCAGCGCCTGGCGCACCTGGCCGAGCGTGAAGCCGCCCAGCGCCGCCAGCGCATGGGCGAACAGGTTCAGCCGGCCCTCGCGAACCGACCGGATCAGATAGCCGGCCTTCAGCTGGCCAGCGGCCAGCAGCTTGGCGACCAGGCGGCGATCCATCTCGTCGCGGTCCGGGCCATCCGCGGCCAGGGCGTTGTCTGGAGCCATCGGTTTCCAGGCGCTGTCAGCGGCCCCGTCGATTTCGCGGTCCAGGCGGTCCATGTCGACGTTGAAGCGTTCCGCGATCGACTGACGCAGGGCCACGCCGACCCACTGGTACAGCTGGCGCGCCAGGGCGTCGTTGAGGCGGGGATGACGGGTCAGGGGCGCGCGCAGGGCGGCGATGCGGCGCGAATGCTCGACCATGCGGCGCAGGCCCTCGCCGCTGATCTCGGCGGTGCGGTTGCCGGCGAGGGCGGTCAGGGTCGCCGGTTCGGCCCGGTCGATGATGGCGTCGGCCACGCGGCCGCTGAGCCGGGGCCGGCGCGCGACCTCGATCTGATGCTCGATGGTGGCTTCCAGCAGCACCCGCATCAGGTCCTCGTCGCGGAGGATGGGACTGGCGGCGATGATCGGCCGGGCAATCTCGATTTCGTCCAACGCCAGCACATTGACCAAGGCCGCTGGGGCCCAGTCGGCCTTGGCCAGCCGCTCGGACAGGATCTTGCGCACGTCGCGTTCGGCCTGACGCGCCAGGACCAGGAATATTTCGGCCAGCACCGGCGACAGTTCGCCCGAGGGCGGGCTGGCGTCGCACAGGGTGGCGATGCCCAGCAGAAGGCGCTGGCGGTCATCGACCGCGCGGCTCTGGGCCAGGGCGAGAAGGTCTCCCAGCCGGGGCGCCGGGCCGTCGTTGGCGATCGGATAGCTGCGGGCGAGAGCGTTCACGTCTGGCTCCGGACGGGCGACGAGCCCACTGGGACGCCTGATCCTGCAGTTGAGCCTGTAAAGACCGGGTTAACCATCAGGCGCATCTGCTTGACGCCGACGGGCGGGAGCGCGAGCTTGGCCGCGAAAACCGACCCATCGAGGATCCCATGGCCGACGGCGCGACCCCTTCCCTGAAATCCCGTGTCTCGGCCGAGGAGTGGCAGGCGCGGGTGGATCTGGCGGCGCTATACCGCCTGGTGGCGCTGCACGGGTGGGACGACATGATCTTCACCCACATCTCGGCCCGCGTGCCGGGGCCGGAGCACCATTTCCTCATCAATCCCTACGGCTGGTATTTCGAGGAGATGACGGCCTCTGCGCTGGTGAAGGTCGATCTGGACGGGAACATCGTCCAGGAGACCCAGAGCTTCATCAATCCGGCCGGCTTCACCATCCATTCAGCCATCCACGGCGCCCGCGAGGACGCGCACTACTGCATCCACCTGCATACGGTGGCCGGGGTGGGCGTGGCGGCGCAGGCGGAGGGTTTGCTGCCCATCGGCCAGAACGCCTGCCTGTTGCAGCATCAGGTCGCCTATCACGGCTATGAGGGGCTGGCGCTGAACCATGACGAGCGCGCGCGGCTGGTGGCGGACCTGGGCGACAAGCCGCTGATGCTGCTGCGCAACCACGGGACCCTGGCGGTGGGTCAGACGGCGGCGGCGGCCTGGGTCGGGATGTTCTTCCTCGAGCGCGCCTGCCAGCAGCAGGTGGCGGCCCTGTCGGGCGGGCGCGAGCATGTGCTGATCGCGCCCGACGCGGCCCAGGCCGAGACGAAAGAGCAGGGCAAGGGCATCGGCTTCATCTCGGCCCTGGCTTGGCCCGGCGCCCTGCGCCTGCTGGACCGCAAATCCCCCGGCTACGACGCTTGAAGCATACGGCGGCCCTGATCGCCGCCGTATGCGCCCTGGTCGGGGCAGGAGAGGCCGACGCCGGCGCCTGGGTCAAAAAGAAGGGCGAGGCGCAGGTCATCCTGAAGCTGGAATCCATGCGGGCGACCGAAGGGTTCGATCCCGACGGGCAGCGGGTCCCGCTGCTGGCTGAACGCAGGGATGAGGCGTTCAGCGTCTTCGCCGAATACGGCCTGACCGACCGGCTGACCTTGCAGTTCAAGGGCGACCTGCAACGGGGTCAGGACGCCTTCGTCGACTATGAGGGCCGCGGCCCCCTCGAGATCGGGGTGACCTGGCAGGTGTGGCGCGACGACCGGACGGCGGTCAGCCTCTATGCCGGATACGCCGACGGAGGCGAGGGCCGAAACGCCGGCTATGCGCCCCCGGGACAGGGCGACAGCGACTGGGAGGTACGGACCTCCGTCGGGCGTTCGTTCGGCGGCTCCGGCGACGGCTGGGGGCCGGACCGGTCGTTCGTCGAGGTCCAGGCGGCGCGTCGGATGCGCCAGGGCCTGCCGGATGAAACCCGCGTCGATGTGACGCTCGGCGGCCATTTCGGAGAGGCCTGGATGGTGCTGGGCCAGGCCTTCGGCGGCCAGACCGACGACGGCGGCGCACGCTGGCTGTCGTTCGAAACCTCGGTGGTCAGGCGCTTCGGCGACTGGAGCGTACAGGCCGGATGGCGCACCGCAGTGGCTGGACGAGAAAGTCCGGCGGCCGAAGGACCCATCATCGGCCTGTGGCGACGCTTCTGAGACTATTTCTGCGACGGAAAACCGCCACAGGGATCGTTACAGCGACTTAATGTTGCGTCGTCGGCCAGAGGGGCTAAGTCGGGCGCCGAACCGGTCGGAGCGTCCAGTCCCGTGATCAAGCGTCACTTCTTCCTCATCGCCGCCGCGGCGCTTGTCGTGCTTATGGTCGTGGCGGCGGTCGTCCGCATCGCCTTCGCCGACGATGAAAAGGGCGGGGGCGGCCCGGGCGGTCCCGGCGGCGCACGCGGCGGGCGCGGCCAGACGGTCGCGGCGGCCCAGGTGACGGTGCGCGAATTCTCCGACGAGATCCGGGTTCTGGGCGTGGCCCGAGGCCGTCGCTCGGTCAACATCACCTCGCCGACCAGCGAACTGATCACCCGCGTGCTGTTCACCGATGGCCAGCGGGTCGCAGCGGGCACGCCTCTGGTTGAGTTGCAGGCGCGCGAAGAGGACGCCGGCATCATCGAGGCCCGCGCCCAGGTGGCCCAGGCCCAGCGCGAGTACGACCGCGCCAAGACCCTGGCCGACCGCGGCATCGCGCCTCGCGTTCTGGTCGAGGACGCTGACACGGCGCTGGAGCGTGCCCGGGCCGGATTGCAGGCGGCCGAGGCCCGGCGCGGCGACCGCATGATCCGCGCGCCTTTCGCCGGCGTTCTGGGCCTGACCACCGTGACGCCGGGGACGCTCATCAGCCCCGGCTCGGTGATCGCCACCCTGGACGACATCTCAAGCATCCGCGTGGACTTCCCCGTGCCGGAGCGGTTCCTGGGTTCGCTGCGGTCGGGCGTGCCGATCACGGCGGTGGCCGATGCCTATGACGGCGAGGTCTTCAGCGGGCGCATCGCCCTGATTGACACCCGCATCAACGAACAGACCCGCTCGGCCACGGCCCGCGCCGAGTTCGCCAACCCCGGCGGCCGCATCCGCCCCGGCATGATGATGCGCGTGGGCGTGCAGCAGGGCCTGCGTCAGGCCCCGGCCGTGCCGGAATCCGCCGTCCAGTATGAGGGCGAGGGCGCCTTCGTCTATCGCATCGGAACCAGCGACCGCGGCCAGACGGCCCAGCGGGTCGAGGTCGAGACCGGCGCGGTCGAGGGCGGCTTCGTCGAGATCCTGTCGGGCATCGCCCCCGGCGACCGGCTGGTGGCCAGCGGCCTCAACCGCATCCAGCCCAACGCCCCGGTGCGGGTCGAGGGCGAGGGCGGGGGACGCAGCGGTCAAGGCGGCGGCGGTCGTCCGGCAGCCGCCAAATGATGCTGTCCGATCTTTCGGTCCGCCGCCCCGTCTTCGCGGCGGTCGCGGCCATCGTGCTGTGCGTCGTCGGTCTGGCCGCCTTCTTCTTCACCCCGGTGCGCGAGCTGCCGGATGTCGACCCGCCCATCGTGTCGGTCAGCACCAGCTATCCCGGCGCCTCGGCCGAGGTGATCGAGAGCCGGATCACCGAGCCGATCGAGCAGCAGATCGCCGGCATCTCCGGCGTCGAGCGCATCAACTCCACCAGCCGCGACGGCCGTTCGAACGTCAGCATCGAGTTCTCGCTGGACCGCGACATCGACGCCGCCGCCAACGACGTGCGCGACCGCATTTCGCGCGTGGTCGGCCGCCTGCCGGACCAGGCCAATCCGCCGGAGGTGGCCAAGGCCGACTCCGATTCCCAGCCGATCATCATCCTGTTCCTGCGCTCCTCAAGCATGAACCGGCTGGAGCTGACTGACTACGCCGACCGCTATCTGATCGACCGGCTGTCGACGGTGCCGGGCGTGGCCCAGGTGCAGATCTACGGCGAGCAGCGCTACGCCATGCGCATCTGGCTGGACGCCGCCAAGCTGGGCGCGCGCGGCCTGACCGTCACCGACGTCGAGACGGCCCTGACGACCCAGAACATCGAACTGCCCGCCGGCTCGCTGGAGTCGACGGACAAGGACTACACCGTCCGCGTGGCCCGCAACTACGCCCGCGCCGCGGACTTCGCCCAGCTGCCCATCGCCTCGCGCGGGTCGGCCGTGGCGGCCACCGGCGGCGGCACGTCGGCAGTTCTGGCCAGCCCCAGCGGCGCTTCGGGCGCCCTGCAGTCGCAACAGGCTTATGTCACCCGCCTGGGCGATGTGGCCCGGGTCGAGGAAGCGCCGGCGGAGGCGCGCCGCCTGTTCCGCGGCAACGGTCTGGACCAGATCGGCCTCGCCGTGACCCGCCAGGCCCAGTCGAACGATCTGGCCATCTCGGACGGGGTCGTGAAAATGATCGAGGAGATCAAGCCTAGCCTGCCGCCCGGCACGGAGCTGGTGGTCGGGTCCGACAACTCGGTCTTCACCTCGCACGCCATCGACGAGGTGTGGGTGACCATGGCCATCGCCATGGCGCTGGTGGCGCTGGTGAACTTCGTCTTCCTGGGCACCATGCGGGCCGCGCTGATCCCGTCGATCGTGGCCCCCATCTGCCTCTTGTCGACCTTCATCATCCTGGCGTCGTTCGGCTTCTCGCTGAACCTGCTGACCCTGCTGGCGCTGGTGCTGGCCATCGGTCTGGTGGTCGACGACGCCATCGTGGTGACCGAGAACATCCAGCGGCGCATCGACCACGGCGAGCCGCCGCTGGTCGCCGCCGAACGCGGCACGCGGCAGGTGTTCTTCGCGGTGGTGGCCACGACCATCACCCTGCTGGCCGTGTTCGCGCCGCTGCTGTTCCTGCCCGGATACGTCGGCCGGCTGTTCGTCGAGCTGGCGGCGGCGATCGCGGCGGCGGTGGCCTTCTCGGCCTTCCTGGCGTTGAGCCTGACGCCCATGCTGGCGTCCAAGATCCTGAAGCCCGCCTCGAGCTCCGGCTGGCTGGCCAAACGGGTCGACCGGGCCATGGAGGCGCTGAAGAACTCCTATCGGAACTCGCTGGCCGCACTGCTGGGCCGCAAGGCGGCGGTGACGGGCGTGGTCGGCCTGATCGTGCTGGTCGGCGCCGGCGCGGCGACCCTGTTTCTGACCCTGCCCGACGAGCTGGTGCCGCCCGAGGATCGCGGCCGGGTCAGCGTCCGTGTGCAGGGGCCCGAGGGCGCGGGCTTCGACTACACCCGCAAGATCATGATGGGCATTGAGCCGATCCTGGCCGAGTACAAGCAGAACGGCGAGGCCGACAGCTATCTGATCTCGGCCCCCGGCTTCGGCGGCGCGGGCTACAACGGCGGCAGCGGCAGCCTGATCCTCAGCGACTGGTCAAAGCGCGACCGCACGGCCGATGAAATCTCGCAGGAGCTGAACGGCAAGCTGCGCGGCCAGACCGGGGCCCAGGTCAACGCCAGCGTTCCCGGCGCCTTCCAGCGCGGCGGGGGCGGGGGCTCCAACTCCATCGAACTGATCGCCACCGGCGCCGAGTACGAGCCGCTCTATCGCTGGCTGCAGCCCATCCTCGCGGCGGCGCAGGAGAACCCCGGCTTCTCGCGCCCGCGCCTGAATTATGAGCCCAACGCGCCGCGCCTGCTGGTCGATGTGAATCCGGAAAAGGCGGCGGCGCTCGGCGTCTCGGCGCAGCAGGTGGGCCGTACGCTGGAGACCATGTTCGGCTCGCGCCGGGCCACGACCTACATCCGCGGCGGCCAGGAGTACGATGTCATCCTGCAGACCGAGCGGGACAACCGCCGCAACGTCGGCGACCTCGAGGCCCTGTATGTCACCAGCGGCTCGGGCGCGCTGGTGCCCCTGTCCGCGGTGGTGACCACCAAGACATCGGGAGACACGCCGGACCGGCGCCGACTGGACCGCCAGCGGGCCATCTCCCTGACCGCTGATCTCGCACCCGGCATGACCATCGCCGACGCCATGGCCTTCATGGACGCCGAGGTGGCCAAGCAGCCTCAAGGGCTGGCCACCATCCAGTACGGCGGCGCGGCGCGGGATCAGAAAGAGGCGGGCGGCGCGGTGATGTGGGCCTTCGCCCTCGCCCTGCTGCTGGTGTTCCTGGTGCTGGCGGCGCAGTTCGAGAGCTGGATCACCCCGGCGGTGATCATGCTGACGGTGCCTCTGGCGGCGGCGGGCGGACTGTTCGGCCTGTTGATGGCCGGGTCCAGCCTGAACATCTATTCGCAGATCGGCCTGATCATCCTGATCGGGGTGGCGGCCAAGAACGGCATCCTGATCGTTGAATTCGCCAACCAGCTGCGCGATCAGGGCCGGTCGATCCATGACGCGATCATCGAGTCCTCGACCCTGCGCCTGCGGCCCATCATCATGACCTCGATCGCCACGGCCTTCGGCGCCCTGCCGCTGGTGCTGTGGAGCGGCGCGGGGGCGGGCAGCCGCCAGACCATTGGCGTGGTCATCTTCGCCGGGGCGATCTTCGCGACTCTGCTGACCCTGTTTGTGGTGCCGGTGATCTATGGCGTGCTGGCGCGCTTCACCAAGTCGCCCGAATACACGGCCCGCAAGATCGAGGAATGGGAGGCCGAGGAACTGGCCGCCAACGACTCGGCGAAACGGGCGGCGGAGTAGGGCCTACTCTTCGCCGTCCTCGTGCTCGCCTTCGCTCTCTTCGTTGTGAGGCGCGTAGCCCGTCTCGACTTTCAGGAAGGCGATGACGTCGCGCCGGTCCGTTGCGTCGGGCAGGCCGGGGAAGGTCATCTTGTTGCCGGGCAGGAAGGTGCGCGGGTTTTCCAGCCAGTGATCGAGGCGTTCGGCGTCCCAGACGAAGCCCGCCGCCTTGACCGGGGCAGAGTAGTTGTAGCCGGGGTGCGTGCCCGCCACGCGGCCGAATACGCCCCATAGGTTCGGTCCCGTCATGTTCGAGCCGCCCTCGTTGATCGTGTGGCAGGAGCGGCAGCGCGCGAAGGCACGGCGGCCGTTGTCGAGGTCGGCGGCGTTGTAGGGGGCGGGCAGGGAGGCCAGGATCACCGCCTTCTCGGCCTCGGTCGGAGCGGGCGTGGCGGCGGTGGGGCTGGGCGCGGCCGCGGCTTCAGGCGTCGTGCCGCCGCCCCCGCCGTCCCCGCAGGACGCCAGCATAAGGGCGGCGAGAACGAAGGAGGCGGAACGCGTCATGGGGCTTCTCCAGCGATGGCGGGCCAGTGATACGCCAATGGGCGGCGGCGGCAACGGTCGAAGCGTCGCACTGGACGAGCGCCCTTCGCACCTGATAATCACTGTCAACAAGCCCGCCCGTCGGGGGCGGCGCTGATCGAGTTCCATGACTGACACCATCCCATTGAGCCAGGCCCGGCGCGGCGCCCGCGGCGTCATCGTCCAGGTCGGCGGCGACTGCCATCACGACGAACACAAGGCCGAGCTGGAGCGTCGCCTGCTGGAACTGGGCTTCGTCGAGGGCGCGCGGGTCGAGCTGCTGCACGAGGGCCTGTTCGGCCGCGATCCCATCGCCATGAAGCTGGACGACATGCGGGTGGCGCTGCGCCGGCATGAGGCGGCGAGCCTCAGCATCAAGCTGGACGGCGCCGCCTGATGGACATGGCCCTGAAGACGGTCCGCGTGGCCCTGGTCGGCAACCCCAACAGCGGCAAGACCGCCCTGTTCAACGCCCTGACCGGCGCGCACCAGAAGGTCGCCAACTACGCCGGGGTCACGGTGGAGCGGAAGGAGGGCCTTATCCGCTCGACTTCCGGCCGGACGATGTCGGTGCTGGACCTGCCGGGCACCTATTCCCTGCGGGCCCGCAGCCCCGACGAGGAGGTCACCCGCGACGCCGTGCTGGGCCGGCTGGCGGGTGAGACGCCGCCGGACGTGATCGTCTGCGTCGCCGATGCGACCAACCTGCGCCTCGTGTTGCGGCTGGCGCTGGAGCTGAAGGCTGTCGGGCGGCCGATGGTTCTGGCGCTCAACATGTACGACATCGCGACCCGTCAGGGCCTGCGGATCGATCTGGTGCGGCTGTCGGCCGAGATCGGCGCGCCCATCGTGACCACGGTGGCGACCCGCAGGCGCGGCATCGAGGAACTGATCGCGGCGGTCGAGACGGCCGCGGCGACGGCGATGCACGACAACGCCTGGCGGGCGCCCGACGCGGATGCCCTGCGCCACGCCGCGCGCGAGGCCGAGCGGATCATGAAGGCCTGCGTGCGTCCGCCCGAGCGGCCCGACACCCTGACGGGGCGGATCGACGGCGTTCTGCTGCATCCTGTGATCGGGCTGGCCATCCTGGTCGGCCTGCTGTTCGTGATGTTCCAGGCGGTCTTCACCTGGGCCACGCCCCTGATGGACGGCATCGAGGCGGCGCTGGGCGCGCTGGGGACCCGGATCGCGGCGGCCATTCCGGACACCGGATCGGTCTGGCCGCTGGTAGAGAGCCTGCTTGTGGATGGCCTGATCTCGGGCGTCGGCAGCGTGCTGGTGTTCCTGCCGCAGATCCTGATCCTGTTCGCCTTCATCATCGTGCTGGAGGACTTCGGCTATATGGCCCGGGCGGCCTTCCTGCTGGACCGGATCATGGGGGCGGCGGGCCTGCACGGGCGGGCGTTCATCCCGCTGCTCTCGAGCTTCGCCTGCGCCATTCCCGGCGTGATGGCGGCGCGGACGATCGACAGCAAACGCGACCGGCTGACCACCATCATGGTCGCGCCGTTGATGACCTGTTCGGCGCGCATCCCGGTCTACACCCTGATCATCGCGGCCTTCATTCCGAACGAGACGGTGTGGGGCTGGGCCAACCTGCAGGGGCTGGTGATGTTCGGCCTTTATGTCAGCGGCATCGTCAGCGCGCTTGTGGTGTCGTTCGTGATCCGGAAGGTGTTCTGGAGGGGCGCGGTCGAGCCTTTCATGATGGAGCTGCCGGCCTACAAGCTGCCCGACCTGCGCAGTGTCGGCTTCAATCTGTGGCTCAGGGCGCGGATCTTCCTGGAGCGGGCGGGCCGGATCATCCTGCCGCTGATGGTGCTGGTCTGGGCGCTGTCGACCTTCCCCTATCCGCCCAGGGGCGCGACGGGACCGGCCATCGACTATTCCTTCGCCGGGATGATCGGCCACTGGCTGGAGCCCGTCTTCGCCCCCATCGGCTTCAACTGGCAGATGGTCATCGCGCTCGTGCCCGGCATGGCGGCGCGGGAAGTCGCCGTGGCGGCGCTGGGGACCGTCTATTCCATCGCCGACGCCGAGGGGACAGGGATCACGGCCTTGGCCTCGACACTGGGCGCGCAGTGGTCGCTGGCCACGGCGTTGGCCTTCCTCGCCTGGTACATCTTCGCGCCGCAGTGCGTCGCGACGCTCGGCGTCGTGAAGCGTGAGCTGAACAGCTGGAAATGGATGTGGGTCATGGTCGTCTACATGTTCAGCCTGGCCTATCTGGCAGCGTTCGTGACCTACCGGGTGGCGGTGGCGATGGGCGGCGGCTAGCCTGCGGGGGTGCTCGCAGCCCTCCTCGCCCTTCTCGGACTGATCGTCGGCAGTTTCATCGCCGCCGTCAGCGTGCGCCTGCCGCGCGACGAGGGGTTCGTGAGCGGGCGGTCGCGGTGCATGAGCTGCGAAAAGCCGCTGAAGGCCTGGCATCTGGTTCCGGTGGTCAGCTGGCTGGCGCTGCGCGGGCGGTGTGGCCACTGCGGCGCGCGGATCGCGTGGCGGTATCCGGTCATTGAGATCGCGGCGGCCCTGATCGGGGTCTGGGCGGCGCTGCACGGGTCGTCGTGGCTGATGGTCGGGGCGACGGCGGTGCTGGGGTGGCAACTGCTGCTGATCGCCATCATCGACGGCGAGAACTACTGGCTGCCGGACGGGCTGACACTGCCGCTGATCGCGACGGGGCTGGGGGCGTCGTGGCTGATCGGGCTGGAGGCGCTTTTGAACGCCATGATCGGCGCCGTGGCCGGGTTCGCGACGCTGTGGCTGATCGGCTGGATCTACAAACGGGTGCGCGGGCGTGAGGGACTCGGCGGGGGCGATCCGTTCCTGTTCGCCGGCGCCGGGGCCTGGGTCGGCTGGATGGGTCTGCCCAGCGTTCTGCTGTGGGCCAGCGCGGCCGCCTTCAGCGTGGTGGCGGCGCGTCTGCTAATGCGGCGCAACGTGGCGGGCACGGACCGGATGCCGCTCGGCGTGTTCCTGGCCATCGGCGCGTGGATGACCTGGCTCTACGGGCCGCTGGCGCTGGCGATCTGAAAAACACCGTCCGGATAGTCCGGATAGTCCGGATAGGTTTGAGCGGGACTGGCGATGTCAAAGACCGACCGAGGATTATAGGGGCGCCGAAGAGCGTGCTGCATTCAGCGCCCATCACCGTCATCAGCCGTTTGAAAACGCGGGATTTGTCGCTCGAAAATATGGGCGTTTGGCTGTCTAGCGCCCCGTCACCAGCCGCGCGACAATGTGGGCGGTGGTGTCGAGAATGGCCTCGGGCGTGTCGGCGCGGCGCATCAGGTTGAAGCCGGCGGCGACGGACTCGATCAGGCTGGCGATCTCATAGGAGGCGAGGCGCGGGTTCAGGCCCTCGGGGTGATAGCCCTGCGTCTGGGCCTGAGCGATGCGGCGTTCGAGGGCGAGGTGCAGGCGGCGGAGGCGGCCGATGCGGCTGTCGGCGAAGGCGGCGTCGCCCTTGTCGGCCAATTCGTGCTCAATGCGCAGGACCGGGCCGTGGCGGTCCCAGACGGCCATCATGTCGAGGATCAGGGCGCGGGCGGTGCGGAAGGCGCCCTCGGCCGACCAGTCGCCGTCGAGATGGGCGGCCAGGCCCTGACAGTCGGCGGAGGCGTCCTCGCACAGGGCGCGGACCGGCTCATCCACCTCCTTGAAGTAGGTGTAGAAGTTCGACGGCGCGACACCGGCCAGGGCGGTGATGTCGGCGGGCCGGATCTCGCCCAGGTGGCGGGTGTCCAGCAGGGTCCGCGTGGCCTCGATCAGTGCGCGGCGGGTGCGGCCGCCCCGGGCTCCGATCCTGTGTCCCAGCTTGTTGGTCAGGGCTTCTGAGGGCGAAGGAGGGGGCATCAGGCGTGCAGATCGACGTTGCGGCGGTCCTTCACGAACATCACGCCGACGATCACGGTCAGCAACGCCACCGCGATCGGATACCAGAGGCCGAAATAGATGTTGCCCGTCGCCGCCACCATGGCGAAGGCGGTGGTCGGCAGGAAGCCGCCGAACCAGCCGTTGCCGATGTGATAGGGCAGGGACATGGAGGTGTAGCGGATGTTGGTCGGGAACATCTCCACCAGCGCCGCCGCGATCGGGCCGTAAACCATGGTCACCAGGAAAACGAGCGCGAACAGGATGCCGATGACCAGCGGCTTGTTCACCAGCGTGCTGTCGGCCCTGGCGGGATAACCGGCGGCGGTCAGGGCGGCGCCGAGGTCGGCCTCCCACGCCTTCTTGGCGTCCTTGAATTCGGCGGGGGACAGGACTTCGCCGCGGAAGCTCTCGATCACCGTGTCGCCGATGCGGACGACGGCGACGCTGGCGGCCGGCGCGGCCTCATTGGCGTAACTGACCCCGGCCTTGGCCAGATACGATTTGGCCAGGTCGCAGGAGTGGTTGAACACCGTCTTGCCCACCGGATCGAACTGCAGGTGGCAGTCGGCGGGATCGGCGCGGACCGTGACCGGGGCCGAGGCCGTAGCGGCCGTCAGCCGGGGATTGGCGGCGTCGGCAAGGGCATGGAACAGCGGGAAATAGGCGATGGCCGCGATCAGGCAGCCGGCGATGATGATGGGCTTTCGGCCCACCTTGTCCGACAGCCAGCCCCAGAAGACGAAGAAGGGCGTGGCCATAAGCAGGGCCGTGGCGATCAGGACGTTAGCCAGGGCGCCGTCGACCTTCAGCGTTTTTTCGAGGAAGAACAGGGCGTAGAACTGGCCCGTGTACCAGACCACGGCCTGGCCGGCGGTGAGGCCCAGGAGCGCGATCAGCACCAGCTTCAGGTTCGGCCACTTGCCGAAGCTGTCCTTCAACGGCGAGGCGGACGCCTTGCCCTCGGCCTTCATGCGGGCGAAGGCCGGGCTTTCGGCCAGCTTGAGCCGGATCCACAGGGACACGCCGAGCAGCAGGATCGAGCCTAGAAAGGGGATGCGCCAGCCCCACTCGGCGAAGGCCGCCTCGCCGATGGCCGCGCGCACGCCGACGATGACGATCAGGCTGAGCATCAGTCCGGCCGTCGCCGTAATCTGGATGAAGCTGGTGTAGAGGCCGCGCTTGCCCGCCGGCGCATGCTCGGCGACGTATGTGGCCGCGCCGCCGTATTCCCCGCCCAGCGCCAGCCCCTGCATCAGCCGCATGGCGATCAGGATGATGGGGGCGGCCACGCCGATGGCGGCGTAGGACGGCAACAGGCCGACCACGAAGGTCGACAGCCCCATCAGCAGCATGGTCACCAGGAAGGTGTTCTTGCGCCCCCACAGGTCGCCCAGCCGGCCGAAGAACACCGCCCCGAACGGCCGCACCGCGAACCCGGCGGCGAAGGCCATCAGGGCGAAGATGTATCCGGTGGTCTCGTTCACGCCCGAGAAGAACTGGGCCGTGATGATCGTCGCCAGCGAGCCGTAGAGGTAGAAATCGTACCACTCGATCACCGTCCCGACCGACGAGGCGGCGATGACGAGGCGGTCGCTGCGGTCGAGAGTTCCGGCGGCTTCGGTCATCTGCGGCGCGCTCCCCAACGCGGCCCGCGGGGGTAGCGGGCGATGGTGCCGGCTGCAGGAATCGAACCCGCGACATCCAGTTTACAAAACTGGCGCTCTACCAACTGAGCTAAGCCGGCCCGGTTTTGTTATGCTGATCGACGCCGAGTCAGGCAAGCGCGCGAGACCCCGAAAAGTCCTATGCCCAACGCCTTTTCTTACATCGCGCCGGTGCTGATGCTGGCGCTGTCGAACGTCTTCATGACGTTCGCCTGGTACGGCCACCTGAAGTTCAACTCCAAGCCGCTGTGGATCGTGGTGTTCATCAGCTGGGGCATCGCCTTCTTCGAATACTGGCTGGCCGTGCCGGCGAACCGGATCGGGCATCAGGTCTATTCGGCGGCCGAGCTGAAGACGATGCAGGAGGTGATCACCCTGGTCGTCTTCGCCGTCTTCTCGGTCGCGTGGCTGGGCGAGAAGCTGACCCTGAACCACGCCGTCGGATTCGCCCTGATATGCGCCGGGGCGTGGTTCGTTTTCAGAGGGCCGCTGTAAAATGTCCTTCTCCCCTCGGGGGAGAAGGGAAGATGCGGGGGCCTAAGCCTTCGCCTTCATTTTCAGCCCGCCGATGATGGCCCCGCCGATGGCGTAGATGACCAGCATGTGGCTCCAGTCGATGGGCAGCAGGCCCATGGGCGCGGTCTCGTAGATGAAGCCGTAGGCCGAGGTCGTCAGGGCGAAACAGATCGAGGCGATCAGACCCGTCTTCAGCCCGTTCATCCAGCCGTCGCCGGTCTTTGAAATGAACCAGCCCAGGCCGGTCATGGTGATGAAGGTCTGCACCAGCCCATAGGCCATCGGCAGCATCGACATGTCCTCGGACTTGGTCTGGCCGGTCAGCTCCAGCCATTTGGCCTCGAAGATCAGGCCGTACCACAGGAAGCCGATGAAGAAGGCCGCCACCGTGGCGACGAGGACGCCCGTCCAGTTGATTTTCGACATTTGATTTGCCCCTCCCAAGGCGTGATTCGGGAAGGCTACGCCCGTGGCGTTGGTGGTCAATGAACGCTGTTCAGTCGAGCGCGGCGGCGATGCGGTCGGCGAGGGCGCGCAAGAGCCCGGTGTCGGCCATCGGCGCGTGGCCGTGGCCCTTCATGGTACGGTCGGCCCAGCGCGGGATGACGTGGAAATGCAGGTGGAAGACGGTCTGGCCGCCGGCCTCGCCGTTAAACTGCATGACCGATATGCCGTCGGGCTTCAGCGCCTTTTCGACGGCGCGCGCGGTGCGCTGGACGGCGACGACGACACGGGCCAGGGCGTCCGGCTCGATTTCCAGGATCGTGCGGGCGGTCGAGTCCTTCGAAATGACCAGGCAGTGCCCCTCGGACTGCGGAAAGACGTCCATGAAGACGCGGACGTGGTCGTCCTCCCACACCGTCACGGACGGGATATCGCCGCGCAGGATTTTCGCGAAGATGTTGTCCGGGTCGTAGGCGCCGTGCAGACTCATGAGCGGGTCCCTATGTTTGCGGGCCAAGCCTATCAAGCGGGAGAGACGGCGTCATGTTGAGAGCCATCGTCCAGTTCATTGTCACGGCCTTCGCCCTGTGGCTGGCCGCGCAGCTGATCGGGGGCGTTTCGTTCGCCTCGACCGGGTCGTTGCTGGCGGCCGCCTTCCTGCTGGGGCTGGTCAACGCCATCGTGCGGCCGATCCTGGTGTTCGTCACCTTCCCGCTGACGGTGGTGACGTTCGGCCTGTTCCTGCTGGTGGTGAACGCCGCGACTATCGGGCTGGTGGCGTCGCTGCTGGGCGGGTTCACGGTCGCGGGTTTCTGGCCCGGGATCGGCGCGGCCATCGTGACCGGGCTGGTCAGCTGGGTGGCGGGTTCGGCGATCCGGGACGAGCCGCGGCGGGTCGATTAGTTCACCAGGCTGTTCAGCCAGTCTTCCAGATGGGTGAAGCCGTCGCCGTCGGCGTCGGCCGGGCCATCGGCGGCGTCCGCCGGATCGAGGCCGTGAGCGGCCTCCCAATCATCAGGCATGCCGTCGCCGTCGGTGTCGGTCCAGGACGTTCCGGGATCGAGCTGGGGCCAGCCGCCGACCTGCTCCTGGCTGTCGATGATGCGGCCCGAACGGTCCCGGACGCCGGCCAGCACACGCAGATCCACGGCGTCGCGCACCTGTGAGGCCCCAACGCCCGCCAGCACGGCCTCATAGGTCTGCGCCGGGCTCGCCGTCGCCGGATCGGCCCAGTCGGGCAGGGCGGTCAGCCGCTCCCCCGGCCCGCCGTCATTCCTGACCAGGCTCCACGGATCGGCGGGGACCACGCCGTCCATGGCGTTGTCGGCGAAATACGACCGGGCCAACGGGTTGGAGTCCTCGAAGGCGTAGCGCCCTTCCGAATTCGGACCCGGCGCATAGGCGTTGCCGACGAAGGCGTAGGTCGAGACGCTTTCGGTGTCGGCGTCATAGCCTGAATGCCCGCCGCCCCAGTTGTAGAAGACGTTGGACCGGAACTCGAAGCGCGGGCCGGCCGGATCGACCGATGGCGGATTGTAGTTGCCGGGCCGGGGCATCCGCGCCCGGTGGCTGGCCCACAGGTTGTGGTGGAAGGTGATCCGCGCGCCGTAGCCGCCCCGCACGAGCGAGCCGTAGCCGTGGTCGCCCTTGGCGTGGCCGGAGGCGTTCAGGGACTCCGAGATCAGCGACCATTGCACCGTGACGTCATATACGCCGCGCTCCGGCGGGTCGTAGCGGCTGCCGACCGACAGGGTCTCGTCGATCGACCAGCTGGCCGAGACGTGGTCGAGGATGATGCGGCTGCCGCGCGTTATGGAGACGGCGTCGCCCTCCGCGCCCTCGACGGCGCCCCGGTCGCCCAGACGCGAACGGATGTAGCGCACCACCACATCGTCGGCGGCGACGACCAGCGGCTGGTCGGCCAGGGTGATCCCGCCGCCCGGAGCCGTCTGGCCCGCGAGGGTCACCTCGCCGCGTCTGATGGTGAGGGGCGAGGCCAGTCGAATCGTGCCGCCGATGTCGAAGACGATAGTGCGCGGCCCGCGCGCCTCGACCGCCTCGCGCAGACTGCCCGGACCGGAATCCGACAGGGTCGTGACCCGGATGACACGGCCGCCCCGGCCGCCGACGGCGAACCGTCCCGCCCCTTCCGCGCCCGGAAAAGCCAGCGTGGGCACGGGCTCCGGCGACTGGGCCCAGGCCGACGAGCCGTGGCATCCAGCCAGGAGGAGGGCGCTCGCCAGACGGAATGCGCGGAACACGGACGGGCTTGCGCAATCGCTGTTCATCAGGTTAGGCTCTCGATTGATACCGGTGTCAGGAGCCATTGCGCCCCATCATGACACCGGTGTCAACGGGAAAGGCGAGGTCGCCTGAACCGCACAAACCGATAGACCGGGGTCAACTCCGGCGTCTGTATGCTCTTTGGGAGGAGGCATCTGATGCACACCATTCGTTCGCGGGCCGCCGTGCGGCGCACGCTGTTCACCGGGGCCTCGGCCCTCGCCGTCGCCCTGTCCATGGGCGTGGCCGCTGCCGCCGCCCAGACCGCGCCCGCCGCGCAGGAAGAGTCCCAGGTCGACGAGATCGTCGTCACCGGCTTCCGCGGCAGTCTGCGTCAGGCCCTCAACATCAAGCGCAACGACAACGGCATCGTCGACGCCATCGTGGCCGAGGACATCGCCGACTTCCCCGACCTGAACCTGGCCGAAGCCATTCAGCGCATTCCCGGCGTCGCCATCGACCGCGACGCGGGCGAGGGGCGCTCGCTGACCGTGCGCGGCCTGAGTTCGGACTTCACCCGCACCCGCATCAACGGCATGGAGGCCCAGGCCACCACCGGCGCGACCGACTCGTCGGGCGGCGCGAACCGCGGCCGCGGCTTCGACTTCAACGTCTTCGCCTCCGAGCTTTTCAACTCGATCACGGTGCGCAAGTCCGCCTCGGCCGAGACGGAAGAGGGCTCGCTGGGCGCGACCATCGATCTGCAGGCGACCCGCCCGTTCGACTACAAGGGCTTCACCGCCGCCGCCTCGGTCCAGGGCGGTTACAACGACCTGTCGGAGCAGTGGAGCCCGCGGGGCGCCATCCTGCTGTCGAACACCTGGAATGACGGGATGTTCGGGGCCCTGTTCTCGGCCGCCTACAGCGAGCGCAGCATCCTTGAAGAAGGCTTCAGCTCGGTGCGCTGGGTCAATGCGACCGGCACCGGCGGCTCGGGCGGCTTCTGCTCGCCGTTCGGCGTGACCCCGGCCAACCCGGCCTCGGGCAACGGCGCCAGCGCCGCGAACTGCGCCACCGGCGTGGCGCGCCCCACCAACACACCCGGCAACGTCACCGCCTACAACACCGCCAACCAGGCGAACGTCTTCATCCCGCGCCTGCCGCGCTATGGCCGCCTGACCCATGAGCAAGAGCGTCTGGGCATCACCGGCTCGCTGCAATGGCGGCCCGCGCCTTCGACCACCGTCAGCCTGGACATCCTGTATTCCAAGCTGGACGCGACGCGTCAGGAAGACTTCCTCGAAGCCCTGTCCTTCAGCCGCAACGCCGGGGCCGGCGGCCAGACCCAGATCGGCGTCGTTGACGCTGTCGTCGAGAACAACATGCTGGTCTACGGCGTGTTCAACAACGTCGACGTCCGCTCGGAATCCCGCTTTGACGAGCTGTCGACCGAGTTCACCCAGGTCAGCTTCACCGTCGATCACGAGTTCTCCGACCGCTTCCGCGGCAAGTTCTACGCCGGGCGGGCGGAGTCGAACTTCGCCAACCCGGTCCAGACCACGGTCACCCTCGATCGCTCGAACATCCAGAACTATTCGTGGGACTTCCGCGGCAACCCGAACGCGCCCGTCATCAACTACGGCTTCGACGTCACCAACCCGGCCAACTGGGAATGGCGGCCGAGCACGGCGGCTGTGCCGCGGTCGGAAATCCGCCTGCGTCCGAACGGCGTGGATACGGTGTTCGAGTCCATCCAGTACGATGTGGAATTCGAGCCGACCGACTTCTTCACCTGGAAGGCCGGCTTCAACTGGAAGACCTATTCGTCGGATTCCTACGAGTTCCGCCGCGCCGATGAAACGGTCGTGCCGGTTCTTCCGGGCGGTGTGACAGTGGCCGACATCTCGCGCCTGCTCACGGGCTACGGCAGCGGCCTGACGCCATCGGGCGTGGACAGCTCGTGGCTGATCCCTGACCTGAACGCCCTCGCCTCGCTGTTCAACATCTATTGCAACTGCGACACCGGGGTGGCCGGCGGTGACTTCCGTCTGACCAGCATCACCAACGGCAACGCCCGCGGCGGCAACCGCCTGATCGAAGAAGAGGACATGGCCGCCTACATCCAGGGCGACTTCAACACCGAAGTGTGGGGCATGCCGTTCCGCGGCAACTTCGGCATCCGTCAGGTGAACACCAAGCTGTTCGCCCAGGGCTACAGCTCGACGGGCGGCGGCACCCTGGTTGAAGGCAGGCACGAGTACGACAACACCCTGCCGTCGATGAACCTGACGCTGGAGCCGATGAACGACTTCCTGATCCGCTTCGCCGCGGCCCGGGTCATGGCGCGGCCCCAGATCGGCAACACCTTGGCGGGGACCAACTATCTGGTGCCGACGACGTCCCTGGCGCCGACATCCCCGAACTTCACCGCCTCGATCGGCAACGTCGAGCTGGACCCGTTCCAGGCCGACACCTACGATCTGGCGTTCGAGTGGTATTTCGCCCCCGAAAGCCTGCTGTCCTTCACCTATTTCTACAAGGACATCGACACCTACATCCAGGTCATCCGTCAGGACCTGCCGTATTCGCAGCTGACCCTGCTGAACCCGGGCGCCTTCGCTCCCTCGTTCTGCGTGGCGCCCGGATGTACGCCTGACACCATCTTCGCCCTGACCACCGCCGTGAACACCGAGGGCGGGCCGCTGAAGGGCTTCGAAATCAGCTACCAGCAGCCCTTCCGCTTCCTGCCGGGCCTGCTGCAAAACCTCGGCGTGCAGCTGAACTACACGAAGGTTGAAAGCGAGATCGACTACTGCAGCAATCCGCTGTGCACCATCGTGGTGACCAACGATCTCATCAACCTGTCGCCGACGTCCTACAACGGCACCTTCTATTACGAAGACGACAAGTTCTCCGCCCGCATCTCGGCGGCGTTCCGCGACGAGTATCTCCAGAACGTCCCCGGCCGGAACAACAACCCGGTGGAAGGCAAGATGGAGTCCTTCACCCTCGACACCTCCGTCACCTACAGCCTCACCGACCAGGTGACCCTGACCTTCGAAGGGCTGAACCTGACCGACGAGGAGAACCATCAGTGGGTCGGCAACGAGGATCGTCAGTCGACCTCGGTCTACCACCACACGGGCCGTCAGTTCTTCGTGGGCGCCCGGCTGAAGTTCTAACCCCGACTCGTCCGCTCCTGGACGAACAACTCGGGCCGCCGGTGCGAACCGGCGGCCCTTTTTGCTTGAGGCTGGCGACGGCGCGCCGCTCGCGTCAGGATGGGCCATGACCACGCCCCCCCTGATCGCCGGCGTCGAGCTGGGCGGCACGAAGACGATCTGTCTTCTGGCCTCGGGGCCGGACGACATTCGCGAGCAGGTCCGGATCGCGACGACCACGCCGCAGGCGACCCTGGCCGCCGTGCGTGCGGTGCTGGAAGGCTGGCGGACCGGGCCCGGCTTCGCCGCCGTCGGCGTCGCCGGCTTCGGCCCGCTGGAGCTGGACCCCGACCAACCCGATCACGGCCGCATCGTCTCGACGCCCAAGCCGGGGTGGAGCGGCGCGGACGTGCTGGGCCTCGCCGCCGGGCTTGGCGTTCCGGCGGCGCTGGACACCGACGTCAATGGCGCCGCCCTGGCCGAGGGGCTGTGGGGCGCGGCGCAGGGGCTGGACAGCTGGATCTATGTCACCGTCGGCACCGGCGTCGGGGTGGGCAGCGTCGTGAGCGGACGGCCGATCCGGGGACTGGGCCATTCCGAGGCGGGGCACCTGCGCACGCCGCGGCCGGCGGGCGACGGGTGGCCCGGCGCCTGCCCCTGGCACGGGGACTGCGTCGAGGGACTGGCGAGCGGCGCGGCGATCCGGGCGCGCACGGGGAGGGCGGCCGAGACCCTGCCGCCCGACGATCCCGCCTGGGACGGCGTGGTGCATGCGCTCGCCGGACTGCTGCATAACCTCATCCTGACGACGGCCCCGCAGCGCATCCTGCTGGGCGGCGGCATCGGCCTGGGACAGCCGCAGCTGTTGCCACGCCTGCGCCGGGCCCTGACGGCCAGTCTGGCCGGCTACGGCGCCACGGCGCGGATAGACCCGGACCAGTTCCTGCGGCCGCCCGGCCTCGGCGACCGGGCCGGACCGTTGGGCGCGATCGCCATCGGTCTGGATGCGTTACGGCCTGAAGCCATCTTGAGCGAACCGCCCGCATCGCTATAAGACGCGGCAACCAGTCCTTTGCCGGAAGACGACCCATGGCCGACCATCACGACAGCGACGACTATGTGCGCGGTTCGCAGGAAATCAGCGAGCAGGTCTCGACCTATGCTCTGTTCCAGAACCTGGCCAAGTGGGGCTCGCTGCTGACGGCCTGTGTGCTGCTGTTCCTGACGCTGGCCTTCATGCATGGCGGCAGCATCATCACCGGCATCGGCGCCGCGGTCGTGATGTTCGCGATCGGCTGGTTCTTCCTGCGCGCGAAGCCCTCCGCGCACTGATCTTTCGGGCCGGCGCACCGGCCCTGCCCCTCCACCGCCATGCGGTCCCCCTCCCCCTCGAAAGGGGGAGGATATGCGCTTTGACGCGCCGCCCCGCATCAGCCTAACGTCATCCCCTGACCTGTCGGGACTGGGGAGATTCGCGTGGGCCTATCCATCGCCGTGACCCGAGAGCGCCGTGAGGGCGAGACGCGGTGCGCCGTCACGCCTGACACGGTCAAAAAGTTCATCGCCTTGGGCGCGGCCGTGACGGTCGAGACGGGGCTGGGCGCCGGGTCGTCCATTCCCGACGCGGAATACGCCGCCGCCGGCGCCACCGTGGCCAAGGACACCAAGGCTGTCCTGACCGGCGCGGACATCCTGTTGAAGGTGCGCGGCCCGACGGCCCAGGAGACCAGCGCCCTGAAGCCGGGCGCCATCGTCGTGGCCCTGCTGGATGCGTATCGGGACAAGGAGACGGTCGCGGCCATGGCCGGGGCCAACGTCACGTCCTTCGCCATGGAGTTCGTGCCCCGGATCACCCGGGCCCAGGTGATGGACGCCCTGTCGTCCCAGGCCAACCTGGCCGGTTACCGCGCGGTGATCGAGGCGGCGGCGGCCTATCCCAAGGGCTTCCCGATGATGATGACGGCGGCGGGCACCGTCGCCCCGGCCAAGGTCTTCATCATGGGCGTCGGCGTCGCCGGCCTGCAGGCCATCGCCACGGCCCGGCGTCTCGGCGCCGTCGTCACCGCCACCGACGTGCGGCCCGCCACCAAGGAGCAGGTGGAGTCGCTGGGCGCCAAGTTCATCGCCGTCGAGGACGAGGAGTTCGCCAACGCCCAGACCGCCGGCGGCTACGCCAAGCCCATGTCGCCCGAGTATCAGGCGAAACAGGCGGCCCTGACCGGCGAGCACATCAAGAAGCAGGACATCGTCATCACCACCGCCCTGATCCCGGGCCGCGCGGCGCCGGTGCTGGTATCGGCGGCCCAGGTGGCGACGATGAAGCCGGGCAGTGTGATCATCGACCTCGCCATCGAGAACGGCGGCAATGTCGAGGGCGGCAAGCTGGGCGAGGTGGTCGTCACCCCTAACGGCGTCCAGATCGTCGGCCACGCCAACCTGCCGGGCCGGATCGCGGCGGATGCGTCGGCCCTCTACGCCAAGAACCTGGTCGCCTTCACCGGCCTGATGATCAAGGACGGCGCCCTGGCGCTCGACCTCGAGGACGAGATCCTGAAGGCGTCGGTCGTCACCCACGGCGGGGCTGTGGTGCATGAAGGAGTGAAGGGCTGATGGAACACGTCGCAGTCGATCCCACCGTCTTCCGGCTGGCCATCTTCGTACTGGCGATCTTTGTCGGCTATTATGTCGTGTGGTCGGTGACGCCGGCGCTGCACACGCCGCTGATGGCCGTGACCAACGCCATTTCCAGCGTGATCATCGTCGGCGGCCTGCTGGCGGCGGCGGCCCTGTCGGGGGATGCCACCGGGGCCAACGCCTGGATCGCCAAGGGCGCCGGCGTGGCGGCTGTGACGCTCGCATCCGTCAACATCTTCGGCGGCTTCATGGTCACCCGGCGGATGCTTGCGATGTACAAGAAGAAGGAACGGCCGGCGGCCGCCAAATGACGATCAATCCCGTCCACGTCGCCGTCTACGCCTCCTGGGCCGCCACCGGGCTGGGCGCGGCGCTGTGGGCGTGGAGCTGGATGGGGGTCAAGGATCCGATCCAGAAGATCCGCTTCCTCGACTGCGGCATCGTGCTGGTCTTCGCCTCGACCCTGCTGCGCATCGTGACGCAGGAGCGGGCCATGACGGCCATCGACTGGGGCCTGATCTTCCTGTCGCCCCTGTTTATCGCCGCCGCCCTGTGGCGGCTGGCGCAGACGGGGCGGCTGAGGCCATGAGACACACAAGGGGGACGCCATGAACGCATCCATCGCGGCGCTGGCCTATCTGGTTTCGGGCGTGCTGTTCATCCTGTCGCTCAGAGGGCTGTCGAGCCCCGAGACCAGCCGCCAGGGCAACACCTTCGGCATGATCGGCATGGCCTTGGCCATCGGCGTGACGCTGCTGACCCTGTGGACCAGCGGCGCGCTTGACACCGTGACCGCCGCCCTGATCCTGGGCGGCGTGGTGGTCGGCGGCGGCGGGGGCGCCCTGATCGCGGGCCGCGTGCAGATGACCCAGATGCCGCAGCTGGTCGCGGCCTTCCACTCGCTGGTCGGCATGGCGGCCTGTCTGGTCGCCGTCGGCGCCGTCTATGCGCCCGAGGCCTTCGGCATCGCGGACGGCGCGGGGGGGATCAAGGTCCAGTCGATCATCGAACTGGCGCTGGGCGTGGCCATCGGCGCCGTCACCTTCACCGGCTCTGTGATCGCCTTCGCCAAGCTGAACGGCAACATGAGCGGTGCGCCTATCCTGCTGCCCGCGCGCCACCTCATAAACATCGGCCTGGCTTTGGCGCTGGTGCTGCTGATCGGGATCATGGTCGGATCGAACGGTCAGGCGGTCTGGGCCTTCTGGGGCATTTTCGCCATTGCCCTGATCCTCGGCGCGACCCTCATCATCCCCATCGGCGGGGCCGACATGCCGGTGGTGGTGTCGATGCTCAACTCCTACTCCGGCTGGGCCGCGGCGGCGCTGGGCTTCACGCTGGAGAACATCGCCCTGATCATAACCGGGGCGCTGGTGGGCAGTTCGGGCGCGATCCTGAGCTACATCATGTGCAAGGCCATGAACCGCAGCTTCATCTCGGTGATCCTGGGCGGGTTCGGCGGCGACAGCGCGGCGGCCGGCCCCGCGGGCCATGTCGAGACGCGGCCGGTCAAGCAGGGCAGCGCCGACGACGCCGCCTTCATCATGAAGAACGCGTCCAAGGTCATCATCGTCCCCGGCTACGGCATGGCCGTCGCCCAGGCCCAGCATGCGCTGCGCGAGATGGCCGACAAGCTGAAGGAGGAGGGGGTCGAGGTGAAATACGCCATCCACCCCGTCGCCGGCCGCATGCCGGGCCACATGAACGTCCTGCTGGCCGAGGCCAACGTTCCCTATGACGAGGTGTTCGAGCTGGAGGACATCAACAGCGAGTTCGCCAGCTGCGACGTCGCCTTCGTCATCGGCGCCAACGACGTGACCAACCCGGCCGCCAAGACGGACCCGCAGTCGCCGATCTACGGCATGCCCATCCTCGACGTCGAGAAAGCCGGCACCGTCCTGTTCATCAAGCGCGGCATGGCGGCGGGCTACGCCGGGGTCGAGAACGAGCTGTTCTTCCGCGACAACACCATGATGCTGTTCGGCGACGCCAAGAAGATGGTCGAAGGGATCGTGAAGGGGCTCTGACCATGCCTTCTGAGCCCAAGACCAAGCCCACCGACGTGCCCGTGGCCGACTTCATCGCCGCGGTCGAGAACCCGGTGCGCCGGGCCGACGCCGAGGTCATCCGGGTGATGCTGGAGGAGGTCACCGGTGAAAAGCCCGTCATGTGGGGGCCGTCCATCGTCGGCTACGGCAGCTATCGCGGCCCGACAGGCGACTGGCCGATCATCGGCTTCTCGCCGCGCAAGGCGCAGATGGTGCTCTATTTCATGGGCGGCTACGCCGAGCAGGAGGCGCTGCTGGCGCGGCTGGGCAAGCACAAGGGCAGCGTCGCCTGTCTCTATGTGAACAAGCTGGCCGACATCGACATGGCCGTGCTGCGCGAGATGGCCGAGCGGGCCGTGGCCGAGATGCGGGCGCGGTATCCGGGATAGCGACCACCACTTTCGTCATCCTCCGGCAAGCGGCGCAGACGCGCAGACCGGGGGACCCAGCGGCGCCGTGGTGCAGCGAAGGCGACCCTTGAGCAGCAGCTTTCTCGACAGGTTCACGCTCTCGCGCGCCGCTGGGTTGCCCGGTCAAGCCGGGCGATGACGAAAGTATCTACTTCCGTTCGTACTCGTCGAAGAACGGCTTCAGGTGCGTCTCGTAGCGGCGCCAGGCTTCCTTTGAGCTGGAGTACATCGGCTTGCGCACCTGGGCGAAACTGGCGGTGGTGACGGCGCGGTCGGTCTTGTGAAAGTCGCGCACAGCCTCCTCCCACTCCAGCCCGGCGTGGTCGATGATGCGGCGCATCCATGTATCGGGATCGCTGACCAGATCCTCGTAGGGCACGGTCAGCAGGCGGTCGCCCAGCACGGCGGACCAGTGGGCGTGCAGCCGGTCCTCGCCCTTGAAGTGACGCGCGATGTCGGTCAGCGAGCGGGTCCAGTCCACCCCCTTGGCGAAGCGGGTGCGGAAGCAGGACCAGGCGATCCCCGCCGGATGCCGCCGCAGCCAGATGAAGCGCGCGTTCGGCATGATCTGGGCGATCAGGCCCAGGAAACGGCTGTGGTTCAGGGTCTTGTCGACGACGCGCCCATCCTTGCCGAAGCGCTCGTCCAGCAGGTGCAGATAGGCCCGCCCGATGCGCCCCGCCGTGCCCAGCTCGGCCTTGTCGAACGACGCCTTCACCTCGGCCGGCGTATAGCCCTCGATGGCCATGGAGGCCGGGCGGAACAGGTTGGCCTCGGCGCCGTCCGTCACCTGCGAATGGCTGACCAGGATCTGCTCGACCAGTGTCGTGCCCGAGCGCGGCAGGCCCAGCACGAAGATCGGCCGGTCGCTGTCGGTCGAGCCGCGCGGCAGCCTGTCCATGAAGGCGCGGTCGTAACCCTCGACGATGGCGTCCACGAAGCGGTCGGCCAGATCGGGGTTGAAGGTGCTGTCAGCCTTCTGCAGCCGCGCGGCCTCGTCGAAGCAGGCGAAGGCGCGGTCGATCTCGCCCTGATCGTCGTAGGCCTTGCCGAGGGCATACAGCATCACGATGCGGCTCTGGCGGGTCGCGGCGCTGTCGCCGATCCGGGCCAGCAGGGACTCCATGGCGGTCACGTCGGGATCGCCGGGCGCGAACTTCTTCATGTCCGCCAGCACGTGCCAGGCGTTCTCGGCGCCGAGGGCCACGGTCGGCAGGGCGATGATGCGGCGCAGGATTTCCTCGGCCCCGGCCTCGTCGCCGAGTTGGACCAGGCTGGTGGCGTAGAGGTGGAGCGCGGCGGGATCGTTGGGCCGTTCACGGGCCAGGGCGCCGGCCTCGTCACGGGCGGCTTCGGACCGCCCCGACTGTGACAGCAACTGCGCATAGGCCAGCCGTGACTCTGCGGTGGGATTGGCGGCGATATGACGGCGCGCGGCGGTCAGGGCCAGGGTCACCTCGCCGATGGTGGCGGCCAGCCGGGAGACGGAACCCCAGCTGTTCCCCAGTGGCGGATTCTGCTGGATTGCCCGGGCCAGCAGCAGGGCGGCCCGGTCGCGGTCGCGCGCCTTGAACGCAGCCACAGCCTCGTTCACCAGCTTAGCGCCGTCAGCCGCCTGGGTCGCCACAGTCATGAAGTCCTCCTCGAAGGGAGGAAGCGCTAGCGGGCCGGGCGCAGGGCTGCAAGGCCCCTCAAGCGTCAGGCGGCCATGCGGAAGTCGTCGGCGCCGGCGTCGTACGCGCGGCCCTCGTCCCACAGGGCGTCCTCGTCGGAGTAGCGGGCGCTCGCGGCGGCGGAGATGACGTCCACCACCTGCTCCTCCAGCCGGTCCCAGATGACAGCCAGGTCGCCGCAGCCCTCGGCCTCGCACGGCACGATCAGATAGCGGCTGGCGGCGACGGCGGCGGCGGGAGCGAAGCGGGAAGCGAAACGGGCCATCGGGGTTTCTCCTGAACTCGATGATTGGACTTTGCGACGGCATTGCGCCAGAAACGGTCGTAGCGAAGCGGAGCGGACGATGCGGCACGACAAGGCGGCCATGGTGATCGAACTGGCGCGGCGCATGGCGGCGAGCGCCGAGGGCCTGACGCTGGACGAGATGGCTCAGGAGATGAACGTCGGCCGCCGCACCGCCGAGCGCATGCGCGACGCCGTCGGCGCCCTGTTCCCGGCCATGGACGAGATTTCGGACCCGCCGACCAAGCGCTGGCGCATCCGCGGCGGCCTGTCCGCTTTCGAACAGGCGCCGGAGACGACCGAGCTGGTCGAGCTGTCGAAGGCGGCGCAGGGATTGCGGTCCTCGGGCGAGACCGGCCGCGCCGCGGCGCTGGAAGGGCTGGAGCGCAAGCTGAAGTCGGCCATGCGTTCGACGACCCTGAACCGGCTGGCCCCCGATCTTGAGGCTTTGGTCCGGGCCGAGACCATCGCCGTCCAGGCCGGACCGCGCCCGTCCGCCGACGAGGCGGTGCTGGCCGAAATCCGGAACGCCATCCTGGCCCAACAGCCGCTCGGCTTCACCTATTCCCGGCCGGGCGCCGAGCCGCGACGGCGGAGCGTTGCGCCTTGCGGCCTGATGTTCGGGCGCGCCAACTATCTGGTCGCGCTGGACCGCAAGTCCGGCGAGATACGCACCTTCCGCCTCGACCGGATGAGCGACGTCACGGCCGAGGACGGCGTGTCCACGCCCCCGCCCGGCTTCGACCTGAACGCCTTCGCCAGCCAGTCCTTCGGCATCTATCAGGACGCGATCGAGGACGTGGCCCTGCGCATATCGCCGGAAGGCGCGGCCGAGGCGAAGGGCTGGCGCTGGCACCCGACCCAGACGCTGGAGGATCAGCCGGACGGCGGCGTCATCGTGCGGTTTTCGGCCAGCGGCATGCGCGAACTGGCCTGGCATCTGTTCACCTGGGGCGATCAGGTGACGATCCTGCAGCCGGCGCGCCTGAAGTCAGTCATGGCCGAGGCTCTCGCCGCCGCGCAAAAGGCGCTGACATGAGCGAAGGTTAAGCTGACGAACGGTGTGCGATGGGCAAGCATGGCCGTTCGAGGGAGAGCCCATGACCACACGCCTGTTCAGCCTGATCGTCGCCGCATCTCTGGCCGCCGCCGCATCCGCGATGGCCCAGACCGCTGTCGAGCCCTATGTCGTCCACACGCCCGGGAATAACGCCGCGCTGGTGGAGCGCACGGACGGCGCCTTCACCGTCACCTGGTGGCTGGACCGGGACGCGCCCGTCTGGCTGCTGAGGGAGTCGGCGCTGAAACGCGAAGGCCGCACGCCGTGGCGCGATGGGGTGTGGAGCGTGACGACCCCCGGCGTTTTGATCGAGCGGGTCGGCTTCTACGACGTGCTGCGCAGCACCGATGGCGGCCCGATCCCACGAGAGGTGCAGGTCGCCATCACGCCCTCGTCGGCGGATCTGGAGGCGGCCTATGATCCCAGCCTCGTCTTCACCGACGGCTCGGTGGCCTTCTATTCGGAACAGTTCGACCTGATCCCGATGGCGGACCTGCAGGCGGCGCGGGACCTGCCCGTCGACCTGAACGGGGTCGAGACGCCGGTCGGGCCGATGCAGGTGACCTGGCGTGACGACCGGGGGCCGGTGCTGCTCAGCGGCAAGCGCGAGGCCCTGCCGACCACGCGCAACCCCAACACCTATGTCCTGTTCGGCGATCCCGGCCTGAACGAGACGCCTCACTTGGTGACCGTCACCGATCCAGCGCTGCCCGGGTGGATCGGCGGCGAGATCGAGCGGTTCGCGCCGCTGGTCATCGACTGGTTCACCGCCCGCCTGGGCCCGGCGCTGGAAGAACGGCCCATGATCATGGCCAGTTGGTCGGGGCCGACTTCCGGCGTCACCTCCATGGGGGGCTCGACCCTGCCGGGACTTGTCGTCATGACCTTCGAAGGCGAAGGCGTGCTGGAGCCGACCGGCGTCGTGAACGACACCAGCCACTGGTTCATCGGCCATGAGAGCGCGCACTTCTGGCTGGGCCAGAGGGTCGCCTACAGCCGTTCGCGGGACGCCTGGATCACCGAGGGCGGGGCCGACCTGATGGCCATTCGAGCTATGAAGAGCCTCGATCCGGTCTATGACGCCCGCGCTGAACTGCAGAAGGAGGTCGACGACTGCATCGCCCTGAGCACTGGCCGCTCGGTGGAGACGGCGGAAACGCGCGGCGAGCACCGGGCCTACTACGCCTGCGGCGCCGTGTTCGCCCTGGCGGCGGAGGGGGCCACAAGGGCTGAAACGGGCGGCGACTGGCTCGATTTCCTCAAGCCCCTGCTGGACGCCAATGACGGGGACAAGATCCTGACCCGTGCGGAATGGCTGGCGGCCTTGGCGGCCCGTCCCGGCGGCCCGGCGCTGGTCGCCGACATCGAGACCCTGCTGGACATCGGCGCGGCTGATCCCCGTATCGTCGTCGAGCGGCTGCTGCGCCAGTCGGGCGTCAGCGTCCGCCGCGAGGGCGGGCGGGTGGTGCTGCTTTAGGGCGCGAAGGGGTAGGGGCTGACCGACTTGGCCCAGTCGTCGACCGTCAGCGCCCGGCCGATCGGCGGCGCGGCGCGTTCGGCGCAGGGATGGCGCGGGCACAGGTGGCAGGCGGGACCGATGGGCGTCACCTCGGGCGCGGTCAGGTCGAGGCCGCGGGCGTAGATCAGCCGGTGCGCGTGCTTCAGCTCACAGCCCAGGCCGATGGCGAGGTCGTGGCTCTCGCCGAAGCCGTCATGCCCCTGACGCTCGACCGTGCGGGCCAGGGTGAACCAGCGGCCCCCATCAGGGGTCTCGACGATCTGGGTGACCACCCGCCCCGGCGTGCGGAAGGCCGAATGCAGCCGCCAGCGCGGGCAGGCCCCGCCGAAGCGCGAGAAGGGGAAGGCGCCGGACGCATAGCGCTTGGAGATGTTGCCCGCCTGATCCACCCGCATCAGGAAGAAGGGCACGCCCCGGGCCGTGGGCCGCGACAGGGTCGTCAGCCGGTGCGCCGCCTGTTCGAACGACACGCCGAACCGGGCCTGAAGCCGGGCCAAGTCGTAGGCCGTCTCCTCCGCCGTCTGCTGGAAGGCCGCGTAGGGCATCAGCACCGCCGCCGCGAGCGTATTGGCCAGCGACACCTTCAACAGCCGGCGCGTGGCGGCGTCCGGCGGAGCGGCGGCCTCGATCATCGCCTCCAGCGCCTCGCCCTGTTCCATCAGGGCCAGTTGGTACGCGACGGCGAACAGCCGAGACGACGGCCCCAGCGTCTCGGACAGCAGCAGCCGCTTGCGGTGCGGGTCATAGCGCCGGGTCCATTCCACCATGACCTCGGCGGGCAGGGTGCGGACGGTCAGGCCGTGGCGGGCCATCAGCCGCGCTCGGGCGGCGACCTCGAAGCCTTCGCCGTCCTTGGCAAGGGCGAGGGCCAGCGCCTCGCCCAGTTCGTCCAATTCGGGGAAGTGGTTGCGGCGCGCCTGCACATATTCGCGCACCCAGTCGGCCGGGGTCTCTTCGCCGGGGCCGGTTTCCGCACCGTCGCGCGCCCGGCGGTCGGCGAAGGCGCGGTAGAGCCGCACCAGCGCATCGGCGGCGCCGGGCATGTCGTCGGCCATCTGCACAATCTCGTGCCGGGGCACGGCCAGTCCCTGAAACACCGGATCGGTCAGGATTTCGGTCAGCTCGGCCTCGGTCGCCGGCCCGCCCGCCTGACCCAGCGCCCTCAGGTCGACGTCATAGGTCTCGGCCAGCCGCAGCAACAGTTGCGCCGACACCGGCCGCTGGTTGCGCTCGATGTGATTCAGATAGCTGGGCGACACCGCAAGATCGGCCGCCATCGCCGTCTGGGTCAGGCCCAGCTCGCGCCGCAGCCGCTTCAGGCGGCCGCCCAGGAAGAGTTTGCGGTCTGCGTCCATGGCTGGAATGGTCACATCATGACTGACAATAACAAGTCATATTATGACAAAATGACTGAAATGTTGCGGCTCAATCGGTATCATTCATGACCGACAGGGTGTTTCCCTCTCATCGACCCGGCGACGACCGCCGTCCGAGATGTGAGAGCGACCATGACCACCTTCGCCGACCTGGTGCCTTCCCCCGCCGGCCGTTTCGACGGCATCGAGCGCCCCTACAGCCCGGAGGATGTCCAGCGTCTGCGCGGGTCGGTGCCCGTGACCCATACCCTGGCTGAGCGTGGCGCCAACCGCCTGTGGCAGCTGTTGCACGACGAGCCGTTCGTGAATGCCTTGGGCGCCGTCACCGGCAACCAGGCGATGCAGATGGTCCGCGCGGGGCTGAAGGCCATCTATCTGTCGGGCTGGCAGGTCGCGGCCGACGCCAACACCGCCGGGGCCATGTATCCGGACCAGTCGCTGTATCCGGCCAACGCCGCGCCCGAACTGTGCCGCCGCATCAACCGCACCCTGCAGCGCGCCGACCAGATCGAGCACGCCGAGGGCGGCGCCAAGCGCGACTGGTTCGCCCCCATCGTCGCCGACGCCGAGGCCGGCTTCGGCGGGCCGCTGAACAGCTTCGAGATCATGAAGGCCTTCATCGAGGCGGGCGCCGCGGGCGTCCACTTCGAGGACCAGCTGGCCAGGGAGAAGAAGTGCGGCCACCTGGGCGGCAAGGTGCTGATCCCGACCCAGGCGCATGAGCGCAACCTGATCGCCGCGCGTCTGGCCGCCGATGTCATGGGCACGCCGACCCTGACGGTCGCCCGCACCGACGCGGAATCGGCCCAGCTGATCACCAGCGATGTCGATGAGCGCGATCAGCCCTTCATCGAACGCGACAACCGCACGCCGGAAGGCTTCTTCCGCCTGAAACCCGGCACAGGGCTGGATCACTGCATCGCGCGCGGCCTGAGCTACGCCAAATATGCTGACGTCCTGTGGTGGGAAACTTCGCACCCGGATCTGGACGACGCCCGCCGCTTCGCCGAGGCGATCCAGAAAGAGCATCCGAACAAGCTGATGGCCTACAACTGTTCGCCGTCCTTCAACTGGAAGGCCAAGCTGGATGACGCCACCATCGCGAAGTTCCAGCGCGAGCTGGGGGCCATGGGCTACAAGTTCCAGTTCGTGACCCTGGCCGGCTTCCACGCCCTGAACAACTCGATGTTCGAGCTGGCCGACGGCTACCGCGATCGCGGCATGGCGGCCTATTCCGAGCTGCAGCAGCGCGAGTTCGCCAACGAGGCCGCTGGCTACACCGCCACCCGCCACCAGCGCGAGGTCGGCACCGGCTACTTCGACCAGGTCGCGACCGTCATCTCGAACGGCCAGTCGTCGACCACGGCGCTGAAGGACTCCACCGAAACCGCGCAGTTCGTCGCGGCCTGACCCCGAAGGAGAGATCCATGGAACCCCTGTCCCAAACCTCGGCCATTATCGACTTCTGCCTGGCCCCGCTGGCGCTCGACAGCGGCACGGAGTCCGAGCGCGAGGTGCGCCGCCGGCTGGAGCACGTCATCCGCACGTTCCAGCGCAAGATCGCCGCGCCGGTCAGCGTGGACTTCTCGTCCATGCCGTCACAGGTGATCAACGAAGCCGCGCACGGCTACGAGTAGCCTCAGGCGAAGGCGAAGAGCAGGCGGCCGTCGCCCATGCGCTCGCGCAGGTGCGGCAGGTCGCCGTGGGCCACCGAGAAGCAGCCGTAGGACCGGCCCAGCTTGCCCTCGCGGGCCAGGAAGTCGGGGTCGGCGTAGTCGGCGCCGTGGACGATGATCGCCCGCTCGCGGGCGCGGTCGTTGGAATATTCCAGCCCGTCCAGCAGGACGTTCGGGCCCTGCTGGGCGCCCATGCCGGCGCCGGCGGTGGCGAAGGCGCCGACCGAGGACATGTAGCTTTCCGGCGTGTTGGAGAAGCTGCGGGCGTAGCCCGAATGCGCCGGATCCGAGCCGCGGCCGTGGGCGGTGCGCATCTGGCTCACGTGGCCGCCCTCGAGATCGACCTCATAGAAGCGCTCCTCGCTGGAGTGCTTCGAGAAATCGACCAGATACATGCGGTCGCGGCGGGTGATGCGCTTGTCGTGCAGATCCATAGCGGCCATGGCGCGCTGCACCAGCTCGGTACGGATCTGGGCGGGAGCGACGAGCGGGCGGGTCGAATTCAGCTCAGCGGTGATCGACTGGGCCGAGGGGGCGGTCTGGGCGACGACCACCTGCTGTGGAACCAGCGGCGCGCCCTGCGCCACGCGAGCGGTTTGCGCCGCCGCCGTCGAGCAACCCGCCAGAAGGGCCGAGCCGCCGAGAATAAGACCACGCCTAGAAAGCCGCATGCGACGCCCCTCGCACGTTTACTGAAGCGGCCTATGTCACAGCCGTTACAGCTTGTTTCAACCTGAGCCATGGGGGAAAGGTTGTCGCACCCCTGTCGCAAGGGGCGTTCCAGGAGGGGTCCCATGAGAGTTTTCGGTCTGGCGCTGGCGGCGCTGATGCTGTGCGTCACCGCGGCCGCCGCGCAGCAATCGCCCGCGACCACTGCTGTTTCCCCCAATGAGCGAACCGTGTTTGTTCAGGTTGGTCAGCTACTTGCCGATCCTTCGAGCGGCGTTGTGCTGCGCGATAAAACTCTCGTGATCAGCGGGAACCGGATCGTGGAAATCCGCGACGGCTTCGTCGGGGAGGGCGAGATCGTCGATCTGCGCGACGAATTCGTCCTGCCCGGGCTGATCGACAGCCACGTCCACCTGACCGGCCAGCAGAACCCGAACGGGCGGCTGGAGGAGGTCACCCAGTCGAACGCCGAACAGGCGATGGTCGGCGCCCGCTACGCCCGCCGCACCCTGATGGCCGGCTTCACCACAGTGGCCGACCTGGGCGGATCGAACGAGGCGGTGTTCGCCCTGCGCGACGCCATCGCCCGGGGCGACGTGCCGGGGCCGCGAGTCATCGCGGCGGGATCGGCGGTGTCGGTCCACGGCGGCCATGGCGACATCAACGGCTTCCGCGAGGATGTCATGCACATCCTGTCGCCCGAGAGCGTCTGTTCCGGCGTCGACGACTGCATGCGCGCGGTGCGGCTGCAGGTCCGGGCCGGGGCCGACATCATCAAGATCACCGCCACCGGCGGCGTCCTGTCCAACACGGCGGCGGGGCTGAACCAGCAGTTCTCGGACGCCGAACTGGCCGCCATCGTCGGCGCGGCCCACCGCATGGGCCGGCAGGTCACGGCCCACGCCCACGGCGTCGACGGCATCAACGCTTTCCTGCGCGCCGGCGGGGACTCGATCGAGCACGGGACCTATCTGGACGACGAGTCGATCCGCCTGTTCCGGCGCGAGGGGACCTATCTGGTGCCGACCCTGATGGCGGGGGATTTCGTCGCCCGCATCGCCTCGGGGCCGGACAACTTCTTCACCCCGGCCCAGACGGCCAAGGCGCTGGAGGTCGGGCCACTGATGATCGAGATGGCCCGCCGCGCCCATGAGGGCGGCGTCCGCATCGCCTTCGGCACCGACAGCGGCGTCTCGGCCCATGGCGACAACGCCCAGGAGTTCGCGCTTCTGGTCCGGGCCGGCCTGACCCCGCTGGAGGCCGTGCAGGCCGCGACGGTCGGCGCCGCCGCGCACCTGCGCATCTCCGATCAGGCGGGCCGGATCGCCGTGGGCATGCCCGCCGACCTGATCGCCGTCAGCGGCGACCCGCTGAGCGACGTCACGGTGCTGGAGCACGTCCGCTTCGTGATGAAGGGCGGGGTGGTCTGCCGGGCGGAGTGAAGGCAGGCTGAAGCCCCGCCTGCATTGCAGTCGGCGATGGGAAGGCTAGGCGGAGCGCCGGGCCATCGCCCGGAGAAGATTAGTTTTACCGTTTCGACGAAGGCAGACGCTCCGCGCGGGCGGTTATCCGGAAGCTTGCGTCGGGTGGCGGTGTTATCGCCTTACCGCAGCGCCCCCGGCGGGCAGGCAGTCCCATGGCGAGACTGTCCTGGAACGGTCCGAGTATCCCCCTCGACCCTGGCCGGACTCCCTCCTCGGGTGTCCACCGGCATTGTGCTGGGGCTAACGCTCGCGACGCGTCCCCGCTTTCGCGGGGATGACAACGCGAGCGGGCCCTTCACACAATCCCCGCTCCGTCCGCTCCCGCCGCCGATCGGTCGCCGGCCGAGCGAGCCCTCCCTGCGACGGGACGGGGAGACCATACGGCCGTTTCCGACCCGGGCGCGTTCAGCGGCTCGAGAAAAGGCCGGGCCGTTGGGAATCAGCGGGTTAGCAAGCTCGGCGCACACAGTTGAGCGGCTGGGCGCGCATTTCGTTTCACCTCCCCATTGGCTACGCCAACGTGGAGGTGAGGAGCCGCTTGAACCCCGCCTCGTCGTCGAACACCGCCTTTACGGGCCATGACGTGACGCGCGAGCGCCAGTCGGGGGGCAGGCGGGACCAGTCCTTCTCGGTGGTGATGAGATGCGCGCCATAGCCCTCGGCGCGGTCGGCGAGGAAGCGCAGGTCTTCCTCGCGGAAGGCGGCGTGGTCGGGGAAGGGGGCGAAGTCGACGAGGTCGGCGCCGGCGGCGGTCAGGGCGCGCTCGACCTTCCACGGCTTGGCGATGCCGGCGAAGCCGACCAGAGGCCCGGACGGCGGCGGACCGGCAGGTTTCAGCCGGGCGATGAAGACGGGCAGGGCGCCGAAGGTCTCGACCAGTTCCGGATCGGCCTCGGGCAGGTCGGCGGGCAGCAGGATCACCACGGCGTCGGCGCGCGCCAGCCCGGCCTTCAGCGGTTCGCGCATCGGCCCGGACGGGAAGACCGAGCCGTCGCCGAACGGCCATTCATCGTCGCGCGTCTCGCCGTCCACGACGATCAGGCTCAGCGTCTTCTTCAGCGTCGGGTTCTGGTGTCCGTCGTCCAGCACCACGGCCTGAACGCCTGCTGCAGCGGCGGCGCGGGCCCCGGCGACGCGGTCGCGGGCGATCCAGGCGGGGCCGTCCAGCGCCAGCATCAGCGGCTCGTCGCCCACGTCGGCGGCGGTGTGTGTGGCCAGATCGACCTGAACGGGGCCTTCCAGCCGCCCGCCGTAGCCGCGCGACAGGGCGGCGGCGCTCACGCCCGCCTGCCGCAACAGCCGCAGCACCTCGCGCGCCACCGGCGTCTTGCCCGATCCGCCGACGGTCAGGTTGCCGACGGAGATGACGGCGCAGCCGGCCTCGGCCGGGACGGTGCGGGCTATGCGCCGCGCGGTGGCGGCGGCCCAGATCCAGGACAGGGGCTTGAGCAGCATCCGGGTAAAGGGCGCGTGGCCGCGATCACGGTGGTACCACCAGCGGGGGGTCGACAGCTTCATGAACCCTTCTCCCCTTGGGGGAGAAGGTGGGCCGCGGAGCGGCTCGGATGAGGGGTAAGGTTGAGCCAGGCGCGGCCGGTAGAGGGTATGAGGCTGACAGCCCCTTCAACCGTCTCGCTTCGCGAGCCACCTTCTCCCCCGAGGGGAGAAGGGAGACGTGGTGCGTTCATCGTCCGCGCCCCTTCTGCTTGACCGGCGGCAGCAGAGGCTCGATCTGGCGCCACAGGGTCTCGAGGCCCGATCCGGCGTCGGCGGCGGCGCGGCGGGCGCGTTCGCCCATGGCTTTCGCGGCGGCGGGGTCAGCCAGCAAGGGCTCGATGACGGCGGGAAGGTCGCCTGGCGTCTGGACGATGGTCAGGCCGCCCGCTGCGGCGAGGGCGGCGGTCACGGCGTGCCAGTTGGAGGCGTCGGGACCGGTCACGGCGGGCTTGCCGAGCCGCGCGGGCTCCAGCGGGTTGTGGCCGCCGACGGGCGGCAGGCCCAGCGCCGGGGCGAAGGAGCCGCCCATGACCACCACATCCGCCAGCCGCAGGAACACCCCCATCTCGCCCAGGGTGTCGGCGATGTAGAGGTCGGTCTCGCGGGTCAGCGGCTGGCCCGCCGAGCGGAGGGCGAAGGCATAGCCGTCGCGCTTCAGGGCCGTGGCGATCCCGGCGGAGCGGTCGGGGTGACGCGGCACGATGATGAGGCACAGCCGCTCGGCCAGACGGTCCAGCGCCCGGACCAGGGCGATCTCCTCGCCCTCATGGGTGCTGGCGGCGACGACCACGGGCCGGTCGCCGATGGCGGCGCTGAGCCGGGTGAAGGCGGCGGCGTCATGGGGCAGGGGGCCGCCCGCCAGCTTCAGGTTCACCTGACCGTCGATGCGGGCGCCGAGATCGCGCAACCGCTCGGCCGAGGTCTCGTCCTGGGGCATCACCCGCACGAAGGCCGACAGCAGCCGCCGCGCCGCGCCGGGGAAGCGGGCCCAGCCGTTCGCCGTCTTCTCGGTGATGCGGGCGCTGGCGAGCACGAGCGGAATGCCTCGCGCCTGTGCGCCAAGGATCAGGTTCGGCCACAACTCACTCTCGACCAGCACGCCGAGCGAGGGCCGCCAGTGATCGAGGAAGGCGGCGACGGCGGCGGGGCCGTCCACCGGCGCATACTGGTGGATGGCCCCGGGCGGCAGGCGCCGGCCCAGCAGCTGCGCCGAGGTGGTGGTGCCGGAGGTCACCAGCACGGTCACGTCCGGCCGCGCCTCGCGGAACCGCTCGACCAGCGGGAGCAGGGACAAGGTCTCGCCGACGCTGACGCCGTGCAGCCAGACGACCTCGCCTTCGGGCCGGGGCACGCCGGCCAGACCCAGCCGTTCGTCGACGCGCGCGGGATCCTCCTTGCCGCGGCGGGCGCGGTCGTCGAGCAGACGCGGGGCGAACGGCTCGATCACTCGCGTCAGCAGGCGATAGGTGTAGAGAGCGAGGCTCACAGCCGCTCCGCGCCGCACAGGGCGTCGGCGCGCGCCTCCACGGCGGTCAGCTTGGCCTGCCACAGGGCGGCGACGGCTTCGGGCGTCTCGCCTTCGGGATAGCGGTCGATGTCCCACACCACCGCCCCGCGCCCGAAGGGCAGGGGCAGCATGTAGCGGTCCCAGGTGTTCAGCCGGATCGACGGATTGCATGACACGCCGAGAAACAGCACCGGGCGCTTCGACAGTTTCGCCATCACCGGCGTGCCGGGCCCCATCTCCCGCACCGGGCCGCGCGGGCCGTCGGGCGACAGGGCCAGGCCGCCGACCTTCAACTGACGCAGGATTTCCCGCAAGGCCACGGCGCCGCCCTTGTCCTCGGTCGCGCCCTTCTTCGCGGATGAGCCGCGGATGGCGGGAAAGCCGAGCCGGCCGACCATCTTGACCATGAACTCGCCGTCGCGGCTGAGGGACACCAGTCCCTTGGTCGCCTGGGCCCGGTCCTGAGGCCAGGACACCATGCTGACCGCGCCGCGTGAGTGCCAGAAGACGATCAGCACGCCGCCGCCCTCGGCCCACACGCCCTCGGCCACGGCCTCGTTCTCCCGCGTCCAGCGGATGGTGGCGAAGCAGAATCTCAGCCATGTCGCCACCAGCCAGGCGGCCACGGCCTGAACCGCCGGATTGCGCAGCGGCCTCAAGCCACGGTCTCCACCGTGGGGATGTCGCCATCGAGCGACTGCTGCCGCGCGAGGCGGGCGTAGAGGCCCTTCTTCTTCACCAGCGACGTGTGGGTTCCGACCTCGACCACGCGTCCGGCCTCGATGACGCAGATGCGGTCGGCGTTCTTCACGGTCGACAGGCGGTGGGCGATCATCAGGGTGGCGCGGCCCTGCATCAGGCGCTCCAGCGCGGCCTGGACCAGGGCCTCGCTCTCAGTGTCGAGAGCGCTGGTGGCCTCGTCCAGCAGCAGGATCGGCGCGTCCTTCAGGAAGGCGCGGGCGATGGCGATGCGCTGGCGCTGGCCGCCCGACAGGCGCAGGCCCGCCTCGCCGGCGCGGGTGGCGTAACCCTCGGGCAAGGCGGTAATGAAGTCATGCGCCGCCGCCGCTCGGGCCGCCGCCTCGATCTGATCCCGGGTCGCGTCGGGGCGGGCGTAGGCGATGTTGGCCAGGATGGTGTCGTCGAACAGGAACGGCTCCTGGGTCACCAGGGCGATGCGCTCGCGCAGGTCGTGCAGGCGAAGCTCGCGCACGTCGGTTCCGTTGATCCGCACCGCGCCGCCGGTGACGTCATAGAAGCGCGGCAGCAGGCTGAGGATGGTCGACTTGC
>JAZKHQ010000009.1:0-17121 GCA_040385285.1 Pseudomonadota bacterium
CGTCCAAATTCGTGTTCCGCAATCCGAACCAGACCGACGCCTGCGGCTGCGGCGAAAGCGTCACCATCGTCCCGGCGGCGGGCTGACCGATGGCCTACGATCCCGATCTCGGCGAATGGGCGCGCGAGCATCTCGCCGCCCTCGGCCCGCTCCAGATCAAGCAGATGTTCGGCGCCGGGGCGATCTATTCAAACGGCCTGCTGTTCGCCCTGGTGGATGACGGCGAGCTCTGGCTGAAGGGCGACGAGACCAACATTCCCGCCCTCACCGCCGCCGGTTCGCGCCAGTTCACCTATCCGGGCAAGGACGGCGCGGTCATGAACCTGGGCTACTGGAGCCTGCCGGCGAGCGCCACGGACGATCCGGAAGAAGCCGTGACCTGGGCCAGGGGTGCCATCGATGTGGCGCTCAGGAAGGCGGCGGCGAAGAAGCCGAAGAAGCCGAAGCCTTAGCGGCCTTCGCCACCTCATCCGGCGTCGGAACCTGAACCGCCGGTGTCACCGGCTGGCCGGTCGCTTCTGCGATCAGTTCGGCGGTCTTGCCTTCCACCGCCGCCTCCAGCAGCGCCAGGAACTCTTCCTTGGGTAAGCCTGTGGGGATCGGCTCCAGAAACTCCAGCGTCGCCACGCCCGGGTTCTTGCGGAACGCCTCCTGCGGCCAGAACAGGCCCAGGTTCGTCGCGAGCGGCACGACCGGCATGTCGAAGTCGCGGTACATGTGCCAGACGCCCGAACGGTAACGGAATTTCTCGCCCACCCTGGCCAGATTTCCTTCCGGATAGATCAGGATTTTCCGCCCCTCGGCGTGCGCATCGGCGGCGCGGTGCTGCAACGCCTCGCGCGCTTTGCGGCCGCCGCAGTTGTTGACCACTATGGCCCCGAGCTTCCTCAGCACGGTCCCCATCAGCGGGAACTTCTCCAGATGGTCGCCGGTGACGAAGGCCAGGTCCGCGAACCGGTCATAGGTGGCGAAGCCGTCGCCCCAGCTCTGGTGCTTGGACGCGATGATGAAGGCGCCCGAGGGCAGGCGATCCTCGCCGCGATATTGGATGCGGATGCCGGCCAGCAGCCGCATCGCTTGCACCATGCGGCGCACGTAGCGGCGGATGATCCAGCCGGTCGCGCCGCGCCCCGGCGCCAGGGCCGCGATGCAGGCGGCCAGCGTGTAGGTGATGGATAAAAGCCAGTAGGCGACGGCGAAGGCGAAACTGCGCATCCCCGATCAGGACCGCGATTGCGCCTGCTTCGTCAAGCGGCCTCGTCCAGCGCGCCGGCCACTGTGACCCGGTCGCGGCCGCCGCGCTTGGACGCATAGAGTGCATTGTCGGCCCGCTCCAGCAGGGCGGTGGCGCTCTCGCCCGGCTCGCGGATGGCGAAACCGGCGGAAATGGTCACGGCGCCCAGTTCGTCGTTGGTCGAGCGGCGGCGCAGGGCGCGCGAGCCGATCTCCTGACGGATGCTGTTCAGGGCCGCCTCGACCGTGCCGGCGCTTTCGCCGGGGAAGATGATGGCGAACTCTTCACCGCCGTAGCGGGCGGCCATGCGCGGCTGGCGCGACACGCGGCCCAGCACGCTGGCGACATAGCGAATGACCTGATCGCCGGTCTGGTGGCCCCAGGTGTCGTTGAAGCGCTTGAAGTGATCGATGTCGATGACCGCCAGGGTCAGGGCCCCGCCGTCGGCTTCGGCCTTGGCGCAGGCGGCGTCGAGATGTTCGTCGAACGCCTTGCGGTTGGCCAGGTTGGTCAGGGCGTCGGTCATGGCGTCGCGCCGCACCTGCTCCAGATGCTCGCGCAGCTTGGCCACCTCGCGTGTCGAGGTCTCCAGCTTCTTCTCGAGGTCGGAGTTCTCGGCCTGAACCTTGCGCGTGGCGGCGGTCAGGGTGGTGACCAGGGTTTTCAGACCCGCGCCGTCCGTGGCCTCGATCGTCGCCCCGGCCTCGGCCAGGGTCTCGCCATAGGCGGTCTGCGACTTGTGGGCGCGGGAAATGGCGTCGGCGACGCTGGACAGTTCGCGGTCCAGCACCCGGCCGGCGTCGCGGATCTCTTCGCTCAGGCGGCCGCGCGGCAGGTATTCGGCGGCCAGCATGTCGGAGGTGGCGTCGGTGAAGGGCTCCTGCGCCGCCAGAATGCGCTTGATCTCGCGGCCCAGCGGACCCTCGGGATCGCCCATGTAGTGCAGCCACAGTTCGAAATTGACCGGGGTCGGCCAGACGCCATGCCCGGCCATCTCGTCGATGACGCGACGGGCCAGGTCATAAGCTTCGGGACCGCGAAGCGTGGTTTCGACCTGTTCAGCCATAGTCATTCCCCGATGCCGCATTCGGCGGCGCTGTGGGGAGACCCTAGGACGAATAACGATAAAGACGGGTTAAGCGCGACCGGAAGTGTCCGGCTTCGGACTCAGCGCGGCGCCCGGCGCAGGAACGCCGGTATGCCCGTCTCACCGAATGCCGGGCCCGTTCGGGCTGGCTTGCGGTCGTCCTCAACCGGGCGCTCGCCGCGCCGTTCCGACTGGCGGAGTTGGGCCTGCTGCGGCTCACGTTCACGACGGACGGGGGCCTCGGCCGTTTCAACGGCGGACTCGACGGCGGCCGGAGCGGCCTCGCGTTCGGACCGGCCGCGGCCGCCACGACGGCTGCGGCTGCGGCGCGGCGCCTCCTCGGCGGCTTCAGCGCTGACAGCTGGAGCCTCGGCCGTTTCCGCCACGGCCACGGCCGCTTCAGCCGGAGCTTCGGACGCCGGAGCGGCTTCGCTCTCGGTCCGGCCACGGCCGCCGCGGCGGCTGCGGGTGCGGCGGGGCGCATCGTCTGTCGTTTCGGGCGTCAGGGCGGGCGCCTCGGTCTCGGGGGCGACGGCTTCGACCGGCGCGGCCTCACGCGGCTCGGAGCGGCTGCGGCCACGACCCGCGGGTTTGTCGGCGGCGGGACGGGACGGCGAACGTCCGCCGCCGAAGTCGACGCCTTCCAGCGTCAACTCCACCGGGTCCATCTTGATCAGCTTCAGGACCTTATCCAGCGACTTGTCGTCGGCCGGGGTCACGATCATGAACGCCTGACCCTTCTTGCCTGCGCGGCCGGTGCGGCCGATGCGGTGCACATAGTCGTCGGCGTGGTGCGAAACGTCGTAGTTGAACACGTGGCTGACGTCTGGAATGTCCAGGCCGCGCGCGGCGACATCGGACGCCACCAGCAGTTTCAGCTCGCCCGAACGGAAGGCCGCGAGCGTCTTGGTGCGCAGGGACTGGTCCAGGTCGCCGTGGATCGGCGCGGCGTCGAAGCCATGCTGCTTCAGCGACTTGGCGACGACATCCACCTCGGTCTTGCGGTTGCAGAAGACGATGCCGTTCTTGACGTCCTCGCGGCCGACAAGGGCCCGCAGGGCGGCGCGCTTGGCCTTGGGGTCGCTTGACGGGATGCGCACCACATACTGGGTGATGGTCTCGGCCGTCATGGCCGGGCGCGACGCCTCGATCCGCGTCGGGTCCTTCAGGAACTGGGTCGTCAGCCGGGTGATCTCGGGCGGCATGGTGGCCGAGAAGAACAGGGTCTGGCGCTTGGGCGGCGTCAGCTTGAAGATCTTCTCGATGTCCGGGATGAAGCCCATGTCCAGCATGCGGTCGGCTTCATCGACGACCATGACCTCGACGCCGTTCAGCATCATCTTGCCGCGTTCGAACAGGTCGATCAGCCGGCCAGGCGTAGCGATCAGCACGTCCACGCCCTTGTTCAGGGCCGCGACCTGGTCGCCCATGGACACGCCGCCGATCAGCAGCACCCAGGTCAGCTTGGTGCCCTTGGCGTATTTGGCGAAGCTTTCGGCGACCTGGTCGGCCAGCTCGCGGGTCGGCGCCAGCACAAGGGCGCGGGGCATCCGGGCGCGGGCGCGGCCGGACTGCAGTCGGTCGATCAGGGGCAGGGTGAAGGCCGCGGTCTTGCCGGTGCCGGTCTGGGCGATGCCCAGAACGTCACGGCCGGCCAGGGCCACCGGGATGGCCTGTTCCTGAATGGGGGTGGCGGTGGTGTAGCCGGTGTCGGCGACCGCCTTGAGGGTCGTGGGCGAAAGGCCCAGATTGGCGAATTCGGTCATAAAGCCTTGAGGACTGAGGAAACGTCGTAACGTCTTGAGCTGCCGGAACCGCCCGATTGGGCGTGGGGGCGGCGCGCATCGCAGTCCTGTCCCGAGCTTGCGCCGGATATAGAAGCCCACACGCCAGAGTCAAGTATTCGTGATGCGGCGCAGGTTCCACCGGCAGGCGAGGCGGCTTGCAAAACCTAACGGAATGTTAATAGTGCGGCCCCGGGCAGGGAGGCTTTTCCGTATGCGTAAGATCGCGCTGGCGATTTTCACCGCCGCATGTCTGGCGGCGACCCCCGGACTGGCGGGCATCAACACCGCTTTCGGCAATACCGTCCTGTCGCGCTATCCAGATGGCGGATGGGTCAAGCACTGGTTCAGTCCTGACGGGACCTATACGGCCCAGTTCTCGGACGGCCGCCGCCTGACGGCGAACTGGCGCGTCGAGGGCGAACGCATCTGCCTGAACAACATCCGCCCCAACATGCTGATCCCGCGCTACTGCACCGCCATGATCGAGGCCGAGGTCGGCGACACCTGGCACTCGCGCGATCCGCTGGGCCGCCGGGTCCAGAACGTCCTGCTGGCGGGCCGCCAGTAGATCATTCCGCCTCTTTCGGCTCCGGCGCGTGGGCGGTCTTGTCCCAGGCGAAGGGCTCGGTCGCCAGCCGCCAGACGGCGTGCACGAACGCCAGGCTCAGCAGCGACCAATAGGCCGGGGCCGACAGCATGTCCGTGACGGCATAGCCGACTCCCGCCCGCCGCGCCCCGATCAGGCCTGACAGCCAGGCCGCCGCGGCCCCCAGCCCCATCACGCTCATCGACAGCATCGGCGTCGCCGGCGCAATGCGGGCGTCGACCGCCGTGATCAGGGCCGTCGCCACCCATGCGATCGACGGCCCGTGCGCCGCCGCCGAAGCCAGGGCCACGCCGATAGTCATAACCAGCGCCACGGCCCCGCGCGAGCCCAGCCGCCACGGCCGGCGCGTGTTCACGCCCCAGGTCTGCATGAAGCCTTTCAGCCACCGCGTTCTCTGGGGCAGCCAATGGATCATCCCGCCCGGCGGCGGCTCATGCGTCGGCCGGGTGATGACGCCCAGCCGCCGGCCATGCCGCCACAGCCGGAAGCCCAGGTCCGCGTCCTCGGTGACGTTGAAAGCGTCCCAGCCGCCGACAGCTCTCAGCGCCTCGACGCGGAAGTGATTGCTGGTGCCGCCGAGCGGGAAGGGCATGCCCATCCGCGCCATGGCCGGCAGGGTGACCTCGAACAGGGCCGCATATTCCACCGCGAATTGGCGATCGAGGAACGGCGCCGCGCCTTCCCTGCCTCGCCTGCGGATGCGCAGGGGCGCCTGCAGGCAGGCCAGTCGTCCATTCGCATCGGCGGCGAATCGCGCGGCGGCTTCGCGCAGTTGCAACGGATCGGGGTCGTCTTCGGCGTCATAGACTGTCAGCAGCTCGCCGCTACAGCGGGCCAGCGCGATGTTCAGCGCCCGAGGCTTGGTGCGCGGCGCCCCCGGCGGCGCGATCAGCACCTTCAGCCAGTCGGGCCGCGGGGTCCGCAATGCCGCCTCGATGGTCGGCCGATCATGCGCCTCCAGCACCAGAAAACCCTCCAGCCGGTCGGCCGGATAATCGATCGCCGCCAGCCGCCCGATCAACTGGGGCGTCACCTCCGCCTCATCGTGCAGCGCGGCCAGAATGGTGTAGCGCGGCCACTCGGACGGTTCCGGCGACGGCGGCGGCGTCCCCCGGCTGACCACCACCAGCAGCACCCGCCAGGCAGCGCAGGCCATGAAGGCCAGCTGCGCCGCGATCACCAGGCCCGCCGCGGTCGCCGCCGGACGCGTCGCGAAACTCCAGGCCAGGGATGCAAACGCCGCCAGAATCAGGAGCGCCTGTCCCGGCGTCGGACCCAGCCGTGCGGCGCTTTCGGCGCGGGGCAGGCGCACGCCGTCCGCGGCTCGCGCGCCGGTCACACCCTTGCTGATGCCGCCGTCCCCCATCGTCCTAGGGCTAGCCTTGGGGGGTGGCCGCCGCAAGCGGTTGGCGCGCCGCGAGGATTGCCGCTATTCAACGCAGACCATCCGGAGTCTCCCTTGTCGGCCGTCCTGACCCATCCCGTCCGCTCGACGCGAAAGCCCAAGGGCGAAGGCCACGCGCGCCGCGCCGAAATCCTGACGGCGGCGGAACGGATATTCGTCGAGCTCGGATACGAGGGCGCCACGATCCGCAAGATCGCCGACGCCGTGGGCCTGTCCTCGACCGCGCTCTACATGCATTTCCCCGACAAGGGCGCGATCCTGCACGAAATCTGCCGCAACGCCTTCGAGCGGCTGCGCGAGGGCCAGGACGAGATCATCGCCGCCGACACGCCGCCCGAGACGCGTCTGCGTCGGGTGCTGGAGGCCTATATCGACTTCGGCTTCGCCAATCCGAACGCCTATCGCCTGATCTACCTGACCCGGCCTGACGAGGCGCAGCACGCGCAATCGGCGGCCCAGGAGGTCGGCATCGAGCTGTTCCGGGCCTTCGAGGTCGTGGTCGAGGAGGCGGAGGCCAAGGGCCGTTTGCGCTCCGGCGCCCACGTGACGGCGCGAGCACTGTGGGCCGGCGTCCACGGTGTGGTCTCGCTGATGATCACCAAGCCCTATTTCGACTGGCCGGCGCGCGAGGTGCTCAGCCGCACCATGCTCGACGCCCTGTTCATGGGCCTGCTCAAGCCGTGAAGGCGGCCGGGACGGCTCTGGCGGTGGTCTCGATGCTGGCCGCCGGGACGGCCCAGGCCCGGCCCCTGCGCATCCTGTCGCTGGACCAGTGCGCCGACCAGTATGTGCTGGCGTTGGCGGCCCCTGACGCCGATCTGGCCCTGTCGCCGCGCGCCGACGATCCCGACGCCTGGCTGCGCGCCGAGGCCGCCGGTCATCGCCGCCTGCGTCCGACGCTGGAGGCCGCCGTGGCCTTCCGGCCCGACATCGTCGTCCGCTACTGGGGCGGCGAGCCGCGCCTGCTGACGGCGCTGGAACGGCGCGGGGTCAAGGTCGCGACGATCGACGATGCTGTCGATTTCACCGGCGTCCGCGCCAACATCCGCCACGTCGGCGACGCCCTGGCCGAGCCCGCCCGCGCGACAGCCCTGATCGCCCGCATGGATGACAGGCTGGCGGATGCGCATCGCCCCGCCGAGCCCGACCGTTCGGCCCTGTATCTGACCGCCGGCGGCTTCACGGCGGGCGAGGGCACGCTGATGGACGCCATCCTCCACGCCGCCGGTTACGCCAATCTGGCCGGGCCCGGCTTCGCCCCGGTCAGCGTCGAGCGCATCGCCCTGGAGCCGCCGTTCCGGTTCGTGCTGGGGTTCTTCGAACAGCTTCGGGCCGACTGGCGCGGCGCGGGGCGGCATCCCGTGGTGCGCCGCGCGGCCGAGGGCCATACGGCGGCCAGCCTGCCCGGCGCGGCCCTGACCTGTCCCGGATGGTTCGCGGCGGATGCGGCGGCGATGCTGGCGGACGGAACATGACGCGGCCGGGCCTCAACGCCCTGCTGCTGATCGCCATCGTCGTGGCGCTGGTCGTGGCCGTGCTGGTCGGCGAGACGGCCCTGACGACGGCCCAGTTCCAGCAGGCGGTCCTCGACCCCGCCTCCGGCCCCGGCGAGGTGCTGTGGCAGGTACGCGCGCCTCGCGCCGTCTGCGCCCTTATCGTCGGCGCCGCTCTGGGTCTGGCCGGGGCGGTGATGCAGGGCCTGCTGCGCAATCCGCTGGCCGAGCCGGGGGTGCTGGGCGTGTCGGCGGGCGCGGCCCTGACGGCGGCCCTGGCCATCGTGCTGGGCCTCGCCGCCATTCCCGGCGCGGTCGAGGTCGCGGCTCTGGCCGGCGCGGCGGGCGCGGCGATCCTGCTGACTGTCTTCGCGCTCAGGGTCCGGTCGCCCGAGGCCCTGATCCTGTTCGGCGTGGCCCTGTCCAGTTTCGCGGGCGCGGCCACGGCCCTGATCTTCAATCTGTCGCCATCGCCCATCGCCACGGCCGAGGTCATGAACTGGCTGCTCGGCTCGGTGCAGAACCGCAGCTGGATCGACGTCGCCTGGGTCGTCCCCGCCGTAGCTGTCGCCGCCTTGTTCGCGCGCCTGTCCGCGCCCGGCCTGCGCATGCTGTCGCTGGGGGATGAGACCGCCGCCACCTCCGGTCTCGACATGGCGCGGCTGCGCATCTTCGCCCTGATCGCCGCCGCCATCGCAGCAGGCTCCGCCGTGGCCGTGGCGGGCGTGATCGGCTTCGTCGGCCTCGCTGCGCCGCATCTGGTGCGGGCCGCGGTGCGGGGCGATCCCGGACGGCTGCTGTGGCCTTCAGCGCTGGCCGGCGGGCTGATCCTCATTCTCGCCGACCTGCTGGCCCGGATCACCCCGACGGATCAGGAACTGAAGCTCGGCGTCTTCACCGCCCTCGTCGGCGCGCCCCTGTTCGCCCTGATCGCCTGGCGCGCGGCGCGGGAGTGGCGGTTGTGACCCTGCTGGCGCTGGAAAGTGCGGGCGCTCGCATCGACGGCCGGAGCGTGCTGTCCGGTGTGTCGCTGACCCTTCAGGCAGGCGAACTGGTCGCCTTGTGCGGCCCCAACGGCGCCGGCAAGTCCAGCATAATCCGCGCGGCGCTGGGCCTGCTGCCCCTGAGCGAAGGTCGCGCGCTGCTGGGCCACGCCGATGTCCACGCACTGACGCCCCGCGCCCGCGCCGGGACCGCCGCCTACCTGCCTCAGGAACGCCGCGTCGCCTGGAACCTGCCCGCCGTCGAGGTGGCGGCACTTGGCGCGCCCTTCCTGTCGGGCCCCGAGGCCCTTGAGCGCGCCCGCGCCGCCCTGGCCGAAGTCGATGCGGCCCATCTGGCCGACCGGGGCGTGGCCGAGATGTCGGGCGGCGAGCGGGCGAGAGTGCTGCTGGCCCGGGCCTTCGTTTCGCAGGCCCCGGCGCTGCTGGCCGACGAACCGGCGGCGTGCCTCGACCCCGACGCCCAGCTGATGGTCATGGAGCGGCTGCGCGACCGCGCCCGGGCCGGGCAGGGGGTGCTGGTCAGCCTGCACGACCTGACCCTGGCCGCGCGCTACGCCGACCGGGTGGTGGTTCTGAATGAAGGCAAGCTCGTCGCCGACGGGCCGCCGCTGCAGGCGCTCAGTCCTGCCGTCCTGAAACGCGTGTTCGGCCTGACGGGCTCCTGGGTCGAGGGTCCGGACGGGCCGCTTTTGTCCGCCCGGCGAGCCTGACTATTCCGAAGGCTCTGGCGCGGCTTCCGGCGTCACGTCCTCGTCGGCCACGGACAGATACGGCTGCGGCCCAGACGACGTCATCGCGCCGCGCGAGATGTCTGACGAGATCTGCAACGGCGCCGTGCCGCCATTCAGACGTGCGCGATAAATCTGCATGTTTTCCATGACTCGCATCATGTAGTTGCGAGTTTCGGTGAAGGGCGCGCACTCGATGAAGTCGACCGCATCGACGACATTCGAGGCCGATCCGGCGCGCGGGTCTCCGCAACGGGCGATCCACTGCGGGGGCCGCGCCGGACCGGCGTTGTAGCCCACGGTGGTCAGCAGCATCGACCCGCCGAAACGCCGCGTCAGGTCGCCGAGGTGATAGCTGCCCAGCGTCATGTTGTAGTCCGGCTCCCACAGCCGTTCGTCCGAGTAGGGCAGGCCGAGCTGGCGAGCGACGGCGCGCGCCGTCCCCGGCAGGAATTGCATCATGCCGCGCGCATTGGCGTGCGATCGGGCCCGGGGGTCGAAGCTCGATTCCTGACGCGTGATGGCCAGGGTGAACTCCAGCGGCGCCGCGCCCGACACGGTCGGCGGCATGCGGATCGGATACTGGCGCTCGGGGATCAGGAAGCCGCGCTGGCTGGCGGCACGGCCCACCATCATGGCCGTGAAGCCCTCGCCGTATTCGCGCGACAGATCCATCAGCTGCGCCAGATCCGCGGCCTGCGGCAGGTCGTCGTCGAGCTGATAAGCAAAGACGCGCAGCAGCGTCAGTTCGTTGGCGGCGCCCAGGATGCGCGCGGCGCGGACCACCTCATTTCCTTCGAACCGGGCCTTGTCGGCCTGGGTGATCTCCGGGTCCGCGGGCAGGGTGAAGGCGCCCTGGCCCGTCTTCTCGGCCGCCAGCTGGCCGTAGAAGGTCTGGATGTGCCGCGCGCCGCCCGCATAGAAGGACTGCGCCGCCGCCTGATCGCCCCGCGCCTCGGCGGCCCGGCCCAGCCAGTAATAGGCCCGGCCTTGCGTGATCGGGGTGCTGGAGGCTGTGCGCAGGGTCTCGAAATGCCGCGCGGCGCGCTCCGGGTCGTTCAGCTTGGTCAGGGCCACCCAGCCGGCGAAGAACTCGGCGTCCACCTTGCGGTCGCCGGACGGGAAGCCGTGGCCCGCCATGGAGTCATAGGCTGCCTGCCAGTTCCTGTTCTGCAGCGCGTCGAGGAAATAGGCGCGGCGCTCGTCCCACAGGGTTTTCTGACCGTCCGCATGAGACGGCGCGGCGGGCAGGGCGGCCAGCAGGCCGTAGGCGTCGCCGGCGCGGCCCCGCGCCCGGGCGATCCGCACCCGCTCCACCACCACGGCCGGATGCATGGCCTGCGATGGCGTCAGCCCCCCGACGACCGCGTCGGCGCTATAGGCGGTGCGCAGGGCAAGCACGGCCTCGCCGACGGCCCGCATGTCCGGGGAGGCCATCTGAACCATCGCGCGGGTGGCCGGACCGTGCGTGCCGATCAGCAGCATGGCGGCGCGGGCGTCGTGGTCGTCCTGGGTGAACCAGCCGCCCCAGCGGTTCAGGATTCGGGTCTGGGTCGATACGTCGAAGGACTTGTCCCGCCACCAGCCGCGGATCAGGCTCCGCGCCTCGTCGCCGCGTCCGCGCTGCTCCAGCGCGTCGGTCAGGGCTATGGCGCCCTGAACCGTCGTCGGCGCCCGCGTGGCGAACAGGGCCAGCGCCGCGTCAGGCCCGGCGCCCGACCGGTCCAGGGCGATCTCGGTGGCGGTGCGGCGGCTGTCGCCCCGCGGCCAGCCCGCGAAGGTCGTGTCGGCCGCGGCGAGGTCGGAATAGCTCAGACGGTCTGCCGAGGTGTCGATCAGCGCCCATTCGATGATCTTGCGCGCCGTGGCGTCGCTGATCCGGGACTCGATGTCGCGCGTCCGGTTCACGTCCTTGGCCCGGGCGGCGGCCAACCCCTGAGCGAACAGCGCGCGGTCCTGCTCGCTCAGCGAACCGTCGCCGACGGATTGATAGGACTGGGCCTGAAGCGTCAGCACCGTTTCCGGCGCAGGCGCCAGAACCGCGAGAATCGCCGCCAGGGCCGGTGCTGCTATCATCGTGTGTCCCATTCCCATCCGTGACGGTTGCGGCGATACAGCCGGCAACCTACCCTTTGGCGCTTAACATCCGGCGCCCGTCGCCCGACCCCGCTTTCAGGACCATCTTCCCATGACCGCCCCGCTCTTCAAGGGTGTGATCACCGCCCTGATCACACCACTTCGTGACGGAAAGGTGGACGAAGCCGCCTTCGTCCGCCTGCTGGAGCGCCAGATCGCCGCCGGCGTCCACGGGGTCGTCCCCATGGGCACCACGGGCGAGAGCGCGACCCTGCATCCGGAAGAGCACAAGCGCGTGGTCGAGCTTTGCGTTGCAACGGCGGCGGGACGAATCCGCGTCATCGCCGGCGCCGGCGCCTCGGCCACCGACAAGGCCATCGACTTCGCCCGCCACGCCAAGACCGTGGGCGCCGACGGCGTCCTGATCGTCACCCCCTACTACAACCGGCCGTCGCAGGCGGGGCTGGCGCTGCATTTCGAGGCCATCGCCGACGCGGTGCAGATCCCGATCCTGCTCTACAACGTGCCCGGCCGCACCGGCGTGGACATGGCCAACGAGACGATCGCCAAACTCGCCGCCCATCCGAACATCGTCGGCGTCAAGGACGCCACCGGCGACATGGGCCGCGTCAGCTGGATGCGCGCCAACATCGGCGGCCAGTTTGACCTGATCTCGGGCGACGATCCCAGCTACCTGGGCTACGCGGCCTCGGGCGGCGTGGGCGTGATCTCGGTCACCTCGAACGTGGCGCCGGAGGGCATGGTCGCCCTGCACGACGCCATCCAGGCCGGCGATCTGGAAAGTGCGCGCCTGTGGCAGGACCGGCTGATCGGCCTGCACAAGGCCCTGTTCCTCGACAATTCGCCCGCCCCGGCCAAGTACGCGCTGTCGCGGCTGCAGCTGTGCTCGGACGAGGTGCGCCTGCCGCTGTCGCCGACCGCCCAGGCCGTCCAGCCGCTGATCGACCGCGCCATGGCTGAGGCGGGCGTGGCCTGATGGCGTCGGCGCAGCCCAAGTCGAAACTGATCGCCGAGAACCGGCGGGCGAAGTTCGACTACTTCCTGGAAGACAACATCGAGGCCGGCATCATGCTGCTGGGCACCGAGATCAAGGCCCTGCGCGACGGCCGGGCCAACATCGCCGAGAGCTATGCGGCGGTCGAGGGGCGCGAGATCGTCCTGATCAACGCCGACATCCCGCCCTACAAACAGGCCAACCGCTTCAACCACGAACCGCGCCGGCCGCGGAAGCTGCTGCTGCACAGGAAGCAGATCGACAAGCTGATCGGGGCGGTCCAGCGCGAGGGCCAGACCATCATCCCGCTGCGGCTCTATCTGAACGAGTCGGGGATGGCGAAGCTCGAGATCGCCCTCGCCAAGGGCAAGAAGCTGCACGACAAGCGCGAGGCCACGGCAGAGCGCGACTGGGCCAGGGACAAGGCCCGGCTGATGCGCGACAAGGGCTAGTTGAGCGGCTGGGCGTCCAGCACGCCGGGCATCGAAGCCTGGATGTCCTGCCCGTAGATCCCCAACGACGGCCCGGCGATCCAGTCGTACGCCGACATGGCCCCGACCAGCACGGCGATCACGATCAGCACCCACATGAACGCCTTGCGTTCGCCCTGGGAAAACACACCGTTGGTATTGCGCATCACAGCCTCCTCCTGGCCAATCAACGCAAGCTACGGCGGCGTGTTCCGCCCGGTTTCAGCCTCAATTCGCCAGCCACCGATTCGCGTGGCGCGCGAGCAACAGTGGCGTTGAAGTCAGGCGTCTTCCCGCCCAGGCTTCGGCCGTCCGAACTCGGCCACCCGGTCGGCCAGATCGACGAATTCATCCGCCTGACGCCGCAGATCGTCCGCCGCCATCGGCGGCTGGCTTTTCAGGGTCGAGACGACCGACACCCGCGTCCCTTGCGCCTGCACAGCCTGCACCAGCCGGCGGAAGTCGCCGTCGCCCGAGAAAAGCACCGCGTGGTCGAGGTGCGGGGCCATCTCCAGCATGTCCACCGCGATCTCGATGTCCATATTGCCCTTGATGCGGCGGTGGCCGTCGGCGTCGGTGAACCGCTTGGCCGGCTTGGTCACGACCGAGAAGCCGTTGTAGCCCAGCCAGTCGACCAGCGGCTTGATCGGCGAGAACTCCTCGCCCTCGGTCACCGCCGTGTAGTAATAGGCGCGGGTCAGCTTCGTCCGTTCCCGGAACCATTCGAGCGTCTTCTTGAAATCCAGCTCAATGTTCAGGGCGCGGGCGGCGGAATAAAGATTGGCCCCGTCGATGAACAGGGCCGTGCGGTCGGATGGGTAGAGGTTCATGGGCGAGCTTTCCGTGAATATGCAGGGTCCGGTCCCCGTCAGTATGGACGGCGGCCTCGATCTGGACTCCGCCGTCATCGTCGCCCTCGGCTGCAATGACAAGGGGGTCTGGAGCAGTTGCCGCGAGGCGCTCGAGGCCGCGTTGGCCCGCTTCCGGCCCGAAGGCGTCGACGTCGTCGCCCGCTCGTCCTGGTGGTCGTCGCAGGCCTGGCCCGACCCGACCGATCCGCCCTTCCTGAACGGCGTCGTCATCGTGCGCACCGAACACGACCCCCACGCCCTGATGGCCGTGTTGGGCCGCATCGAGGACGCCTTCGGCCGCCGGCGCGGTGTCCGCAACGCCCCGCGCACCCTCGACCTCGACCTGATCGCCTACGGGCGCCTGACCGGCGACCTCGACGGCCTGATCCTGCCGCACCCGCGCGCGGCCGAGCGCCTGTTCGTGATGGGGCCGCTGGCGGAGGTGGCGCCGGAGTGGATGCATCCGGCGGGGCAGGGGCGCGCTGCAGCCCTGGCGATGACTGCGCCGGTGGGCCGGGATGCGATACCGCAGGGGATATGGCATGATGTTTGAGCGGGCCTGCTGCTTCTGCGGAGAGACGATTTCCTCAACGGATCGGGCGGCAATCGAGATCACTTTGCGGAATCTCTGGGGAGGGCAGGCGGCACAGGGCTTGCAGTCACACTCGCATTGCGCGCTGCAAGCTTTCCCGGAGAAGACCGCGATGGTTGACCCGGAGTGTTTGCGGGACTGACGCCTCATTCCCGCCCATGCGGCGTTGCACAATTCATCCCAACCCTATATTTTGTGCGGTTCTCCCCCCGCGTCCGAGGAAATTCATGGCCCGCGTCACTGTCGAAGACTGCATCGAGAAGGTGCCGAACCGTTTCGGTCTGGTCCTGCTGGCCGGCAACCGCGCCCGCGCCATCGCCAACGGCGCGCCGCTGAACATCGACCGCGACAACGACAAGAACCCCGTCGTCGCCCTGCGCGAACTGGCCGAGGACCGCGTGGTCCCCGACGAACTGCGCGAGACCGTCATCGTGGCGCTGCAACGCGTCGACGAGCGCACCGAGGCCGAGGATGAGGCCGAGGTCGTCGCCCTGCTGGCCGAACCCCAGCACATGAACATGGCCGAGGCCGAGCTGATCCGCGCGCTGCAAAGCGACCGGGACGGCGGCCAGGAGGAGCGCTACTGACGGCGGACTCTTCCACCGGCGTAACCGTTCTTCCGGCGCAGGCTCCCGCGCCGACCAACACCCCTGCGAAATCTCACGCGCCGGCGCCCCACAAGGCGTCGGCCGTTTTGCGTCAGTTCGAGCTGATCGAGGCGGTCAAGGCCTATGACCCCTCGGCCGACGAGGCGCTGCTGAACCGCGCCTATGTCTATGCGGTCAAGATGCACGGCTCCCAGCAACGGGCCTCAGGCGACCCGTATTTCGCCCATCCGATCCAGGTCGCGGGCATCCTGACGGACTACAAGCTCGACACCGCCACCATCGTCACGGCCCTGCTGCATGATGTGGTCGAGGACACCTCGGCCACCCGCGACGACATCGCCTCGCGCTTCGGCGAGGAAATCGCCGACCTTGTCGAGGGCGTCACCAAGCTGTCCCGCCTCGAACTGCAGGCCGAGCACACGCGCCAGGCCGAGAACCTGCGCAAATTCATCCTTGCGATCTCCAAGGACGTGCGTGTCCTGCTGGTGAAGCTGGCCGACCGCCTGCACAACATGCGCACGCTCCACTTCGTCAAGCAGGAGAAGCGCGAGCGCATCAGCCGCGAGACGCTGGACGTCTACGCCCCGCTGGGCCGCTCGATCGGCATCCACTCGATCGCGTCCGAGCTGGAAGAACTGGCGTTCGAGCATCTGAACCCCACCGCCCGCACCGCCATCGAGCGTCGGCTGGAGGCGCTGAAGCTGGAACACGGGCGCGCCATGGAGACGGTGTCGGTCGAGATCGAGCGCGTGCTGCTGGAGGCCGGCCTGCGCGCCCGCGTCATCGGCCGCCAGAAGACGCCGTATTCGATCTGGCGCAAGCTGCAGCGCAAGTCGGTGGGCTTCTCGTCCCTGTCCGACATCTACGGCTTCCGGGTGATCGTCGAGGCCGAGGACGACTGCTACCGCGCGCTGGGCGTGCTGCACCGCGCCTGGTCCATGGTGCCGGACCGGTTCAAGGACTTCATCTCGACGCCGAAGTCGAACAACTACCGCTCGCTGCACACCACCATTGTCGGCCCGTCCGGCCTGCGCATCGAGCTGCAGCTGCGCACCGAGGCCATGGACCGCGTGGCCGAGGACGGCGTCGCGGCCCACTGGCGCTACAAGAACAAGTCCTACGGCTTCGACAAGGAGGCCATGGAGAAGGACGGCGGGCGCGACCCGCTGCAGAACCTGCGCCATCTGGTCCAGGTGATCGAGCACGGCGACGGCGGCGACGACTGGGTCGAGCACGCCAAGCTGGAGATGTTCCTCGAACAGGTCTTCGTCTTCACGCCCAAGGGCATGCTGATCAGCCTGCCGCGCGGGGCCATGGGTCTGGACTTCGCCTACGCCGTCCACACCGAGGTCGGCGACACGGCCATGGGCATCAAGATCAACGGCGAGCTCAAGCCCCTGCGCACGACGCTGCAGAACGGCGACGTGGTCGAGATCATCCGCGGCGCCAAGCGCGACATCCCCGCCGACTGGCGCAGCCTGACCATCACCGGCCGCGCCCGTTCCGCCATCCGCCGCCACATCCGCGGCGCCGAGCGCGAGGAGTTCGTGCGTCTGGGCAAGGCGACGCTGGAGCAGACCCTGACCAAGGCCGGCAAATCCCTGGACTCCGTGGCGCTGAAGCCGGCGCTCGAGACCCTGGCTATCGCCACGGAGGGCGACCTGTTCGAGGCCGTCGGCCGCGGCCGCATCTCGGCGGTGAAGGTGGTCGAGACCCTGTTCCCGGCCCTGAAGGGCAAGGTGCAGGCGGCGTCCGACCGCAAGCGCATCCGCGACGACCGCGCCCGCATGTTCGTGCGCGGCGGCGGCCTGACCCCGGGCATCAGCATCCACTTCGGCGCCTGCTGCACCCCGCTGCCCGGCGACCGGATCGTCGGCATCATGGAGCCCGAGGCGGGCCTGACTGTCCACACCATCGACTGCCAGCGTCTGGCCGAGTTCGCCGACGACGATTCGGTCTGGCAGGACCTGCAATGGACGCCCCAGGCCGAACGCAGCGCCGTCGGTTCGGCCCGCATCCGCGCCACCATCAAGAACGCCCCCGGCGTTCTGGGCCAGGTGGCCACCGTCATCGGCGAGGCCGGCGGCAACATCCTGAACCTGATCATGAGCCACCGGCAGCAGGACTTCTTCGACGTCGACATCGATGTCGAGGTGAAGGACGC
>JAZKHQ010000010.1:0-61800 GCA_040385285.1 Pseudomonadota bacterium
CGACGAGGCGGGACAGGCCGCGGTCGTCGTCGATGTAGAGCAGCCGGATGGGGCCGGACGTGTCGGTCACTCGATTTCCGGCGCCTGGATGACGGACAGGAACAGGCCCAGCTGGCGGATCGCCGCCGAGAAGGCTTCGTAGTCCACCGGCTTGGTGATGTAGACGTTGCAGCCCAGGTCGTAGCAGCGGTCGATCTCGACCTTGTCGTCGGTGGTGGTCAGCACCACGACCGGCGCGCGCTTCAGCCGGTCGTCGGCCTTGACCCGCTGCAGGATGTCGATGCCCGACATGTCCGGCAGATTCAGGTCCAGCAGGATCAGCATCGGCCCGTTGGCGAGCACCTCGGGGCTGAACAGATAGTCGAGCGCCGTGCCGCCATCCGCGAAATGCTTGATCTCGTTGTTGATGTTCGCCCGGCGGATGTTCTTTTCGATCAGCTTGGCGTGGCCGAGGTCGTCCTCGACCATCACGATCTTCACAGGCAGGGTCATGCGGCGTCTCCAGCCTCGATAACGGTGAGGTGTTTGGGGAATGTCAGGATGAATGTCGAGCCTTGATCCAGCTCGGATTCGACACGGATTTCGCCGCCGATCCGCCGAACGCTGTTGCGCACGAAGGCCAGGCCCAGGCCCTCGCCGGTCCTGTCCTGACGACCCGAGCGGCGGAACAGTTCGAAGATGCGTTCGTGGTCGCGCGGGGCGACGCCGCGGCCGTTGTCGGTGACGCGGAATTCGCTCCCGTCCGGCGTCTCGACGCCGCTGACGACGATGCGCCCCTGGCGCGACGGCTCCAGGTATTTCACGGCGTTGTCGACCAGGTTGCCGAACACCTGTTCGATCGACAGGCGGTCGCTGTCGAGAACCGGCAGGCGCTCGACAACAATCTCGGCGTCGGCGGCCTGGGTCTGGTGCCGGACACTGTCGGCGATGGCCTGCACCATCTTCGTCATGTCGAGGACCTCCGGGACCAGCGTCCGACGACCTTCGCGCGACAGCTTCAGGATCGCGTTAATGAGGCGGTCCATCTTTTCGGTCGAGGCGCGGATGAAGCCGATGGCCTCGGGAATATCCTCGCGGGCAGCCGTGATGGCGTCGCTTTCCGCCAGTTTCGGCGCCTTGGTCTCAACGATTGTGAGTTGCCTGTCGATGACCCTTCCGGCCTGCTCAAGCTCGGAAGTGTAGCCCATGACGTTGACCAACGGGGCGCGCAGGTCGTGGCTGACGATATAGGCGAAGCGCTGGATTTCCTCGTTGGCCCGGCTGAGGGCGCCTGTGCGCTCGCGCACCTTGTCCTCAAGCCCCTCGTTGAGCCGCGCCACCTGATCCCGCGCCTGCTGAATCTCGCCGATGTAGCGCCGGATGAGCCACAGGCTGATCCCCGCCAGCATCAGTATCAGGACCCCGGCCAGGGCATTGACCACCACCGTGGCGCCGGACGCCCACTCTGACCGCCGCCGAGCGAAGGCGAGGCGCGTCTCCTGTATCTCGTCGACGGCGGCGACCTCGTCGCGCAACTGATCCATCAGGATCTTGCCGCGCTCGCCGCGGATCATCTGAATGGCCTCCCCCGCGCGCCCGGTCCGGGCCAGGCCGATGGTTTGCTCCAGCTCGTCCACCTTGGCGTTGGCCAGACTTTCGATACGGGCGGCGCGGGCGGCGATGTCGGGATCGTCCGCCGCCGCGTCCTGCAGCGTTTCCAGAACCTCGGGCAGCCGCGCCCTCGCCTCGGTATAAGGCCGCATGAACTCCGGCCGGGCGGTCACGATGAAGCCGCGCTGGCCCGTCTCGGCGTCCAGCACGGTCAGCAGCACCGTCCGGCTGGCCCGGCGCGCGGCCTGAACTTGAGCCACAGTGTCGTTGAAGTCGGCGGTGCGCCGGATCATCACGAAGGTGCCCAGGTTCACCGCCAGCAGCAAAACGATGGCCAGCGACAACAGGCCCACGATCGAGCGGCTGAGCGACCGGGTCCTCAGGAAGCGGCTGAACACCGTCAGGTTTTCGCGGATCGCGAGCATCATGGCCGGTGACCTTTAGCGGGGGCCGATGCGAAGTCCAGTCGCGCGAAAGGTGAAACCGTGACGCTTTTCAAGATTTAGCGTTAATAGTGTGGGGTTGGGTGGAGGTGAGTTGAATGGTCTGGTGGTGGTGGATTCTGCCGGCGGTGGTCGGAGGCGCGGGACTGATCTTCCTGCTGACCGGGCTGGGCAGCCTGTTCAAGGGGCGCATTTTCAGCGGCGGTCTGTCGGCCATCGGCGGCGGCGGCCTGATGGCGGCGGCGGTTATCGCGGCTCTGACGGGGCTGAACATCCAGACCTACGCCCGCCTGACCTACGAACGTCCCGTGGCGACCATCAGCGTGCGCCAGCTGGGCAACCAGTATTACGAGGCCACCGTGACCCAGCCGCCCGCCACCGAGGGCGCGGCGCCGGTCAGCGGCGTCTATCCCCTGCACGGCGACCAGTGGCGGATCGAGGCCCAGGTGCTGAAGTGGAAGCCGTGGGCCAACGTCCTGGGGCTGGACACGCAATATCGGCTGGATCGCCTGTCGGGCCGCTACGAGTCCATCGATCAGGAGATCAACGCTGAGCGCAGCGTGCATCCGCTGTCGGGCGGCGATCCGGGCACGGGCTTCGAGAAGTCCCTGCCGTGGAAGATCAGCGCCTGGGACATGGCCCGCAAGTATCGCCGCTACGTCGATGCCGTGGACACCCTCTATGGCGGCGGCGCCTATATGCCCATGGCTAACGGCGCGACCTACGAGGTCTGGATCACCCAGTCCGGCCTGATCGCCCGCCCCACCAACGACGCGGCGCGCAACGCCTCGGCCGGCGGCTGGACTAGCGTCCGGTAGCCGACAGGCTGTCGTGCAGCAGTTGCAGCGTATAGGCGTCCCCGACCAGGAACATCTGGTGGAGGGCGTCGAACGCCGGGCCCGGGACAAAGCCGACGCCGTGCAGATCGACGCGCGTGCCGCCGTCCTGGGGCGTGAGCTCGATCACCGTCACCGTTCGCGAGAATTCCTCGGCGTGGGCGAAGCCCGCCGGCGCTCGGGTGTTGCGGATCGCCAGCATCCGCCCGGGCACATAGGCCACAACCTGGTTGATGATCGTGCCATCTGAGCCCAGCGGCGTGTCGGCGCTGTAGCTCGTTTCGATATCGCCGCCGATGCGTAGATCGACGCTCGCGAGCGCCACCCCCATGTGTGTCGTCCATCCCTCCGGTGTCGTCAGAGCCGCCCAGACGGCTTCCGGCGGCACGGGAATGACGGTCGACAGGCTGATCACCCGCTCGCCGTCCGGCTGAGCGAACGAGGTGTCGGTTACAGCGGTGAACTGGGCCGTCGCGGTCTGCGCCCAGACCGGCGCAGCGATGGTCAGGGCGGCGGTGGCGAGCAGGGCGGTCAAGGTCGGCTTCATGGCGTGTCTCCCAAAGACGTGGAGAGGTTAGCCCGAACGGCGCGAATGGCTAGACCGTGCCGATGGTCCTCAGGCGGGCCCGCGGATGCACCTCGTTCTGGCTCATGACCGTGGTCTGGCCCCGGAAGCGCTCGATGATCGAACGGACATAGGGGCGGACCTGAGGGCCGGTCAGCAGCACGGCGGTTTCCCCCGCCATGGCGGCGCGCTCGAACACGTCGCGGACGGCGCGGATGAAGTCCTGCAGCCGCGACGGGGCCATGGCCAGCTGCTTGTCCTCGCCCTGGCCGATCAGGCTCTCGGCGAAAGCGGCCTCCCATTCCGGCGACAGGGTGACGATGGGCAGGGCCCCGTCGTCGCCCTTGTGCTGCCAGCACAGCTGACGCGCCAGCCGCGTGCGGACGTGCTCGACCAGGGTGGTGACAGACGAGGTGTGCGGCGCGGACTCGGCCAGCCCTTCCAGAATCGAGGCCAGATCGCGGATCGAGACCTTCTCGCGCAGCAGGGTCTGCAAAACCCGTTGCAGGGTGGTGACGGTGACGACTGAGGGGATCAGTTCGTCGACCAGCTTCTTCTCCTCGCCCTCAAGCCCGTTCAACAGCTTCTGCACCTCGGCGTAGGAGAGCAGGTCGGCCATGTTCTCCTTGAGGATTTCGGTCAGGTGGGTGGTCAGCACCGTCGAGGGATCGACGATGGTGTAGCCGCGGAAGGTGGCCTCCTCGCGCAGGCTTTCGTCGATCCAGGTGGCGGGCAGGCCGAAGGCGGGCTCCTTGGTGTGCTCGCCCGGCAGCTCGACCTGACGGCCCGCCGGGTCCATGGCCATCAGCGAGCCGAGACGGACCTCGCCGGCGCCGGCCTCCATCTCCTTGATGCGGATGGCGTAGCCCTGGGTGCCCAGGCGCATGTTGTCGAGGATGCGCACCGACGGCATGACGAAGCCGTACTCCTGCGCCAGCGACCGCCGCAGCGCCCGCACCTGATCGGTCAGGCGGCGGCCCTCCAGATCGTTGATGAGCGCCAGCAGGGAATAGCCCAGCTCGATCTTGACCTCGTCGATGGCCAGCGCCGTGCCGATGGGTTCCTCGACGTCGTCCTTGGGCTTTGTGTTGACGATGTCGGACTCGACGGGCGCGGGCCTCAGCCGGTCGCGTCCCAGCTTCCAGGCCATGAAGCCCGCTCCGACCGCCAGGGCCGCGAACGGGATCAGGGGCATGCCTGGAATCAGCCCGATCAGCCCCGCCGCGCCGGACACCACGCCCAGCGACACCGGGTTGGTGGCCAGCTGCTGCACCAGCGCCTTGTCCGCGGAACCCTCGACGCCCGCCTTGGACACCAGGAAGCCCGCGGCGATGGAGATGATGATGGCCGGAACCTGGGTCACCAGGCCGTCGCCGATGGTCAGCTGGACATAGCTCGACGCCGCCTCGGCGGCGGGCATGCCGTGCTGGATGACCCCGATCAGCATGCCGCCGATGGCGTTGATGAAGACGATGATCAGGCCCGCCACGGCATCGCCGCGCACGAATTTGGACGCGCCGTCCATGGCCCCGAAGAAGGTCGATTCCTGCTCCAGCTCCTTGCGGCGCAGCTTGGCCTGGTCCTCGGTGATCAGGCCGGACGACAGGTCGGCGTCGATGGCCATCTGCTTGCCCGGCATGGAGTCCAGGGTGAAGCGGGCCGAGACCTCGGCGATGCGGGTCGAGCCCTTGGTGATGACGACGAAATTCACCACCAGGATGATGGCGAAGATGATGATGCCGATGATGAAGCTGCCGCCCATCATCAGGCTGCCGAACGCCTGGATCACCTGACCGGCGGCTCCGTGGCCCTCATGCCCGTGGCTGAGCACCAGACGCGTGGAGGCCAGGTTCAGGCCCAGCCGGAACAGGGTCGAGACCAGCAGCACCGTCGGGAAGATGGCGAAGTCCAGCGGGCGCTTCATCATCAGCGCCGTCATCAGGATCAGCACCGACGACACCAGCGAGATCGCCAGCAGCAGGTCCAGCAGGAATTTCGGCACCGGCAGGATCAGCAGCAGGATGATGCCGATGACGCCCACCGCCATGCCGACCTCGCCGCGCAGGGCCCAGCCCATCATGTCGCGGCCGGTCGGGACCGCCATGCCGTCCCTCATCATGCCGGGGGCGGGGATGTCGGTCATGCGGCGTAGCCGAGCGCGGCCAGCGTCATGCGGGTGGCATCAGCGATGACGGCCTCGTTCTGCGCGTCGGATGAGGCGCGGACGCCGTGATAGTAGATGGCGATGGTGATCGGCTCGCCGGTCGGCGGGTACAGGATTCCGATGTCGTTGGTCGGGCCATAGCCGCCCGTGCCGGTCTTGTGGGCCACGCGCCAGCCGGCGGGCACGCCCGCCTTGATGCGGCCCATGCCGGTCGGCGAACTGAACATCCAGCCCAGCAGCTTGTCTTTGGAGTCCGGCGACAGCGGCGTGGCCGGATCGAGGAACAGGCGCCGCATGTTCACCCGGGATTGCACAGGCGTGATGGTGTCCTTGTCGCCGTCCAGCCGGTTCATCTCGGGTTCGAAGCGGTCCACGCGGGTACTCGTGTCACCCAGCGACCGGTAAAAGCCCTGCATGGCTTCCAGCCCGCCGAGCGCCTTGAGCAACAGGTTGGCGGCCGGGTTGTCGCTGACCTCGACCACGGCCTGCATCAGGGTCTCGACGCTGAGTCCGCCGCCGATCGCAGGCTCAGTCACCGGGGCGTGGTTGACCATATCGTCGGCGGTGATCGCGATCTGACGGTCGAGCCGTTCCTCGCCGGCCTGAATGCGCAACAGGGTCGCGGCGGCCAGATACATCTTGAAGGTCGAGCAGTAGACGAACCGCTCGCTTTCACGCCAGGCGACCGCGCCTCGTTCGCTGTAGGCGGCCAGGCCGAGCCGGCCGCCATGGCGGGCCTCCAGTTCGCTGAAATCGACACGCCGCCCGGGGACCGTGGCGATCACGGCGTCCTGATCCCGGTCAGGCCGGTCGCAGCCCATCAGGCCCAGCGCGCCGAGCCCGGTCAGAACAATCCTGCGGTCCGCCACGCCCGTCATGATCAGGCGGCGACCATGCCGGAGGCCACGCCCGACTGCGGCGCCGGGATGGCCGTGCCCTCGTCGGCGTATTCGTTCAGCTTGTTGCGCAGCGTCCGGATCGAGATGCCCAGGATGTTGGCCGCATGCGTCCGGTTGCCGAGGCAGTGGTTCAGGGTGTCGAGGATCAGCGTCTTCTCCATCTGCGCCACCGTCTGGCCGACGTAGGCGCGCGACACGGCGTCGGCGGTCTGCGCCGCGCGGCCGGCCGGGCCGCTGTCGTACGACGACGTGGCGGGCGCGCCGGCCGAGCCCAGCGGCTGGCCGTCCGGCAGGCGGATGGCGTCGACGTCGATCTCGGACCCGGTCGCCAGCAGCACCGCGCGGTGCATGGCGTTCTCCAGCTCGCGCACATTGCCGGGCCAGCGGTGGGCGGCCAACGCCCGGCGGGCGTCGGCCGAGATCGGGCGGCTCGAGACCCCGTTGGCGGCGGCGTATTTCTTGACGAAGAACTCGGCCAGGGCGCCGATGTCGCCCGGACGTTCGCGCAAGGACGGCAGGCGCAGATTCACGACGTTCAGGCGGTACAGCAGGTCTTCCCGGAACGTGCCTTCGCTGACCGCGCGGGCGAGGTCGCGGTTCGAGGTGGCGATGATGCGGATGTCGACCTTGACCGGGGTCGAGCCGCCGACGCGGTCGATGACCCGCTCCTGGATCGCACGCAGCAGCTTGGCCTGGAGCCGGGCGTCCATCTCGGAGATTTCGTCCAGCAGCAGGGTGCCGCCGTCGGCCTCCTCGAACTTGCCGATGCGGCGGGCGACGGCGCCGGTGAAGGCGCCCTTCTCATGCCCGAACAGCTCGGATTCCAGCAGGTTGTCGGGAATGGCGGCGCAGTTGACGCTGATGAACGGGCGCTCAGCCCGGCGCGAATTGACGTGCAGATAGCGGGCCATGACCTCTTTACCCACGCCGCTTTCGCCGGTGATCAGGATCGAGGCTTCCGAACGCGCCACCTGGTCCGCCAGACCGACTACGGCCTTCATCGACGGATCGGCCGAGATCAGCGGACGCTCGTCATCTGCCACAGCGGCCAGCACGGCGGCGATCAGGTCCGCCTCGGGCGGCAGGGGGATGAACTCCTTGGCCCCCGCCTTGATGGCGGCGGCGGCCTCGGCGGCGTTGGCGTCCACGCCGCAGGCGACCACCGGCACGAAGATGCGCTCGGCCTCGTTGGCCGCGATCAGGGCCGCGATGTCGACGCGGTAGTCGACCATCAGCAGGTCGGCCCCCTGCCCGCGGCGGAGCTGCTCCGTCGCCTGATCGCCGCGCTCGACGTGATGCACCTTGGCGCCGTGCGCCATGGCCATCTTCACCGCCGTCGCGAGTTGGCCCGAAAGCCGTCCAACCACCAGAAGCCGCATGGGTCTTCTCCTCTAATCTCTACAGGGCGTCGCCGATCAGGCGCCGCTGTCCTCGGTCTTGATGATTTCCGTCATGGTCACGCCGAGGCGGTCTTCCACGACCACGACCTCCCCGCGCGCGACCAGGCGGTTGTTGACGAAGATGTCGATGGCCTCGCCGACCTTGCGGTCCAGCTCCAGCACGCTGCCGCGCCCCAGCTTCAGCAGCTGGGCCACCGACATGTGGGCCTTGCCCAGCACGGCCGAGATGTTGACCGGCACGTCGAACACGGGCGCGAGGTCGGACGCCGTTTTTTCATGGCCGTCGTCCACGGTGGCGAGGGCGGTGGAGTCCGCGAACTCCTCGAGCGGCAGGTCGTCGGCCATCAGTGGTTCCCCGTGGGAAGTTGTTCAGCGTGGCCGGCTTCGGCCGCAAGGGCGGAGGCGAGGGCGTCGGCCAGGCGGGCGGCGACGCCGTCGGGATCAAACTCCGCGCGCCCGTCGGCCCATTCCAGGGCGAAGGCGGCGGCGGGGCCGGGCTGTTCGTGGAAGGCGACCACGCCGGTGAAGCCGGCGTCAGCGCAGATGCGGCTGATCAGCTCACGTGTCTCGTCGTCCAGTCCGGCGGTGCGGACCAGCAGACGGGGCGAGGCGTCGATCTCCTGCGCCAGGCTCTCGATGGCGGCCTGCAACGGACCGGCCGGGAAACGCTCGATGGCGGCGGCGGCGATCACGCGGGCGGCGGCCAGGGCCAGGACGGCGGACTGTTCCCGGTGTGCGCGGGCCACCTCGGTCAGGGCCGGCACGCCGGATGCCAGGGCGTGGCCGATGGCGCTGACGGCCATGGCACGGATGCTCTCGACCTCGGCCAGCGCCGCCTCGCGCGCCTCGAGCCGGGCCTGGGCGACCAGAGCCTCAACCTCGGCCGGCAGATAGGCGCGCTTCATCGGGCGGAAGGCGACGGACGACAGCACGCCGCCGCCGGCGTCGAACTCGGTGTCGAAAGCGAAAGGTCGCGAAGGGGCAGTCGTGGCTGTCATGTCAGTAGATCAACTCGTCGTCGCCGCCCTGGCCGGCCAGCATGATCTCGCCCTTGGCGGCGAGGTCCTTGGCGACCTGGACCATGGTCATCTGGGCGGCGTCGACGTCCTTCAGACGGACCGGGCCCATGGAGTTCATGTCCTCGCGCATGATCTTCGCCGCCCGCTCGGACATGTTGGAGAAGAACATTTCGCGCAGGGTTTCGGACGCACCCTTGAGCGCCAGCCCCAGTTGATCCTTCTCGACCGCGCGCAACAGGGTCTGGACCCCGCCGGGATCGAGCCGGGACAGGTCTTCGAATACGAACATCAGGGCGCGGATGCGCTCGGCCGCCTCGCGGTTGCGTTCCTCCAGCGCGCCGATGAAACGGGCCTCGGTCTGGCGGTCGAAGCTGTTGAAGATGTCGGCCATCATCTCGTGGCTGTCGCGCTTGGAGGTGCGGGCCAGGTTCGACATGAATTCGGTGCGCAGGGTCTGTTCGATCTTGTCGAGGATTTCGCGCTGCACCGGCTCCATGCGCAGCATGCGCTGCACGCATTCCAGGGCGAAGTCCTCGGGCAGGCTGGTCAGCACCCGCGACGCATGGTCCGGCTTGATCTTCGACAGGACCACCGCGACGGTCTGCGGATATTCGTTCTTCAGATAGTTGGCCAGAACGCTCTCGTTCACGTTCCCCAGCTTGTCCCACATGGTGCGGCCGGCGGGCCCGCGGATCTCCTCCATCATGCCTTCGACGCGGTCGGCGGGCATGAAGGACTGCAGCAACTTCTGGGTCTGTTCGAAGCTGCCCATGACGGCGCCCGAACCGCTCATGCCGGAGACGAACTCCAGCATCAGCTCCTCGACGGCGGCGGCGCTGACATTGCCCAACGTCGCCATGGCCTGGGAGATTTCCTTGACCTCGTCCTCGTCGAGCCCCTGCCACAGGCGCGCGTGATCCTCGCCCAGCGCCAGCAGGATGACCGCGGCCTTTTCAGGCCCCGTGAGCTTTCGGACGTCCTCGACCGCCGGCTTCTTGTTGAGCGCCCTGGCCATCAGCCCTCATGCACCCAGCTGCGGATGATGGAGGTGGATTCCTCGGGGTGCTTCTCGACGAAGTCGGCGACCTTGCGCACGGACGACGCCTTCACCTGACCCTCGATGCGGGCGATGTCGAGCCGCTGCTCCATGTCCGAGGGACCGCCCAGCTGGCCTTGCGGACCGGCCAGCATGCCGGCGACGTTCCCGCCGCCCGTGTTCTGCACGGCGACCATGCCGCCGCCGGGACCGGCCATCATCAGCTGGCCGCCGGGGCCGACGACCGCGCCGCCGCCGCCCGAGGCGGTCTTCAGCAGCGGACGCAGGACGAAGAAGATCAGCAGCAGGCCGGTGACCAGCAGCACCAGCAGCTCCACCCCCCGCATGATGTCGTCCTTGGTGAAGTCGAACATCGACGAACCGCCCTCGGCCAGGGCCGGAGTCAGTTCGCGGTTGAAGCGGACATTCAGCACCTCGATCTTGTCGCCGCGCGTGGTGTCGATGCCGACGGCGGCCGCGACCAGCGCCTTGATCTGCTCGATCTCCTGCGGCGTGCGTGGGGCATAGGTCGGCTCGCCCTTGCCGCCTGCGGCCGGGGTCCATTTGCCGTCGACGGCCACGGACACCGACAGCTTCTTGACCTCGCCGGCCTCCTTGACCGTCGTCGTGGTGGTGTTGGAGATGTCGTAGTTGGTGGTCTCGGTGGTGTCGTTGCGGGTCGAGCCGACGGGCGTCGAACCGGGCGCCGCGCCGCCGGGAATGTTGGACGTGGCGGTGGCCGCGCCGTCCGACACGCCTGTCGTGTCGGTGGACTCCGAGCCGTTGGTCGAGGTCGAGCGCACCACCTGGCCGTCGGGGTCGAAGCGCTGCTCCTGGGTGGTCGAGCGGCTGTGGTCGATGTCGGCGGTGACCGTGACCCGCGCGGCCCCGGGCCCCACGATGCCCTCGACGATGTCCTTGATGCGGGCCTGCAGCTGCGCCTCGGTCGAGGCCTGGGCCTCCTTGGCCGAAGCCGAGCTGAAGCCGGAATCCTCGGCGCCGGCGGCAAGGGTGCGGTTGGTGTCGTCCACCACGGTGACCCGGTCGGGCTTCAGGTTCGGCACCGACGAGGCGACGACGTTGCGGATGGCGCGGACCTGATCCGCCGACAGGTCGCGCCCGCCCAGGCCGACCACGACGGCGGCAGTGGGTTCGGCGGCCTGCGATTGAAACAACTCGCGCTGCGGCAGGGCGAGAGACACCCGGGCCGAGGAAATGCCGCGCATCGACATGATGGTGCGCTGAAGCTCGCCCTGCAGGGCGCGCTGGGCGTTCAGGTTCTGCTGGAACTCGGTCTGGCCCAGCACCGACTGGTTGTCGAACAGCTCGTAGCCGACCGAGCCGGAGGTCACGAGGCCTTTGCCGGCCAGCATCATGCGCGCCGTGCCGACGTCATCGCGGCTGACGAACAGGGTCGAGCCGTCGCCCTTGGACGAGTATTTGATCCCCGCGCTGTCCAGCGCCGTGGTGATCTCGGACGCCTCGCGCAGGTCGAGGTTGGAATACAGCAGCGCATCCGGCGCCTGGCCGATGCGCAGCATGACGGCGACCAGCACCGCCGCCACGCCCGCGGCCACGCCCAGCACGGCCGCCAGGCGGCCGATTCCGAATCTCTGCAACGCCGCTGAAAAGCCGCCCACGCGTCTTACGCCCCGATACCCGGCGGGAACTCAGACGCCCGCTAGGCAGAAACTGCCGCCTGCGTGGTAAATGGGGCGTTAAGAGCGGTTAATCAGGCCGCCTTGCGCGCCTCGGCCTTGTGGTTCGCCGCCGCTTGGATGCGGGCCTCGGCGATGGCGTCGGCGATCTGGTGCGTGGGACGGCCTTCGGAGGCGGACCGATCGAGAACCTCGTCGAAGGTCTCCATCAGGCGGGCCAGCTTGCTCTCGACCCAGGCCGGGTCGTAGGCGCCGCGGGTCTGGCGGGCGCGCAGCTCCGACGCCACATTGATGATGCCGCCGCCGTTGACGACATAATCGGGGGCATACAGCACGCCCCGCGCGAACAGGGTCTCGCCGATGTCCGGCGTGGCCAGCTGGTTGTTGGCGGCGCCCACGACGGCCTTGACCGTCAGGCGGTCCAGCGTCTGGGGGTTCAGCGTCGCGCCCAGCGCGCAAGGGGCATAGATGTCCGCCTTGACGTCATAGATGGCGTCCGGAGACACGATCTCGGCGCCCGTGCGGGCCGCGACCTCGGCCAGCAGGCCGGTGTTGACGTCGGTCATGACCAGCTTGGCGCCGGCCTTCGCCAGCTTGTCGGCCAGATATCCGCCGACGTGGCCGATGCCCTGGATGGCGATGGTCAGGCCGGTCAGGTCGTCCTGTTTCCACAGGCGGCGCGCGACGGCCAGGGTGGAGCGATAAACGCCCTCGGCGGTGACGGGCGACGGATCGCCCGAGGCTTCCGGGCCGTCATTCAGGCCGAGGACATAGGGTGTCACCTTGCGGGCCTCGGCGATGTCATCGACTGACACGCCGACGTCTTCCGCCGCATAATAGACGCCGCCCAGTTGGTCGACTGCGCGGCCGAAGGCGTGGAACAGCTCGGGGGACTTCTGGGTCCGGCTGTCGCCGATGATGACCGACTTGCCGCCGCCCATCTCCAGATCCGCGACCGCGTTCTTGTAGCTCATGCCCTTGGACAGGCGCAGGACGTCCTCAAGCGCTTCGGCGCTGGAGGCGTAGTTCCACATGCGCGTTCCGCCGCAGGCCGGACCGCGCGCGGTGGAGTGCACCGCAACAATCGCCCTGAGGCCGGTCTTTTCGTCAAAGAAGGCGTGGACGCCTTCATGGTTCGCGAACGAGGGCGAATCGAACAGTGTCATGCCCATAAGCGTCGTCTCCCGGGGTATTTTTTATTTGCGCGGCTGATACGCGTCTCGCCCCTAATGAGCAAGCATGGCGGTTTCGCGTCAGCGAGGCCGGGGCTGGAGAGCGGGCACGGCGGGCGGCGCGCCGGAGGGCAAAGGGGCGTTCGGGTCGCGCAGGAAGCTTTCGACGTCCCGGAACACCGTTTCGGCCTGCAGGTCCCGGTTCAGGATATGCCAGCCGTCGACGTACCAGGCCGTACGCAGGTTCGCCGGACTTCCCGCCCGTTGCAGCGCCAGCCGCATCGCCGGCGCCTCCACGATCTGGTCGTGTGCGCCATAGAGCAGCAGGGTCGGCGCACGGGTCTTCCCCAGGTTCAGGCTGGCGGTCTCCATCAGATCAACCAGTCCTGACAGGGTGTCGAACCGCGTGGCGATGATGGCGTCGGGATCGCGGCCGGTGCGGATCAACTCCGACCAGTTGTCCGACGCGGCGATAGCCCGCACCGCCCACTCCGGCGCCTCCACCGAACGGTCGCCCAGCGCCCTGGCGGCGACCCACAGGCTGGCGCGGTTCAGCGGCGCCTGGCTGGACCAGCCCCAGACCGCCGGCGCCAACAGGATCAGCCGGTCGGCGGCGGGCGGGCGGTCCGAGGCGAAGGCGGCGATCCCGACGGCCCCGCCCATGCTCTCGCCCGCCACGGCGATGACCGCGTTAGGGTGCCGCGCGCGCACCAGCTCCACCACCGTGCGCAGATCCTCCAGCATCAGCGCGCCGGCCCACTCGCCCCGCCCCGGCGCCTGGCCGAAGCCGCGCTGGTCATAGGCATAGGTGGCGATGCCATGCTCAGCCCACCAAGGGCCCGCCAGGCGGTACGACGCGCGGCTATCGTTCATGCCGTGCAGGGCCACCACGACCGCCCAGGGCTCGGTGTCGGGCAGCCAGGCCGTCATCGGCAGCCGCCCGCCGTCCTGCACCACCACCGCGTTTTCCCGAAGCGCCGGCCCGGCGAACCCGACCGGCGGCGTCAGCGGCCCCTGCACATAAGGCGTGGCGCAGGCGGCGAGCGTCAGGGCGAACAGCAGCAGGACGGCCTTGCAGATCATGACGCCAGTATCGCCGCCACTCTTTGGCGAAGCGAGGGCACGATCTCGGCCTCGAACCACGGATTCTTCCGCAGCCACGCCGTATTGCGCCACGATGGATGCGGCAGGGGCAGGATGTCCGGCGCATAGTCCCGCCAGGCCCGCACCGTCTCGGTCATGTTTGATTTGGCGCGGTCGCCCAGAGCCCAGACCTGCGCATAGCCGCCCACCAGCAGGGTGAGCTCCATCCTCGGCAGGGCTTCCAGCAGCCGCGGCCGCCACAGCTCGGCGCATTTGCGCGGCGGCGGATAATCCCCGCCCTTCGGCGCCGTGCCGGGGTAGCAGAAGGCCTGGGCCGCCACGCCGATGCGGGGATCGGCGTAGAAGGTCTGATAGTCGACGCCCAGCCAATCCCTCAGCCGGTCGCCCGACGGGTCGGTGAACGGCAGGCCGCTTTCATGCACCCGCCGCCCCGGCGCCTGGCCGCAGATCAGCAGCCGCGTCTCGGCAAACACCCGCACCACCGGACGCGGCGTATGCGGCAACTCGCCGAGACAGGCCCGGCAGGCCCGGATGTCGGCGAGGATTTGATCAAGTCGGGATGCGGACAAAACAAACTCAATGGCTTCACCGCCTACCAACACGCAGCGTCAGCAGGGCTTTTCCTCATCCCCGCCTAGTATCCCGTCCCACACGGCACCAGAAAGGGGGCTGGATGAAGGGTCCGTGACTGAGTTGGGAGAGAATGTCTTGGATAAGGTTCTGCTTACATAGGTTTGGTCTGGCATCACGAGTTCAACATTTATGGAGACCACTCCTCCCGAATTAGGAAGGCACTCGCAATTCGCCGAAAGTCTCGACGCCGGCACTTCTCCACCCTGAACGGGGAGCGCGAAAGTCTGTTCGGTCCTGTAAACATTACCCTCTGTAGATGGATATATTTTGACGGGACAATAATGCCGATCAGCGCCTTGTGATCGAGGCAGTGCGGCGCCCGCCGTATCAGTCTTAAATCTCAGAAATCGCGCTTCGCCAAAATCACCGCTGACTGAGATCAAGGCGCTGAGAATGCCGTCGGCATCATGCCGCACTTCTCTCAGCGATAAGTGCAATTCTCCGGGCCCCGTCTTTCCAGATGGAGACGATTGTTCGTTGAGAGCGATCGAAGTCGCGCTTCCTGACGTCGCCATCGGCGTCCCCATGTCCTGAGAGACATCGGAAGAGACCAATCGATCGCCAAGATTTACGATGGCTCGCTCCAGACGAGTTTCACCATCTTCATTTCTCGGTGCAAGGAAGCGATCGTACCCATAGGTCGCGCCGCCCACCAGGCTCCCCACAATTGCGACCCAATAGGCGGAGTTATCGCGAAAGCTTTTCCAGTCCATCGGCGCCCCACGCGTGAGACAGCATTCACCCTTCTTCGATTTGAAAAGTCAAACCTGGGAAGGTCAGTCTTCATCGTCCGTGGCGGGCGGAAGCGCCGCGATGGCCGCCGCGGTCTCTGCCTCGGTCGGCAGGCGCAGACGGATCACGCCCTTCACCGCCGACGGATCGACGGCCTTGCCCTTCTTGGTGATGGTCAGCTTGCCCTGACGCATCAGGCCGAGCGCGACATGCTTCACCTTGGGCAGCAGCCGTTGCCACTGCTCAGGCTGCAGTTCCTTGGCCACCTCGGCCGGTTCGATGCTCTTGCCGCCGACGCCCTTGGGGTCGGCCTTCGCCAGTTTTTCAAAGATGGCGGATTCGATGGGGTCGCTCATCGCGCCTATATGCTGCATTGCGAGAGCGAGAAGAAGGCAGGAGTTCCACAATGGTTGAGAAGGTTACGGTCACTGAAGGCGAGTTCGCCGGCTGGCAGACCTATGACCTGCACGGCACCTTCGACCAGACGGTGGGGCCGTTCTACTTCCGGCCGGACCCTGACGGGCGGATGCGCTGCGCCTTCCGGGCCGAGCCCAAGCACATGAACGCCGGCCACCGCATGCACGGCGGCTGCCTGATGACCTTCGCCGACATCGCCCTGTTCCAGACCGCCTATCAGGAGATGGAGGGCAAGAACGGCGTGACCATCCAGCTGGATTCCACCTTCGTCGACGGCGCGTATGTCGGCGAGCTGGTTGAGGCCACCGGCGAGGTGGTTCGCGCCGGCGGCAGCCTGATCTTCGTGCGCGGCCAGATCACCACCGGCGAGCGGACGCTGATGACGTTCAGCGGCGTTATCCGCAAGTTCGACAAGCGCGGCTGAATCGGCTTGGTTGGCCGCGTGAGCCGTTCCCTCGAGACTTCCGCGCCGGCCTTTCGCCTGATCCATCCCGGCGATCCCGCCCCGCGCTTCGTCCAGGCCTCGACCTCCCGGGACCGCTATGCACTCGACGCCGCCGGCGGCCGCTATCTGCTGCTGGCCTTCTTCGGCACGACGGATGACGAGACGGCCCGGAACGCCCTGGATGCGGTCCAATCCAGGCGCGCGCTGTTCGACGACGCGCGGCTCGCCTTTTTCGGGGTGAGCGTGAACCCGGCGGATCAGACCCGTGTCGGCGCGGACCTGCCGGGGCTGCGCTGGTTCTGGGATTTCGACCGGTCGGTCAGCCGCCTTTACGGCGCCGCTCCGCTGAACCAGGACGGCGGCGCGTTCCGTCGGCTCTGGGTGCTGATCGACCCCATGCTGCGGGTCCAGACGGTGATCCCGTTTGCGCCCGACGGCGCCGATCTGGCGCAGTTGCTGGCGACGCTGGACGGTCTGCATTCGCTTCAGGACTGGGCCGGAGACGTGATCCGCGCGCCGGTCCTCTATCTCCCGAACGTTTTCGAGCCCGAGCTCTGTCAGGACCTCATCGCCGCCTACGACGCTGGCGAGGGTGAACTGTCCGGCGTGATGAAGGAACGCGAGGGCAGGACGGTCATGGTGATGGACGCAGGGCACAAGCGGCGCCGCGACGTCATCCTGACCGACCAGCCCCTGATCGAGCGGGCCCAGGCGCGCGTTCGCCAGCGCATCCTGCCTGAAATCAGGCGCGCCTATCAGTTCGAGGCGACGCGCATGGAGCGCCACCTGGTCGCCTGTTACGCCGATGAGGACGGCGGCCACTTCCGCGCGCATCGGGACAACACCACCAAGGGCACGGCTCATCGGCGTTTCGCGGTGTCCATCAACCTGTCGGACGATTTCGAGGGCGGCGAGATCGGCTTTCCCGAGTTCGGACCGCACACCTACAAGCCCCCGCCGGGCGGGGCCGTGGTGTTCTCATGCTTCCTGCTGCATCAGGTCAGCCCGGTCACACGGGGGCGCCGGTACGCCTATCTGCCGTTCCTCTACGACGAGGCGGCCGCGGCGGTCCGCGAGGCGAACAGCGCCTTTCTGGGCGACAGCATTCCGGCCTACAGGGCCTAGGCGCCCGCGCTCGCTGCCGGGCGGGCGCGGCAGGCGGTCAGCCAGCGGGCCAGGTTCTCCAGCTCCGCCGGCGGGCGGTATTTGACGATGCGCGCGAAATCCAGCCCGACCACGGCGACGATGTCGGCGATGGTGAAGCGATCCAGGGCGATGAACTCGCGGTCCGCCAGGCGGCGGTCGAGGGTCTTCATGAATTTCTCGGCCGCCACCCGGTTGTAGTCGGCGACCTGGGGCAGCTGCGTCGCCTCCAGGGCGGCCAGCGCCGGGTGGCTGTGGCGCACGCTCATCATGATCGGATTGGCCAGATAGAACTCGCAGCGGCGGGTCCACATCTCGACGATCGCCTGTTCCTTGGCGTCGTGACCGAACAGGTTGGGCGCGGGGTACAGCGCCTCCAGATACCGCCCGATGGCGACAGATTCCGACAGGGTCGTGCCGTCGTCCAGCTCCAGCGCCGGGACGTGCGGCACGCCCACGCGGGCGCGGTACTCGGCGGTCTTGTGGTCGCCGGCCAGGATGTCGACCTCGACGATCTCGACGTCGACGATGCCCTTCTCGGCCATGACCCAGCGGACCCGGCGCGGATTGGGCGCGCGGTTGGAGGTGTAAAGCTTCATCGGCGGTCTCCTGTCAGCCGAAGATGGTGGCGGGCAGCGCGCCCACAACCGCCGCCGTCATCAAGGTGGCCAGGAAACCCGCGAACAGCGCCTTCCACACCATGCCCAGCACCTCTTCCCGGCGCTCGGGCATCAGCACCGACAGACCGGTGACCGTGATCCCGACCGAGCCGATGTTGGCGAAGCCGCACAAGGCATAGGTCATCAGCATGCGGGTGCGCTCGGTCATCTCGCCCGCCGGGATCTTGCCCAGCTCGATGAAGGCGACGAACTCGGTCAGGGTCAGCTTGACCCCCAGCAGCCAGCCGGCCTTGCCCGCCTCGGACCACTCGACGCCGGTCAGCCAGGCGACGGGGGTGAAGACGTATCCCAGCAGGCGTTCGACCGTCACCGGCTCGCCGAACAGCCACAGGCCGCCGACCATGATGTTCACCAGCGCCACCAGCGCCACGAACACGATCAGCACCGCCGATATGTTCAGCACCACCATCAGGCCGTCCGCCGTGCCCTTGACGATGGCGTCGATGGAGCTGTCGTACTTCAGCGCCGAGCCATAGTCTGCGGCCGCGCCGCCCTCGCCCTTCTTCTCGGGAATGATGATGCGGGCCAGAAGCACGCCAGCCGGCGCCGAGACGATCGAGGCGACCAGCACATGGCCCGCCGCATTGGCCATGACCGGCGACAGGATGGCGGCGTAGGCCACCATGGTCGACCCGGCGACGGTGGCCAGGCCCACCACCATCATCAGGAACAGCTCGGATCGGGTCAGCTTGTCCAGATAGGCGCGGATGACGATGGGGCTCTCGATCATGCCGAGGAAGATGTTGGCTGCGACCGCCAGCGCCGAGGCCCCGCCCAGACCCATGGTCTTCTGGAACAGAACGCCGAACGCCTGGGTGATCCACTTCAGGATCTTCCAGTGCCACAGCAGGGCCGACAGGGCAGAGATCACCAGGATCAGCGGCAACACCTGGAAGGCGAAGGTGAACAGCGCCGGCTGATTGTCGACCGCATAGGGCTGGGGGCCGCCGGCCAGATAGCCGAACACGAACTGGGCCCCGCGATTGGTCGCCGCCGCCAGTCCGTCGACCACCCCGGTCACGGCCGCCAGCACGCCCTGCGACCCCGGAATGGCGAACAGCGCCAGCACCAGCGCCGCTTGAACGATCAGGGCGCCGAGCGCCAGCCGGAACGGAAACCGCTTCTTGTCCTCGGATACCAGCCAGCAGGCGATCAGAATGACCAGCAGGCCCAGCAGGCTCTGCATATTCAGCGCATTGAACATGGCGCTTCAAACTCCCCCGCCGGCCCCCTCGCCGGCTCCTGACCGGTTGAACGACAGCCCGGACGATCTGGCAAGCGCCAGAACCGTAATGCGGAGTCAGGTTCGGTGGGCTTCTCGGGAGACCGCGGGTTTGTTAGCGTGGCCGGAAATCGGGGATGTGAACATGTCGACTTCGTGGGTGCGTGGCTTCTCGGCGGTCGCAGGACTGGCCGTGGCGGCCTTCGTGGCGCTGGCGGGCGGATCGGCCCAGGCCCAGACGGGGATCAGCATCGGCGGCTCCCGCGCCGGATCCCTGGCCCAGGGCGACAGCACCCTGAACAGCGGCGAGTTCGTAGACACCTACACCTTCGAAGGGCGAGCGGGGCAGCAGGTCACCGTCAGCATGACCTCGGGCGCGTTCGACTCCTACGTCATGGTGCGCGGACCTTCCGGCTTTTCCGAAGACAACGACGACCGCGAGACCGGTGACACCAACTCCCAGCTGACCATGCGCCTGCCGTCAGACGGCACGTATCGCATCCAGGCCACCAGCTTCCAGTCGGGCGAAACCGGCGCCTATCGCGTCAGTGTGGTGGAGGGCGCGGGCGACGCCATCATGGCCGAAGGCGGCGGCAGCGCCAGCGTCGGCACCAACAGCGGGCAGCTGCGCGCGGGCGACCAGCAGCTGGACGCCGGCGAATACATGGACCGCTGGACCCTGACCGGCACGCCCGGCCAACGCTACGTGGCGCGTCTGAACGCCAGCGACTTCGACGCCTACCTGATCATTCGTGGTGAAGGGGTCGAGGAAGACAACGACGACGACGCCACCGGTCGCGGTTCGACCAACAGCCGCATCGAATTCGTCATGCCGGCCGATGGCGACGTGACCATCGCCGCCACCAGCTATCAGGCCAACGAGACCGGAACCTATCAGCTGCTGATCGAGGCCCCGGGCCAGACCCAGACGGCCCAGGCCGACACGGTCGGCTCGCTTCGGCTCGGCCAGTCGATCAACGGCCAGCTGGCTCAGGGCGATCCGACCCTTAGCTCGGGCGAGTTCATGAACGTCTATACGTTCAGCGGCCGTGCGGGCCAGCAGATCGATCTGCGGCTGCGCTCCTCGGCCTTCGACCCCTATCTGTTCATCAACGGCCCCAACGACTTCGCCCTGGCCAACGACGATGACGACTCGGGCGCCGACGGCACCAACAGCCGCCTGATCGTGACCTTGCCCGCCGATGGCGAGTACCGCGTCTACGCCACCAGCTATCAGGCGGGCGAGGCCGGGGCCTACAGCCTGTCGGCGGCCCAGGCGACGGGCGAGGCTGCGGCCGTGGCGACCGCCGCCAGCAGCGGCACGCCCGCCTTCGAAACCGGCATCGACTTCGGCGGCGACCTGTCGGCTTCGGACGAACGGCTCGACAACGGCAAGTATGCGGACGGCTACACCTTCTCCGGCCGTCGCGGCGAGCGGGTGTCCCTGACCCTCGAGTCCAGCGCCTTCGACGCCTATCTGATGATGATCGGGCCGGACGACAGCCTGGTCGAGAACGACGATGGCGTGGAAGGCTCGACCAACAGCCGGATCGACGTGACCCTGCCCGCCGACGGCGACTACACGATCGGCGTCACCTCCTATAACGCGGGCGAGACGGGGGCCTATCGGTTCACCGCCGGCCCCAGCATGGGCACGCCGCGCCAGGCGGGCGTCCAGGGCGGACCGCGCGTCTTCGCGGTCATGGTCGGCATCTCCGATTACGGCGGCCGCGGCGACCTGCCCTACACCGCCGAGGATGCGCTGAAGCTGGCCGAGTCCCTGCGCCGCGACGGGGTTCTGAACCCCGCCAGCGTCACCCTGGTCGACGCCGACGCCACCGTGGCCGGGGTCAAGAACGCCATCGCCCGCGTCGGCGCCATGGCCGGGCCGAACGACATCTTCCTGTTCTTCTACTCGGGCCACGGTTCGCAGCGGGCCTCGTCGGTCAGCGCGGCCGAGCCGGACGGCAAGACCGAGACCATCGTCATGCGTGACGGCCAGATTAGCGACGCCGAGATGGCCCAGTTGTTCAGCGGCATCAACGCCCGCATGTCGCTGATCGTGCTCGACAGCTGCTTCTCCGGCGGGTTCGGCCGCAACGTCGTGGTCCGTCCGGGCGTCGTCGGCCTGTTCAGCTCGGAAGAGGATCTGACCAGCGCCGTGGCCGGCAAGTTCGAGGCCGGCGGCTACCTGTCCCACTTCCTGCGCACCGGCCTTTCGGGCGAGGCGAACCTGGACGGCGACGACATGATCACCGCCGGCGAGCTGACCACCTATCTGCGGCGCAAGTTCGCCTCGGACGTCCAGGACGTGGCCTCCGAGACCATGGACGGCCAGCGCAGCTACCAGAACCTGGTGGTCGAGCGCGGCGGGGTGCAGGTGGACGACGTGGTCATGCGGGTCGCCCACCGCTGATCGGCCTCGGCCCAAGTCGCCGTGTCTGGGGCGTTATTGCGCCCAAGCTTCGCCCTGATCGGCGCGCGTCATCACGGAGCCGTGATGTCGCGGCGGTCGGAGGTGTGACGATGCGCGGGATCACGATGACGGCGGCCGGGCTGATGGCCATGACCTTGGCTGGATGCGGCGACGGCCAACGCAGCTACTCCAGCGACGCGGTCAACGTGGAGATGGCCCCGCCCTCTTCCGGCAGCGGGGGGATTCTCGGGGGCACGTCTCTGGGGGCCGCGGCTTCGGTCCGCGCGCCCGGCTCAACCCCGCCGGCGGCGCCGGCCGTTCAGGCCAGCCAGATCGCCTATGTCTATCACTACGGGCTGGAGCTGCCGGCCGCGCGGGCCCCGGAGCTAATGCGCCGGCACGAGGCGGCCTGCGTCGCCGCCGGGCCCAACGTCTGTCAGGTGATCGGCGCCGACACCCGCCGCTACGGCCATGACTCGGTCTCGGCCACGCTTAAGCTGCGCGCCGCCCCCGCCTTCCTGAACCGCTTCCGGGCCGGGCTCGAGGGCGACGCCGAGAAGGCCGGCGGGCGCGTCGCCAGCGCCTCGACCGAGAGCGAGGACCTGACCCGCGACCTAAGCGACACCGAGGCCAGGGTCCGCGCCCTGACCACCTTGCGCGACCGTCTGCAGCAGCTGCTGGCCACCCGCGCGGCTCCGCTGGACCAGCTGCTGGCCACCGAGCGCGAACTGGCGCGGGCCCAGGGCGAGCTGGACGCCACCACCTCGGCGCTGAACGCCATGCGCACCCGGGTGGCCATGTCGCGTCTGACGCTGGAATACCGCACCGCGCCGCAGTTCGCGTCAGAAGGCGTGTTCGCGCCGGTGTCGAACGCCATCAACGGCTCGCTGGGCGCCTTCATGGGCACCCTGGGCGTGCTGATCTACACCATCGCCGTGCTGCTGCCGCTCGGGCTGCTGCTGGCGCCGCTGGTGTGGCTGGGTCTGCGCTGGCGCAGACGGCGGCTGGCGGCCAGGGCGGCCGCCGCACCGCCCGCGGATTAAAGCCGGCGCACCAGGCGGCCGTAATCTTCCATCAGGCCCAGCGACAGGGCACCGGGGGTGAAGCGATATTCACCGATCTCGCTCACCGGCGTCACCTCGGCGGCGGTACCGGTCAGGAAGCACTCGGTGAAGCCCGACAGCTCTTCCGGACGGATGTGGCGCACGATGACCTCGATGCCCTTCGCCGCGCACATCTCGAGGATCGTCTGGCGGGTGATGCCGTCCAGGATCGCATCGACCGGCGGGGTGTGGATCACGCCGTCCTGCACGAAGAAGACGTTGGCGCCGGTGGCCTCGGCGACATAGCCGCGCCAGTCCAGCATCATGGCGTCCGAGAAGCCGCGCTTCTCCGCCGCCGTCTTGGACATGGTGCAGATCATGTAGAGGCCGGCCGCCTTGGCCGCCGACGGCGCCGTGGCCGGATCCGGGCGGCGCCACTTGGCCCACTCCAGGCGGATGCCCTTCGCCTTGGTTTCGGGGTCGAAATAGCTGGGCCAGTCCCACACGGCGATCGCCACGTGGGTCTTGTTGTTCGCGGCCGAGACGCTGACCTGCTCCGGGCCGCGATAGGCCACCGGACGCACGTAGCAGTCGGTCAGGCCGTTCTTCGCGCAGGTGTCCTTGCAGGCCTGATCGATCTCGGCCACCGTGTACGGCAGATCGAAGTCCAGAAGCTCGGCGGAACGCTTCAGCCGCTCGGAGTGCTGCGTCAGCTTGAAGATTTCGCCGTCGTACATACGCTCACCCTCGAACACCGACGAACCGTAGTGCAGGGCATGGGTCAGAACGTGCGTTTTCGCTTCTCGCCAGGGAACGAATTCACCGTCAAACCAGATCCAGCCGTCACGATCGTCGAAAGGAACGAAGGCCATTGAATAACGTCTCCCGCGGAAGTCACCGGGTTAGAGCGGTCCGGACCGCTCAGGTCAACGCTGCAAAGCACGCGGTGATCCGGTGAACATGGCCGAATCACGCTCGGCCGGACGCTCCGGCCCCGTCGCGGCGGGCAGCGGCCGCCACCTGCTGATCGTCGACGATGACGACCGCATCCGCGAGCTCATCAAGGAATACCTGAGCCGCGAGGGCTATCGCGTCACCGGCGCCGCGCATGCCGCCGCCGCGCGGCGGCTGATGGAGCTGATCGAGTTCGACCTTGTGGTGCTGGACGTCATGATGCCGGGCGAAAGCGGGCTGGAGTTGACCAGCTGGGTCCGCACCAAGGCGGGCCTGTCGAAGACCCCGGTGCTGTTGCTGACCGCACGGGGCGAGCCGAACGACCGGATCGAGGGCCTGTCGCGCGGCGCCGACGACTACATGTCCAAGCCCTTCGAGCCGAAGGAGCTGTCGCTGCGCATCGATGCGATCCTGAGGCGCACCGGCGGCAAGCCGATGACCCCGCGCGAGATCAAGCTGGGCGCCGCCGTGTTCGACATGGAGCGGCTTGAGCTGACCCGCGACGGCAAGCCCCAGCGTCTGACCGAAGCCGAGGCGCAGCTCTTGAAGACCCTCGCCACCAACGCCCACGCACCGGTGGAGCGCATGGCCCTGTCGCCCGACACCGCTGACATCACCGGCCGCGCCGTGGACGTGCAGGTCACCCGCCTGCGCCGCAAGCTGGAGGCCGATCCCAAGAACCCGCGCTACCTCCAGACGGTGCGCGGCGTGGGCTACATGCTGGCCCCGGACTGATGAAGCTCCTCCCGGCCAGCCTGTGGCCGCGCTTCATCAAGCGTCGGCTGCCGACCTCGCTGTGGGGGCGGTCGCTGCTGATCATCGTCCTGCCGGTGCTGGTCATGCAGGTGGTGGTGACGTGGATATTCTTCGACGCCCACTGGCAGACCGTGAACGCGCGCCTGTCCGAGGGCCTCGCCGGCGACATCGCCTGGGCCGCCGAGAGCTATCGCGAGAACCCGACGCCGGAGAACCTCGCCGCCATCGCCGACCGGGGCCAGCGCTCGATGCAGCTGTCCATCGCGCTGAAGGACGGCGAGATCCTGCCCAGCGAGCAGCGGCGCGGCCCCATCGGCGTGGTCGACAAGGCGCTGGAGAAGGCGCTGGCCTCGCGCCTCGACCAGCCCTTCTGGTTCGATACGACCCGCTACCCCGCCTATGTCGACATCCAGGTGCAGCAGCCGCAGGGCGTGCTGCGCATCATCGCGCCGCGCGAACGGGCCGTGGCGACCCAGGCGCACATCTTCGTCCTGTGGCTCGCGGTCGCGACGGTGCTGCTGATGGGGGTCGCCATCCTGTTCATCCGCAATCAGGTCCGCGCCATCGAGCGGCTGGCCGAGGCGGCCGAGGCCTTCGGGCGTGGCGAGGAAAGCAGGTTCAAGCCCCACGGCGCGCGCGAGGTGCGGGCCGCCGCCACCGCCTTCCTCAACATGCGCGACCGCATCCAGCGCCACATCGACCAGCGCACCGCCCTGCTCGCCTCCGTCAGCCATGACCTGCGCACGCCCCTGACCCGGCTGCGGCTCGAACTGGCGCTCGCCCCCGCCTTCAAGCGTCAGAACGCCATGAAGGGCGACCTGGACGAGATGGAGCACATGATCGACGAATACCTGGCCTTCGCCCGGGGCGAGGCGGGCGAGGCGCCGCAGGTCGTCGACGTCACCGAACTGCTGAAGGTCGCGGGCGACGACGCCCGGCGTGGCGGCGCCGAGATCGAGATCGACGCGCCCGACGCCATGACCGCCAGCGTCCGCCCCCTCGCCTTCCGCCGGGCCCTTGCCAATCTCGCCGGCAACGCCGCCGCCCACGGCGAGCACGTAAGGCTGTCGGCCCGCCCCCTGGCGTCCGGCGGCCTCGAGATCGTGGTCGAGGACGACGGCCCGGGCATCCCCGAGGACATGCACGAGGAGGCCTTCCGCCCCTTCTCGCGCCTCGACCCGTCGCGGAACCAGAACCACAAGGGCGTCGGCCTGGGCCTCGCCATCGCCCGCGACGTGGCGCGCGGCCACGGCGGCGACATCACCCTGGACCGCAGCCCCATGGGCGGACTGTCGGCGAAAATCCGTCTGCCCGGCTGATCACGTTTCGCTCGCCCCACTGGCGAAAGCGGCGCCGTGAGCGCATCTTCGGCGGGACAGGGCATCCGGAGAGATCATCATGCGTAAACTCGCCTTTCTCGCTCCCCTCGGCCTCGTGCTGGCCATGGCCGCCTCGGCCCAGGCCCAGACCGTCTCGGTCGTCATCGGCCCCGAACTGCAACGCGACGCCGACAAGCTGGGCGAACGCGAGGTGCGGGAACAGGCTGACCGGCTGGCCGCCGTCGTCACCCGGACCCTGGACCGCCGCGACGCCCTCGACGGCGCCCAGATCAATCTGGTGCTGACGGATGTCCGCCCCAACCGCCCGACCTTCGAACAGATGGCCCGGCGCCCGGGCCTGGACGGCATCCACAGCATCAGCACGGGCGGCGCGACCATCGAGGGCGAGATCATCACCGCCGACGGCCAGCGAATCCCGGTCCGCTACGACTGGTACACCTCGAACATCACCGAGGTGCGGGGCTTCACCACCTGGCAGGACGCCGACCGCGCCTACAGCCGCTTCGCCGGCAATCTCGCCGCCGGCCGCTACGGCACGCGCTGAGGCGCGGCGCACGGTCGCGCTAGGCAGCCGCCGCCGCCCGGGCTAAGGCGGCGGCGATGATCCATTCGCAGGCCGATTCCTGGTCGATCACGCGCTCGCTCGCCTTCCTGGCGGCGACGTTCGCCATCGTGCTCGGCAGCCTGCTGCCGTTCGCGGCCATGGCGGCGGCGCGGACAGGCGAGGCGATCGTCATCTGCTCGGCCGACGGGCCCCAGACCATCGGCGGCGACAGCGGCCATAAGGGCAAGGCCATGTCCGGCGGCCGCTGCGCCGCCTGCGTCATGCCGCTGACCGCCGATGTGCCGACGCCGCCCCGGATCGAGACCGTGCGGCTGGCGCTTTCGCCGCTCGAGAACGCGCCCGTCGTCCGCAACGCGGCCCCGCCGCCGCCCGCCCGCGCCCCGCCGCGTCCGCCCTCCACCGCGCCCCCCGAAGCCTGAAACCAGACCCCGAGCCCGCGCGCCTTACGTCGTGACGGCGCGCCGACGGACTCTGTTTTTCAGGACACCCATGTCTTCCTCACCCCCTGCGGCGCCCATGGCGCCAGAGACCAGCCTGTCCGGCGCCTACCGCGCCGTGTGGCGCTGGCATTTCTACGCCGGGCTGCTGGTCATGCCCTTCCTCATGCTGCTGGCCCTGACCGGCGGGCTCTACCTGTTCAAGACCGAGATCGATCAGGCGGTCTACGGCGCCATGGCCCGGGTCGAGGCCCGGCCCGATCAGGTGTCACCCGACCGTTGGGCCGCCGCCGCGCGGGTCGGCGCCGGTGGCGAAGTCGCCGATGTTCTGGTTCCCGCCCGGCGCGACGAAGCCGTCCGCATCACCGTGCGCCTGCCCGACGACAGTCGTCGCACCGCCTTCATTGATCCCCATGACGGACAACTGACCGGCGTCACCACCTGGGGCGGCGTGATGGAGACGATCAAGCGTCTGCACAGCCTCGAACTGTTTGGGCCGGTCATGAACATCGTCGTCGAGATCGTCGCCGGCTGGGCCATCATCCTGGTGGCGACCGGCGTCTTCCTGTGGTGGCCGCGCGGCCGGGCCGTGGGCGTCGTCTCGATCAAGGCGGCGAACCCCGCCCGGCGTCCGTTCTGGCGCGACCTGCACGCCGTGACAGGCCTCTACGCCGGAGCCGTCATCGTCTTTCTGGCGGTCACCGGCATGCCGTGGTCCGCGGTCTGGGGCGACCGGTTGCTGAACGTCATGCGCGAGAGCGGCCTCGGACGGCCGGCGGCCCCCGGCGCCAGCCCCTGGCTCCATGCCGAACACCATGACACGCCCAGGGGCGTCGGCTGGACCATGGAGAACGCCGTCCTGCCCACGCCGTCCCACGTCGCGTCCAGTCTGGCCCGCGTCATCGCCCGGGCCGACGCAGTCGGCCTGCCGCGCCCGTATCTCGTGTCGGTTCCCAGGTCCGAGGGCCTCGCCTTCACCGTCGCCCGCCAGAACACGCGGGTGGAGGATGCACGCACCCTCTACATCGACGGCTCCACCGGCCAGCTCAGGGCCGATATCGGCTACGCCCGCTTCGGCTGGGGCGCCAAGGCCTTCGAATGGGGCATCGCCGTCCATCAGGGCCAGCAGTACGGCCAGATCAACCGCCTGATCATGCTGGGCGGCTGCATCGCCATCTGGCTGCTGTCGATCAGCGGCCTCTTCATGTGGTGGAAACGCCGCCCGAAAGGCCGTCTCGCCCCCCCCGTCGCCCCGCCCGGCCCGCGCGTGCGCGCCGCCGTGCTGGGCATCGTCATCCCGCTTTGCATCCTCTATCCCCTGACGGGCCTGAGCCTGCTCGTCGCCGTGGGGCTCGACCGAGCCGTCGCGGCGATCCGCAAGCGCGCGTCCGCCGCCGCCTGAAGGAAACGACCATGATCCGAGTTCTCATTCCCGCCCTCGCCCTGATCGGCCTCGCCGCCTGCCAGCCCGCCGCGCCCCAGTCCGATCTGGCCCAGGTCGAGGTGACCGACGCCGTCTGCCGCCCGACCCCGAACGGCCGCGACGTGACCGGCTGCTACCTGACCCTGACGGCCAGCACCAACGACCGGCTGGTCTCCGTCGCCACGCCCGCCGCCGCCACGGCCCAGGTTCATGAGATGAAGACCGAGGGCGGGATGATGATGATGGCCGAACTGAAGGACGGCCTGCCCCTGCCTGCGGGCGAGGCGGTCAGCCTGAAGCCCGGCGGAAACCACATCATGCTGATGGGTGTGACCGCCCCGCTGAAGGCCGGGGACGCCGTGTCCCTGACCCTGACGTTCGAGCACGCGGCGCCGCTGGGCGTGCACGCCGTGGTCGGTCAGCCGGCCCCGGCGGCAGGGGGTCACGGCGGCCACTGACGCCCTTGCTGTCGCGCGAGCCTGACAAACGGGTTTCGATCCGCTAAAGCCTCGCGCCTCACAAGGAATACCCAAGCCTCATGGCCCTGAAAGTCGCGATCGTCGGCCTGCCCAACGTCGGCAAGTCCACCCTGTTCAACGCCCTGACCAAGACGGCGGCGGCGCAGGCCGCCAACTATCCGTTCTGCACCATCGAGCCGAACACCGGCGACGTCGCCGTGCCCGAGCCGCGTCTGGACGTGCTGGCCGAGATCGCCGGGTCCAAGGAGATCATCCCCTCGCGCATCACCTTCGTCGACATCGCCGGCCTGGTGCGCGGCGCGTCCAAGGGCGAGGGTCTGGGCAACCAGTTCCTGGCCAACATCCGCGACTGCGACGCCGTGGCCTTCGTCGCCCGCTGCTTCGTCGACGACGACATCACTCACGTCGAGAACCGCATCGATCCGATCTCGGACCTCGAGATCATCGAAACCGAGCTGATGCTCGCCGACCTCGAAAGCCTCGAGAAGCGCTACGCCAACGTCGAGAAGCGCGCCAAGACCGGCGACAAGGACATGCAGGTCACCCTGCGCCTCATCAACCTGGCCCTCGAAAAGCTCCGCGCCGGCAAGCCCGCCCGAACCGCCGAGGTGCCGAAGGAGGATGAGAAGGCCTGGCACATGCTTCAGCTTCTGACCTCCCTGCCCGCCCTCTATGTCGCCAACGTCGACGAGAACTCGGCCGACAAGGGCAACGAGCTGTCCGATCTGGTGGCCGCGCGCGCCGCCAAGGACAACGCCAAGTCGGTTGTCATCTCGGCCAAGATCGATTCCGAACTGGCCGTGCTGGATGAAGCCGAGCAGCTGGAGTTCCTCGAAGGCCTGGGTCTGGCCGAACCGGGCCTGAACCGCCTGATCCGCGAGGCCTATGCCCTGCTGGGCCTGCAGTCCTACTTCACCGTCGGCCCCAAGGAAGCGCGCGCCTGGACCATCCATGTCGGCGACACCGCCCCGCAGGCCGCGGGCGTGATTCATACCGACTTCGAGAAGGGCTTCATCCGCGCCGAAACCATCGCCTTCGACGACTATGTCGCGCTGAAGGGCGAGGCCAAGGCCCGCGAAGCCGGCAAGCTGCGCGCCGAGGGCAAGAGCTACGTCGTCAAGGACGGCGACGTGATGAACTTCCTCTTCAACTGACGGGCTGACCGCCAACCGGGCTTTCGGTGTGCGGCGGGTCCAGCGCCGGACAGCGGGTGAACTCGGTCTTCAGCGACGCCCGGTCCAGCCAGGTCAGGCTCAGGGTCTGTCCGGCCACGCTCAGCCTTACGCGCTCGGCGGCGCTGACGCCTTCCGCCTCGCAGGCCAGAGAGACGATGTACCCGCCCTGGACCTCGCCGATTTCGGTGATGTCGCAGCCGTTCTCATAGCCTTCGAAACGCGTGGTGCTGATCTCGATCGCCTGCTCAGGCCCGGTCGTGTTCCCGCACCATCCCGGCTGCGCCGCCCAGCGGCCGACGAAGCTGGTTGGACCTCGTCCCGGCAAGGTGGGCGTGCGCCCCGGTATCGTAACCGTCCCGGGCTCTTCCGGCGTCGGAATCGGCGCGGCCGGATCCGTCGGGGCGTTCACCTCGGGCTCGCCGCAAGCGGTCAGGGCCAGGGCGAGAAGGAGAATGGCGAAGCGCTTCATGGCCGAACAACGTCCGGCGGCCCGTCCGGTTCGGTCAGGCCGCCGCCACGGCCTCGATCTCGACCAGCCAGCTTTCGTCGAAGATGCCGGTGACGATCACCGTCAGCGCCGGCTGCCGCCCGGCCAGCACCTCGATCCGCACCTGCCGGTTCTCCAGCGCATCGTCGCGGCTGGCGAGGAAGGTCGTGACCTTCACGAGGTTGTCGAGGGTCATGCCGGCGGCGCGGAGCTGCGTCTCCACATTGGCCCAGACCTGCCGGCACTGGCCGGTGAAGTCGGACGCCAGCGAGCCGTCGGGCGCGACCGGAATCTGGCCGGACAGATACAGCCAGCGCGTCGCGCCGGTCACCTCCACCGCCTGGGGATACGACCCCTGAACCGGCGGCGAGCCGTCGCCGGTCAGGGGCCGGATCGTGGTCACCGGCGGGCGGCGTCCGAACGGGCGCGCACGACCGCGAACTCGCTGGTCGGCTTCCAGCCCGGCCAGTCCTCGCTGTTCGCGAGGTCATAGCCCAGGTGATACAGCAGGGTCAGGTTCTCGACCGCCGAGGTCAGGTTCCAGTCCGCCGACCACTCGTCAGAGGACCTGTGATAGTCGGCGCCGAACTTGGCGCGCCACGCGGCCTCGCCGGCCTCACGCCCGCCCTCGACCCAGTCCCAGCCGTGCCACGGCATGATCGCCGGCACGCCCATGCGGGCGAAGGGGAAGTGGTCGGAGCGGTAGTAGAAGCCCTGCTCCGGCATGTGGTCGTCCGAGACATAACGGCCCAGCGGCGCGGCGAGCGCCTCCAGCCGGTCCTCGAGGTCGTTCTGGCCCTTGCCGAAGATCGGCACGTCGCGGGTCGGACCCGACAGGGGCAGCATGTCGATGTTGATGTCGGCGACGGTCGTCTCAAGCGGATAGACCGGATCGGCGGCGTAGCCGTAGGAGCCCAGCAGGCCCATTTCCTCGGCCGCCATGTGGGCGAAGATGATGGTGCGTTCCGGACGCGGCGAGGCGGCCACCTGACGCGCCATTTCCAGCACCCCTGCGGTGCCCGAGGCGTTGTCCCAGGCGCCGTTGAAGATGTTGTCCTCGGTGGCCGAGACCGCATCCATGTGGCCTTCGCCGACGCCCACGTGGTCCCAGTGGGCCGAGTAGATGATGTATTCGTTCGGACGCTCGGAGCCCTCGACCTTGGCCAGCAGGTTGTGGGTCACCAGGGTGTCGATGGTCTCGCGCGTCGAAACCGACAGGGTCACGCCGTCCAGGGCCATGGCCTTGAACGTGCCGTCGGCGACGTTCAGCTGGCTCAGGTTCAGGCCGCCTGCGGCGCCCCAGGCTGCGGCGACGTCGTGGTTGATCGCGCTGGAGAACTCCAGGTTCGCCGAGCCGGGCGTCATGGTGCGGGTGCGGGTCGCCCCGGCGGCCGTGCGCTGCCACGTCGGCGACGCGGCGGGCTGGGCCACGATGGTGACCACGCCGACGGCCCCGCGGCGGAAGGCCTCGTCGGCCTTGTAGGCGCCGGACTCATAGTTGGTGCTGTACGGCCCGTTGAAGACGTCGCCCTCGGGCTCGCCGGCCATGACGATCACGACCTTGCCGCGCACATCCATGCCGCCGTAGTCGTCCCAGCTCCGCTCGGGCGCGTAAATGCCGTAGCCGACGAAGACCAGCGGCGCGTTCGAGATGCTGGCGACGCCGTCGTTGGTCACGGCGCGCACGGTGATATCCGTGCCGACCGTCAGCGGGTGCGAGACGCCGTCCGGACCCGCCCAGCTGGCGCTCTGGGCGGCGGCGACCGGTGTGAAGCGCTTCAGCTCGACCGCCTGCAGCCACTGGCCGTTCGGCCCGCCGGGCTTCAGGCCCATGGCCTCGTACTGGGCCTGCAGATAGGCCAGCGTCATGCGCTCGCCCTCGGTCCCGGGATAGCGGCCCTGATAGTCGTCGCCGCTGATGGTGCGGATGTCGTTCGAAATGCGCTCGGCGCTGACCGCCGGCTCATAGGTCTGGGGGGCGGCGGTCGCCGCCGGCATGGAGGCGCAGGCGCCCAGCAACGCGACCGACGCGGTCAGGGTCAGGACGAGTTTCATCGAACGGCGAAGCATGGGTCACTCCAAGGGAAATGTGCGCGGCACTCTAGGGCGGCCCCGTTCGGGACCGCCCATTAAGTTTTCGTCATGAAGCGACGAGGATCAGCGGCGCTGGGCGGCGCTGCGCTCGCGGACCGGCCCGAACTCGGAGCCTTCCTTCCAGCCCGGCCAGTCGCGGCTGTTGGCCAGGTCCATGCCGACCGCATAGACGACCTCGAGATCCTCGACCGCGCCGCTGAAATCCATTTCCGGCAGCCATTCGTCGTTGGCCTGGTGATAGCGGTTGGCGCCGTAGTCGTCGCGGGCGGCGATGCGCGGTGCGATCGGCTCGTCGCGGAAGTCGCCCGAGCCCTTGGGATAGGCCATCGGCACGCCGCGCTTGGCCATCGGGAAGTGGTCCGACCGGAAATAGGTCCCGGCGGCGTTGTTCAGATCGGGCGCCAGGGTGCGCCCCTGCACCGCCGCCGCCGTCTCCAGCCGCTCGTCCAGCACCGATTGACCGTAACCCGTGACGCCCAGGCGGGTCAGGCGGCCATAGACGTTCATGGCGTCCAGGTTGAAGCCCGCGACCGTCGTCTCCAGCGGATAGAGCGGGTTGGAGGCGTAATATTCGGAGCCCAGCAGGCCGCTTTCCTCTGCGGTGAAGCTGATCATGACGATGCTGCGCTCGGGCCGCGGTCCGGCGCCGAACACCCGCGCCAGCTCCAGCAGGCCGGCGGTGCCCGAGGCGTTGTCGACCGCGCCGTTGAAGATGGCGTCGCCCTCGGCGTTCGCGGCGCCCGTGCCGATGTGGTCCCAGTGGGCGGTGTAGAGGATGGTCTCGTCCGGGTGCGAGGTTCCTTCCAGGCGGGCGACCACGTTGTGGGTCACGATCTGGTTGGTGGCGACGTCGAACATGCCGGAGAAGCGGACGCCGTTCAGTTCGACGGGCTGGAAGTCGCGGCTGCGCGCGGCGGTCTTCAGGGCTTCGAAATCGAGACCGGCGCGGCGGAACAGGTCCACCGCGACATCGCGCTGGATCCAGCTTTCCATCTCCACCCGTTCGGCGGCGGCGTTGGCGCGGACGATGTCGAACTGCGGTCCCGACCAGCTGTTGGTGACGGTGGCCCAGCCATAGGAGGCGGCGGGCGCCTCATGAACCAGGATGATCCCGGCGGCGCCCCGGCGGGCGGCCTCTTCATACTTGTAGGTCCAGCGGCCGTAGTAGGTCATCGCCCGGCCGTTGAAGGTGTTCAGCTCGGGCTGTTCGAAGTCGGGGTCGTTGACCAGGGCGACGATGATCTTGCCGCGCACGTCCACACCCTTGAAGTCGTCCCACTGACGCTCGGGCGCCGTGGTGCCGTAGCCGACGAAGACCAGCGGCGTGTCCATCAGCATGACGTGGTCACCCGGCCGGCGGGTCGAGATCACGATCTGCTCGCCCTGGTTCAGGGCGATGCGCTCGCCGCCCGCCACGAAGGCGGCGCGCACGTTCGAGGCCGTGAACCGGTTCAGGGTGACGTTCTGCGTCCAGCCGCCGTTCTCGCCGCCCGGCGAGAAGCCCGCCGCCGCGTATTCGCGCGACAGATAGTCGATGACCTGCGTCTCCGCCGGGGTCGCGATGCCTCGTCCGGCGAACGAGTCGTCGGACAGGGCCTTCACATGGTCGGACATCCGCTGGGCGCTGAACGCCGGCGCGTCCGGTCCGGACACGGGCGAGGTGGCGCAGGCGGCGAGCGCGAAGGCGCTGGCGAGAGCGGCGATGGAAGACGGCAGACGCATGAACGGCGGACCCTGATCTGAACAAACCCGGGCGGACCCTAGAAGCGGAAAGGGGTCCTGTCGATGCGCCGTCTTGTCGGCTCAGAGGCCCGGATCGACCGCCCCGGCGGCAGGCCAGACGCTGTCGCCCTTGCGGGTCAGCGTCATCTCGAACGTGCGGCGCGGCGGCTGGCCCGGCATCACGAAGTCGCCGACCTCGTGATAGGTCGTGGCGGTGACGTCGGCGGTGTAGCGCACCACGCCCGGCCCGGCCGGAACCTCCCAGACATAGCCGTTGTCGGTCAGGGTGAAGGGGAAGTCGCCCTGACGGCCCGAGGCCCAGGAATGGAAGCGGTAGGCGTCGGCCTCGGTGTCATAGGAAACCACGCCCATGGCGTTGAAGCCGGTCGAGCCGTCGGCGTTGTAGCCGCGCCCCTCGATGACCAGCACGTCGCCGCCCAGCAGCGGCCCGATGCGCTCGGTCTGGGTCACCACATAACGGCTGCCGTCAGGGTTGCCGCCTCCGGCCTGGCCCACCCATTCGCCGTGCATGAAGGCCAGCTTCGACATCGCCTCGCGGCGCTCGGCGGCGTCCGGATCGGTCTGGGCGAGGGCCGGCGCGGCGGCCAGCAGGGCGACGGCGGCGGTGAGCATGGCGATGGGTTTCATGGGATCCTCCTCGAGATACTTTGCATCATAAAGTTCTTTTCCATAAATGCAAGCAGGCACGAAAAACCCGCCGGAAGCGCGCTCCCGGCGGGTCCTGTCGATGGCGATGAAGCGGCGGCCTAGTGGGCCACGCCGTTCCAGATGCGGCGATAGCTGGCGTAGGTGATGCCGGCGAACAGCAAGAGGAAGATCATGACACCGAAGCCGGTCTGCTTGCGCTGCACCTGCTTGGGCTCGGACGCCCAGGCGATGAAGGCGGCCACGTCCTTGGCGTACTGGTCCACCGTCTGGGGCGAGCCGTCGTCATAGGTGACCTGGCCGTTCTGCAGCGGCGGCGGCATGGCGATGAAGCCGCCCGCCGGCACGTGCTCGGGATCGCCCGTCCAGAACGGGGTCAGGTCGCCGGCCATATAGGGGTTGTAGTGCTGGCCTTCGCGGATCTGCAGGCCGGCCGGCGCGGCGCGATAGCCCGACAGCAGCGAGTAGATGTAGTCCGCGCCGCCGTGACGGGCCTTGGCCATCACCGACAGGTCGGGCGGGGCCGCGCCGCCGTTGGCCGCCGCCGCCGCCGTGGCGTTCGGATAGGGCCGCGGGAAGTGGTCGGCCGGGGTCGCCGGACGCGTGATCGGCTCACCGGTTTCGGTGTCGATGTCGGGCACATTGGCCTCGGCCGCCAGCGCCTTGACCCAGGCGTTCTCGGCCGTGGTCGGAGCGATGCGGTGGTCGGGCGAATAGAACGGCCCGCCCGGCTCGGCCAGCGTCCTGAACGTCAGCAGGTTCATGCTGTGGCAGGACGCGCAGACCTCGCGGTAGACCTTGTAGCCGCGTTGCAGCTGGCCCTGGTCGAAGACGCCGAACGGGCCGTTGAAGGAATAACCGCCCGAACGCGGGTGGTGAGCGCCGCCGCCTCCGGCCATGGCGGGCGCGGCGACGGCGATCAGGCCGATGGCCGCGGCGACGGCGGAGAGGGTCTTGAGGACGGTCACGGCGGGGTTCTCGTTGCGGATCATCTGGCTCAGCCCTTCTTCTCGGCCGAGGCCGGAGCCGCCGCCGTCATGGCGTCGCCGCCGGACAGCACCGGCTCGGAGATCGTCGCCGGGATGGGCAACGGCGTCTCCTTCAGACCGACGATCGGCATGATGAGGAAGAAGAAGGCGAAGTAGTAGGCGGTGAACAGGCGCGTCAGCCACAGGTAGCTGTTCAGATCTCCATCGATCAGGATGAAGGTCTTGAACTGTCCGACGACCGGCGCGTCCGGCAGCTGGGCGCCGCACCAGCCGAGGCCGACGCCGACCACCAGCAGGATGATGAAGAAGATCTTCATCGTCGGGCGATAGCGCATCGACCGCACCCGCGAGGTGTCCAGCCAGGGCAGGATGAACAGCACGCCGATGGCGCCGAACATCGCCAGCACGCCGCCGAACTTGTCCGGGATGGCGCGAAGGATCGCGTAGAACGGCAGCATGTACCACTCGGGCACGATGTGCGTCGGCGTCTGCAGCGGGTTGGCCGGGATGTAGTTGTCGGCGTGGCCCAGGGCGTTCGGGTTGAAGAACACGAAATAGGCGAACAGCATCAGGAACAGGATGATCGCGAAGCCGTCCTTGACCGTGAAATACGGGTGGAAGGGCAGCGTGTCCTTGGCCGTGCGCTCCTTCGGAATCAGGATCCCGACCGGGTTGTTCTGGCCCGCCGCATGTAGCGCCCACAGGTGCAGCACCACGCAGCCGGCGATGACGAACGGCAGCAGGTAGTGCAGCGAGAAGAAGCGGTTCAGCGTGGCGTTGTCGATCGCCGGGCCGCCGCGCAGCCAGATCAGGATCGGCTCGCCGATCAGGGGGATGGCCCCGATCAGGTTGGTGATCACCTCCGCGCCCCAGAAGGACATCTGGCCCCACGGCAGGACGTAGCCGAGGAAGGCGGTGGCGATCATCAGGAAGAAGATCACGCAGCCGATGATCCAGATCATCTCGCGCGGCGCCTTGTAGGAGCCGTAGTAGAGCCCGCGCAGCATGTGGATGTAGACCGCGACGAAGAACATCGAGGCCCCGTTGGCGTGGGTGTAGCGGATCAGGTCGCCGCCGTTGACGTCGCGCATGATGCGCTCGACCGAGGCGAAGGCCAGTTCGGTGTTCGGCACATAGTGCATGGCCAGGATCACGCCGGTGGCGATCTGGATCACCAGGCACAGGGCCAGGATGCCGCCGAAGGTCCACCAGTAGTTCAGGTTCCGCGGGGTCGGCAGGGCCATGTAGTCGGCGCCGAAGCGGATGATGGGCAGGCGGGTGTCCATCCAGCGCTCGAAAGCGGTCTTGGGGACGTAGGAGGATTCGTGTTCGCTCATGGTCGTTCTCAGCCGATCTTCACGCGCGTGTCAGACGAAAATTCATAGGTCGGCACGACCAGGTTCTTCGGCGCCGGTCCCTTACGGATGCGGCCCGAGGCGTCGTAGTGCGAGCCGTGGCAGGGGCAGAACCAGCCGCCGAAGTCGCCGGCCCCGAACGTCGGGACGCAGCCCAGGTGGGTGCAGGATCCGATCACGACCAGATACGGCTCGTGGCCGGGCTTGGTGCGCTCGGCGTCGGTCTGCGGCTCCTTGAGGTCGTGCGCGTGGTCGTCGGCGATGACCTTCTGCAGCTCGGCCGGGGTGCGGTAACGCACGAACACCGGCTTGCCCTGCCACTTGATCACGACCTGCTGGCCCTGCTGGACCTTGGTCAGGTCGAACTCGATCGACGCCAGCGCCAGCGTGTCCGCGGCCGGGTTCATCGAGTTGATCAGAGGCCAGGCCAGCATGGCCCCCGCACCGACCGCGGCGGCGCCGGCGGCGATGTGAATGAAATCTCTGCGGTTGGGATCCTGGTTGTGCGGATCGCCCTGGTCTTCAGCCACCGATTCGTCTCCTGAGCCGTTGGCGACACCGCCCTTGGGGCGCATCACTGCAACGCTGTCGTGCCTTAGCGAATTCCCGAACTTCCCGCGCGGCCCGTGTTTGCGGCGCATCGCCGCAAGACGCCGAGGCGTCTTGCGAAACGGTCGCAATTCAAGCCGCGACAAGCCTCCGGGCCGCGCGTATGAGGGCCTTAGAATGCGTCTCGCCCTTTTTCAACCGGACATCCCGCAAAACGTCGGCGCCTGCATCCGGCTCAGCGCCTGTTTCGGCGTCGAACTGCATGTGATCGAGCCCGTCGGCTTCCGTTTCGACGACCGGGCGATGAAGCGCGCGGCGCTGGACTACGGCCCCTTGAGCCACATGACGCGGCATGCCGACTGGGACGCATTCCAGCGCGATCGCGGCCCCGGACGGCTGGTCCTGTTCACGACGAAGGGCGCCGAGCGCCTCGACGATTTCGTCTTCCGCCCCGACGACACCCTGCTGTTCGGCCGCGAGACCGCCGGCGCGCCGGACTTTGTGCATGAAGCCGCAGACGCCCGCGTCTTCATTCCCATCCGCCCCGAGGCGCGCTCGCTGAACCTGTCCGTCTCGGCCGGGATCGGGTTGTTCGAGGCGCTGCGGCAGACGGCCTAGGTGTTCTGGGCCAAACTCGGTCGCTCATCCCGCTTCGACGCCGCCACGGCCTCCACCGCCCGCATGACGCGCAGCATGTTCTCGCCGGCGATCTTGCGGATGTCGGCCTCGGTCCAGCCGGCGGCCATCAGGGCGGCGAGGACGGCGGGATAGGCGTCGACGCCTGTGACGCCGACGGGCGTGCTCTCGATGCCGTCGAAGTCGCCGCCCAGGCCCACATGGTCGATGCCCGCCACGTTACGGATGTGCTGAATGTGGGCGACGATGTCGGCGATCGTGGCCTGCGGCACGGGATGAGCGGCTTCCCAGGCGGCGAGGCCCGCGGTCACCGCATCAGGCGCGCCGGGGTTCAGGGCCTTCAGCCGCGCGTCCTCGGCGGCGCGCGCGCTGTTCCAGGTGCGGACGTCCTCGTTGATGAAGCCCGGCACGAAGGTGACCATCACGATCCCGCCGTCCTCGGCCAGCAGACGCAGTACGCTGTCGGGCACATTCCGCGGATGGCCGGTCACGCCCCGCGCCGAGGAGTGGGAGAAGATCACCGGCGCATCCGACACCCGCATGGCGTCCAGCATCGTCTCTTCGGACACGTGGCTGAGGTCCACCATCATGCCGAGCCGGTTCATTTCGCGGACGACATCTTCGCCGAAGGGCGACAAGCCGCCCCACTTCGGCGCGTCAGTGGCGCTGTCGGCCCAGGTCGTCGTCTTCGAATGCGTCAGCGTCATGTAGCGCGCGCCGGCGTCGTAGAACTGGCGCAGCAGGCCGAGCGAATCGTCGATCGAATAGCCGCCCTCCATCCCCATCAGGCTGGCGATCCTGCCGGCGCGGTGGATGCGCACGATGTCGTCGGCGGTGGCGGCCAACTCGAACACGTCCGGATGGGCGTCAACGATGCGGTGGACCGTGTCGATCTGTTCAAAGGTCTCGCGCGCCGCCTCGGTCGGGGTCAGGGCAGCCGGCACATAGACCGACCAGAACTGCGCCCCCACGCCCCCGGCCCGCAGGCGCGGGATGTCGGTGTGCAGGGTGGTCGAGGCGTCGAGATTGGTGCTCAGGTCCACCCGGTGCGGGTCATTGCCGAAATCCTCCCGCAGCGCCCACGGCAGGTCGTTGTGCCCGTCGATCAGCGGCGTGCGCCGCAGGATCTGGCGCACCCGGTCCTGCGCCGGATCACTCGTCTGCGCCAGCACGGGACCGGCGGCGGCGGCCAGAACGGCGGCGATCAGGACGGGGCGGATCATGGACGGCTCCTGTGAAGCGAGAGGCGGAGAGTGGCAGAGGCGAGGAGGCGGTCAATGGCCCTTCTCCCCACCGGGGGAGAAGGTGGCTCGCGGAGCGAGACGGATGAGGGGGATGCCTGACCACAGGCTGACCTTCCAACGGCGAGCGAGTTGACCCAGCCCCCTCATCCGAGCGGCTATCGCCGCCCACCTTCTCCCCCGAGGGGAGAAGGACTAGAGACACCTCTATGAGCGACGCCACGATCCGTGACCCCCTGGACCTGAAGAAGGCCGAGACCCGCGCCTGGTTCGAAGCCCTGCGCGACCGCATCCACGCGGCGTTCGAGGCGCTGGAGGTCGCGGCGCCCGCCGACCTGTTCCCCGGCGAGCCCGGCCGCTTCGTCCGCACGCCCTGGCAGCGGCCAGAGGGCGGCGGCGGCGTCATGGGCATGATGCACGGGCGGCTGTTCGAAAAGGTCGGCGTCCATGTCTCGACGGTCCACGGAACCTTCCCGGCCGATTACGCCAAGTCCGTGCCCGGCGCCGCCGAGGATCCTCGCTTCTTCGCCACCGGCATCAGCCTGATCGCCCATCCGGTCAGCCCGCGCGTCCCGGCGGTGCACATGAACACCCGCTTCATCGCCACAACCAGAAGCTGGTTCGGCGGCGGCGGCGACCTGACCCCCGTGCTCGACGCCGACCGGCGGCAGGACCACCCTGACACCATCGCCTTCCATGCCGCCATGAAGGCCGCCTGCGACGCCCACGACCCCGCCTACCATCCGAAGTTCAAGGCCTGGTGCGACGAGTATTTCTTCCTGCCGCACCGGAACGAGCCGCGCGGCACCGGCGGCATCTTCTACGACCACCACGACACAGGCGACCACGCCCGAGACTTCGCCTTCACCCGCGACGTGGGCGAGGCCTTCCTCGACGTCTATCCCCGCATCGTCGCCGGCCGCATGGCGGAGCCGTGGACGCCGGAGGAGCGCGAGGAGCAACTGGTCCGGCGCGGCCGCTATGTGGAGTTCAACCTGCTCTACGACCGCGGCACCATGTTCGGACTCAAGACCGGCGGCAACGTCGAGTCGATCCTCAGCTCCATGCCGCCCGTGGTGAAGTGGCCCTAGGCCGACAGGAACCGCCTGGCCCATTCCGCCATCACGCTGCGATCATCCGGCTGCTCCAGACTGGCCAGTCCCGCATCGACCACCGCGTCGGCGATGCGCCCGCGCCGCCCGCCCAGCAGCGCGCCCGCATACTCAGGTCGGAACTCCGGGTGGCACTGGAAGCTGATGGCGTCATCGCCGTAGGCGAGGCCGGCATAGGGTGTGAAATCGCTGCGGATGGTCACGCGCGCTTCCGGCGGGGGCGCCACCACCTGATCCTGATGTGACACCGGAATGGCGACGGTCGCGCCCGCCGCCCCCATCCACGGCTCCCCGCCCGCGACCTCATAGGTGTGCAGGCCCACACCCCAGCCGCGCTCCGACTTCTCCACGTGGCCGCCCAGCGCCTGGGCCATGGCCTGATGCCCGAAGCAGATGCCGACCAGCCGCGTCCGGCCTTTCGCCGCCCGGATCCAGTCCAGCAGCGGCGCGATCCACGGCAGGTCGTCATAGACCCCGGCCGGCGAGCCGGTGATCATCACCCCGTCAAAGGCGGCGGGGTCCGGCAGCGGTCCGTTTACGGCGTCGAAAGTCTCGGTCTCGAACCCCTCGCCCAGCAGGGTCTGGAACATGGCGGGATAGTCGCCGTATTCCGGGGCGAGGGCGGCCGGCGGCTTGCCGGTTTCGATGATGGCGATACGCTTCACGAGACGCTCCAGACCTCGGCCTTCGCGCCGGGATCGCCGAGCGTGGACGCCACCCAGTTACAGATTTCCAAAGCCGCCTCCTCCGCCCCTTCCGGCGGGTTCAGCATCACCATGGCGCAGCCGTTCATCTTCATCGGATTGGTCAGGGGCCTCAACCGCGCCTCGGCGGCCAGCGCCCCGCCGACCTTCGCCTGTTCGATCCGGCGCATGAAGCCGTCGAACGTCTCCATGTCCTTCAGCGGCGTCCAGATGGCGACCATGGCCTTCCGGTCGCCCCGCATCACCGCCGCCGCCGTGTCGGCCGCCCGCACATAGTCGTCCGGCCGCTCGAACGGCGGGTCGATCAGAACGAACGGCGCCGTCACCGCCCGCGCGAACGCCAGAGCCTCGTCGTAGCCGTCCCCGCCCCGCGCCTCCGCATTGGGCCAGGCGGCCAGCGCCTCCTCCAGCAGGTCGCGCACCGGCGGGTTCATCTCGAACCCGACATAACGGTCGCCCGCGCCCAGATTGCGGGCCGTCAGCACCGGAGACCCCGGATAGTAACGCCCGCCCCCGTCCGGGTTCACCGCCGCGACTTCCGCCGCCAGCGCCTCGATCAGCGGCGGCCGGCCTTCCGCCGCCATCAGCCGCGCGACCCCGGCCTCGGCCTCCTTCGACCGCACAGCGTCGCCGGACAGGTCGTACAGCCCGCCGCCCGCGTGGGTGTCGATCACCGTCACCGGCCCCGCCGCCCGCCGCGTCTCCAACAGCCAAAGCACCAGCGCGTGCTTGACGAGGTCAGCGAAGTTTCCGGCGTGAAAGCTGTGGCGATAGTTCATGGCGTTCCGTCCCCTCCCCTCGCCCTCCGGTCAAGAGGAACCCGGCGATGCAGGCGGCGTTCGATCCCGGCTGGACCGATGAACGGTCCCCTTCGAGGACCCCGCCATGCCGGACGGCGCCGCCCGCTTCGATGTCCTTCCCGCCCCGCCGGGACTGACCTGGTGCAGCGACGACAACCCCGGCATCCGGCGCTCGCCGACCCGGACGGGCTTCAGCTATCACGACATGAAAGGCGTTCTGATCAAGGACGAGAAAACCCTCGCCCGCATCCGCGCCCTGGCCATCCCGCCGGCCTGGACCGACGTCTGGATCTGCCCCCGCGCCAACGGTCACATCCAGGCCACCGGCCGCGACGTGAAGGGCAGGAAACAGTACCGCTATCACGCCGACTGGAGCAGCCACGCCTCCGAAACCAAGTTCGAGCGCCTGCCCGCCTTCGCCCGCGCCCTGCCCAGGCTGCGCAAGCGCGTCGAGGCCGACCTGAACAAGCGCGGCGTGTCGCGCGACAAGGTGCTGGCGACCGCTGTGCGCCTGCTGGAGATCACCCTCATCCGCGTCGGCAACGCCCAGTATGCGAAGCAGAACCGCAGCTACGGCCTCACCACCCTGCGCAAGAAGCACGTCGATCTGGGCGCCGCCGCCATGACCTTCGCCTTCAAGGGCAAAAGCGGGGTGGAGCATGAGGTGAGGGTGCGCGACCGTCGCCTCGCCACCGTGGTCCGCACCCTGCGCGACCTGCCGGGCCAGCAGCTGTTCAAATACCACGACGAGACCGGCGCCCTGTGTCTCATCACCTCCGATGACGTGAACGCCTATATCCGCGAAGCCATGGGCGACCAGTTCTCGGCCAAGGACTTCCGCACCTGGGCCGGCACGGTTTCCGCAGCCCGGGCGCTGCGCGACATGGAGCCGCCGGCGTCGCCAACCGATGCGAAACGCAAGATCACCACCTGCGTGAAGGCCGTCTCGGGCCTGCTCGGCAACACGCCCACCGTGTGCCGCTCGTCCTATATTCACCCAAGGATTTTCGAGCTTTACGAGACGGGCCGCATCGCCAGAACCCTGCCCGGGCCTGACACAGCGGGCTTCGAACGCGCCTTGATTAGGGCGTTGATCTGAATCACTTGTAACTTGCCCTCGGGGAAGAACGCCGGTTTACGGACCGGCCATTTTCGGAGGGACGACATGACTTCGGTATCCAACAACTTCCTGCGCTTCGGCGTGCTTGCCCTGATCTGTGGCGTCAGCCTCGGCGCCTGGATGGGCGCCAACGAGAACTTCACGCTGCGGCCGGTCCACGCCCACATCAACCTGATCGGCTGGGCGTCGATGATGCTCTACGGCCTGTTCTATCGCGCCTTCCCCGACGCCGCGCGCGGCTGGGCGCCGGTGACTCAGTTCTTCCTGTCGGTGATCGGCTTCATCCTGATGATGACCGGCCTGACCGGCATGCTGCTGAACAACCCGGTGGTGCTGCCGGCCCTGATGGCGGGCGAGATCATGACGCTGGCCAGCATCCTGCTGTTCGCGATCATCCTGTTCATCGCCACCGGCAAGAAGGCCTAGGCCGTCATCCAGTATCCGCGGCTGCGGGCGCTTACGGGCGCCTGCGTCGCCTCGACCCGCCACAGGATCGCGGCCTTGAAGGCCTCGGCCTGATCGTCGCCTGACAGCAGCCGCAGCGAGCGGATGATGCGGGTGATGCGCAGGTGGTTGTGGTCGTTTGCGCCCAGCCAGTCGTGGGTCGCGCGATAGAACCTGTCCATCCGGTCCGTCGCCGCCGCCAGCGAACACTGCGCCAGGGTCGAGTCCCGGATCGCCGTCACGTCCTCGGGCGCCAGCACCGGCGATCCGGCCACGGCCGCCGACGGCTCCGTAAGCGGGAACAGCCACTGGATGAAGTCGTGGTTGCGCTCGATGGCGGCGTCGTCGAACGCCAGCACGTCGAACACGGTCCGCCCCCGGGCGTCACAGCCTTCACCCTCGAGGAAGGCCAGGACGGGCGACATGCGCCTTAAGCCGCCTTGTTCCAGTCCAGCACCACCTTGCCCGACTGCCCCGACCGCATGGCCTCGAAGCCTTCCTCGAAGCGGTCGTAGCTCATCTGGTGGGTGATCAGCGGCGTCAGGTCGAGCCCGGCCTTCAGCAGGCCCAGCATCTTGCGCCAGGTGGTGAACATCTCGCGCCCGTAGACGCCCTTGATGGTCAGGGCCTTCAGAATGATCGAACCCCAGTCGGTCTCCATGGGCTTCGACGGAATGCCCAGCAGCGCCATGCCACCGCCCATGATCAGGGTGTCGACGCACTGCTTGAAGGCGATGGGCGATCCCGACATCTCCAGCGCCACGTCGAAACCGACCTTCATGCCGAGCTCGTGGATGACGTCGTGCAGGTCTTCCTTCGTCGTGTTCACCGTGCGCACGCCCGGCGCGACCTTCTGGGCCAGATCCAGGCGGAAGTCGTTGATGTCGGTCAGGACCACGGTGCGGGCTCCGGCATGGCGAGCGACCGCGGCCGCCATCATGCCGATGGGCCCGGCGCCGGTGACCAGCACGTCCTCGCCCAGCAGGTCGAACTGCTGCGCCGTGTGCACAGCATTGCCGAACGGATCCAGGATCGCCCCGATCTCGTAAGGAACATCGTCCGGCAGCTCGATCACATTGAAGGCCGGGGCCACCACGAACTCGGCGAAGGCGCCCTGACGGTTCACTCCAATGCCGCGCGTGGCGGGGTCGAGGTGGAAGTGGCCCGCGCGGGCGGCCTCCGAGTTCAGGTCGATCACATGTCCCTCGGCCGAGACGCGCTGGCCGATCTTCAGACGGCGATCCACGTCCTTGCCGATGGCGACGATCTCGCCGGCGAACTCGTGGCCGGTGATCATCGGCACGGGCACGTTCTTTTTGGACCAGTCGTCCCAGTTCCAGATGTGGATGTCGGTGCCGCAGACGGCGGTCTTGTGCACCTTGATGAGCACGTCCTCGGGGCCCGCCACCGGGATCGGGGCGTCGATCAGCTCAAGGCCGACTTCAGGCCGGGTCTTGGCGAGGGCTTTCATGGTGTCGGCCATCAGATGACTCCGAGTTGCTTGCCGACGGTCGTGAACGCCGCGACGGTCTGGTCGATGTGGTCGAAGGTATGGGCCGCCGACATCTGGGTGCGGATGCGGGCGAGGCCGCGCGGCACCACGGGGAACGAAAACCCGATGACATAGACGCCGAGATCCAGCGCCCTGGCCGCGAAATCCTGGGCCAGCTTGGCGTCGCCCAGCATCACCGGAATGATCGGATGCTCGCCGGGCAGCAGGTCGAACCCGGCCTCGGTCATCGCCTTGCGGTAGCGGGCGGCGTTGGCGAACAGCTGCGTCCGCAGGGCGTCGCCCTCAGACCCCTGCGCGATGCGGATGGCCTCCAGCGAGGCGCCGCACACCGACGGCGCCAGGGCATTCGAAAACAGATACGGCCGCGCCCGCTGCTTCAGCAGGGCGACGACATCGCGGCTGGCGCAGATGAAGCCGCCCATGGCCCCGCCCAGCGCCTTGCCGAAGGTGCCGGTGACGAAGTCCACCTCGACCCCGTGATACGCATACGATCCCTTGCCCTGCGGCCCCAGGAAACCGGTCGCGTGACAGTCATCGACCATGATCAGGGCGTCATAGCGGTCGGCCAGCGCCCGGATATCCTTCAGCTTCGCGATATAGCCGTCCATCGAGAAGGCACCGTCGGTGGCGATGATGATCTCACGCGCGCCGTCGGCCCGGGCCTGCTTCAACTGGGCCTCCAGGTCGTCCATGTCGGACGTGGCGAAGCGGTAGCGCTTGGCCTTGCACAGCCGCACCCCGTCGATGATCGAGGCGTGGTTCAGGCTGTCGGAGATGATCGCGTCCTCGGCCCCGAACAGAGGCTCGAACAGGCCGCCGTTGGCGTCGAAGGCGGCGGCGAACAGGATCGCGTCCTCGAAACCGAGATAGCCGGCGATCGCGGCCTCCAGCTCCTTGTGGATGTCCAGCGTGCCGCAGATGAAACGCACCGAGGCGGTGCCCGCGCCGCGTTCTTCCGCCGCGCGATTGCCCGCGTCCACCACCCGCTGGTCGCCGCCAAGGCCCAGATAGTTGTTGGCGCAGAAGTTGAGCACCGAACGCCCGCCGACCTGGATCACAGGTCCCTGGCGGCTGGCGATCACGCGTTCCGGCTTGGTCAGCCCCTGGGCGTCGATGTCGGATAGCTCCGCGCGGACGCGGTCATGGAAGGTCGCTGTCATGCGCGCTCCGCTACGCCGAATCCGCCGCGTTTGGAACCCTCAGAGCTTGGTCGCGGGCGTCGCAGGCTCCGGCGGCTCGGCCACGCTTCGGAACGGGCTGACGCGGATGCGGCTGCCGCAGGGCGTGAAGGTCATGGCGAGGCTGGCCGGCGAGGTGTCGCCCGGTGCGATGGCCCGCACCCGCGCGGCGTTCGGGCACACCGTTTCGCCTTCGCCCTCATGCGGCACGACGTTCCAGGCGATGTCGAAATACGCCTTGGCCTGGGACGCCAGCACCACCGGCGTCGAGGGCGATCCGCTGCGGAAATAGTTGCTGTCGGTCTGTTCGCTGCGGACCGTGGTCAGGTTGCGCCCGCGCGCGTCCTGCAACGATACGGCCGGATAGCCGGTCAGGCTGCACGGCTGCGCGCCCACATTCTGCACGCCGATGATGGCCACGCGGTTGCCGGCCCCGGCGTCGCCGCCGTCGTTCGACAGCTTCAGCTGAGGCCCGCGGCAGGCGGCGACCGCCGGCGTCACGCCGCCCGGCGCCGTCGGCCCGGTCGGACCATTGTTTCCAGAATTCGGGCCCGAGGTCGGCCGCGAGCAGCGCTCCAGCACCGCCACCCCGATATCTTCGTTGGGGCCCAGGCGGCTGAGGGTCGCCTGCTCCTGCCCCTCATTGCTGGCCGTGACCCACTCCAGCCCGGACCCGGCATAGCGCGCGCCGGTCGCCGACGGCGTCGCGCGCAGCACATAGCCCTGCCCCTTGTAGGTCAGCGCGGCCGTGGCCGTGTCGGGATACTGCACATCCACCGTCTGGCCGCTCTCGCAGGCGTAGCCGATGGCCGGGGCCGCCGGCGTGGTCGGTTGGGGCGACGGATCGACCGGCGCGGGCGGCTGCTCCGCCTCCGGGCTGCAGGCGGCCAGGGTCAGGCTGACGGCGGCGCAGGCGACAATGGAGGCGCGAAAGCGGTTCATGACGATCCCTTGATCTGAAACCTCGAAACGTCAGCAAACAGCAAAGGTTTCTTGCGCGCAAAGGAAACCCCGCCGTTCCGGGGAACGGCGGGGCTGGATCGCACGGGCGTCTCGGGGGGGAATGCCGCCCGGGCGATGTTCGATCAGTTCGGGCGACGACGGGTCGTGGCCGAACCACTGCCCGAGGCGCCGACGCTGACGCCGCCGCTGGAGGCCGAGGTCGAGGCCGAGCCCTGGCCCGAACCACGGTCGGTCGAGGCGCCGCCCGAGGCCGAGCCGTTGACGGACGCGCCGTTCACGGTGTCGGCGCCCGATTGAGCCACAGCCTCACCACGCGCGACGGCGCGCGCGGCGGCTGCTTCGGTGCGGCGGCGTTCACGGTCGGCGCGGGCCTGAGCCTGGGCGGCGGCGCGTTCGGCGCGGGCCTCGGCCCGGGCCGCGGCGCGGGCGGTCGCCCGTTCGGCGCGGGTCAGCGTCTGGCCGGCGCGGTCACGCACCGCCGAGCCGTCCACCGTGCCGCCGATGCCGCCGCCGATGGAGCCGGCGCCGCCGAACTGGCTGCCCACCGGACCCATGCCGCCGCCGATGTTGCCGGCGCCGCCGACGTTGCCGCCCAGCGTGCCGCCCAGAACCTGGGCGTTCGCGCCGCCCGCCAGAGCCAGGCCGAACGCGGCCGTGGCCATCAGAATCATTGTCTTGCGCATGATCGTCTCCTGAGAATTTCCGGGGGCCGCTGCGGGCCCTCGCTCAGAACAACGACGGGGGTGTCGGCTTTCATCCCCCGCCCGCGATTTTTATCAGCGGTCCAGCTGGCCCCGCGCCCCGACCGCCGCGGGGGCCACGCGCAGCGAACCCCCGACCAGACCCCGGCCATAGACAGGATCGGCGCCGCGCGCGCCCAGGTCCCTGGCCTCTCCGGCCAGACCGCTGACCGCCGCCTGGGCCCGGCCCGCGTTGGGCTGCGCCAGCCGCGCCGACAACAGCCCCGCCACCAGCGGTGAGGCGAAGGACGCCCCGCGCACCCCGGTGTAGCCTCCGCCCATCGCCGCCGCCGCCATGTCGGCTCCGGGCGCGGCGAAGTCGACCTGCGACCCGCGCCCGGCTTCGGGCAACACCCGGTCCCGGGCGTTGACGCCGGTGACGCCCACCACGCCGGGATAGGAGGCGGGATACAGCGGCGGCGCGGCCGGGCCGTCGTTGCCCACCGCCGCCACCACGATATGCCCGCGCGCCGTCAACCGGCGCACCGCCGCCTCGACCACGGCGTTCCTCGGCCCGACCAGACTGACATTGACCACCGGCACATTGTTCTCGGCCATCCACGACAGGGCCCGCGCCAGTCCCTCGGCCGTACCGCCCGCCGGGCCGGCGCCGTAGACATCCGCCGCATAGAGGGTCGCTCCCGGCGCCGCGCCCGAGAATCCGCCCGCCTGTCCCGCCAGCAGCGACGCCACCGCCGAGCCGTGGCGGCCGGGCGTCACAGTGCCTGCAAAGCCGCGCTGCACCACCCGAACCCCGGCCAGTGAAGGGTGGCCCGTGTCCACGCCCGTATCGATCAGTCCGATGCGGCGTCCGGTCGCCTGCGGCGCAGGCACGGCTATCGCAGCCGGTTCGAGCGCAACCGCGCGCCCGTCCATCTCGCCCGCCGGGGCGTGGACGTGGTTGTAGTCATAGGCCCCGTCCGGATCGATCCGCCTCAGCCGCTCGACGCCCTGGCGCAGCGACCGTCCGCGCGGCGGGGCCAGGACCACGACCGTCATCTCCAGATCGGCCAGACGCTCCTCGCGGATCACGGTGAAACCCTCGGCCAGCGCCCGCTCGCGCGCTCCGGCGCTCAGATCGACGGCGACGATCTCGCCGCGCACGGCGGGCCAGCCCTGCGGATCTGCTTCAAGCGCGCCGTTCGACTGACGCACCATCCGCATGATCCGCGACGGCGCCTGCAGCACCTCGTTCACCCGGCCGCGCACCGTGCCTTCAAGCTCGCCCGGCAAGCCACGGCCGGGCAGGTCCGCTGGAAGTCCCCCGGGCACGCTCACGCCCGGCAGGCCGGCCCCGCCGGGCAGGCCGCCGATCTGGGCGCTGACCGGAGCGGCCGCCATCAGGGTCAGGGTCGCAACCAACAGGAAAGTCAGGCGGTTCATCGCTGCGTAACTCCGCGCTCCGGATCCGGCGCCAAAAATTTTGCGTTGGACCGCAGCCCTTCGATGGATGAAACGTTCGGCGCCCGCCGTTTTATCCCTCATGACCGAGGATCGCCATTGGATGAGTTTCAGACGGGGCTGGTGGAGCTGCTTCCGCGCCTGCGTCGTCTGGCGCGCGCCATCACGCGGTCGGACACGGACGCCCAGGACCTGGTGCAGGAAACCGTCGAGCGTTGCCTCGCGAAACGGGGCGGCTGGCAGTCCGGCACACGGCTGGACAGCTGGGCTTTCACCATCATGAAGCGCATCCACATCGATCAGGGCCGCTCGCGCACGCGCTGGAGCAAGGTCGTCTCGCCCGAGGACGAACGCACGCCGCAGCAGGCGGACGGCGGCGTCGCCGGCGAGGATCTGCGCGCCGACGCCATGGTGCTGCGCGGGGCCCTGGCGGAACTGCCCGGCGATCAGAGACTGGCCGTGGCCCTGGTGCTGATCGACGGCCTGTCCTACGCCGAGGCCGCCGCCGTCATGGGCGTGCCGGCCGGGACCCTGACCAGCCGTCTTGTGCGCGGCCGCCAGAGTCTGATCCAGACCATGATGGACGCGGGGGTGAGCCTGTGATCGACGACCTGACCCTGATGGCCTTTGTCGATGGCGAACTGCCCGCCGCCGAGCGTGACGTGGTGGAAGCCGCCATGGCCGCCGAGCCGGCTCTGCGCGCCCGCGCCGACGCCTTGCGCAGGGTGCACGCCGCCGCCCGCGACGCCTTCCCCATCGCGCCCGATCCGCGTGACGCCGCGCTGGCCGCCCTGATCGCCGGTCCGGCCAAGCCGTCGTCCGTGTCCCTGACCGAGCGCCTGCGCGGCTGGACCAGCGGCGTTTCGATGCCTCAGGCCGTCGCCTGGGGCGGACTGGCCGCCGCCTGCTTCGTCGCCGGAATGGCTGTCGGCTTATTCAGCCCCGCCGACAGCGGTTTCGCCCTCGACCGTCAGGGCGCCATCGCTGACGCCGGTCTGGTCAAGGTGCTGGACCAGCGCGCCGCCGCTGACGGCCCGGACGCACAAGGCCGCGCCGTCGGCCTCACCTTCCGCGCCGCCGACGGCCGCTGGTGCCGCAGCTTCCAGTCCGCCGGCGACGGCGTGGCCGGTCTCGCCTGCCGTCAGGACAACGGCTGGCGGGCCGAGGCCGTGGCCCCCTTCGCCGCCGCCTCAAGCGAGATCCGCACCGCCTCCAGCGACACCCCGCCCGCCGTTCTGGCCGCCGTCGACGCCCTGATCGGGGGCGACACCCTGGACGCCGCCGCCGAACAGGACGCCATCCGCAACGGCTGGCGCTGAGGATGAAACGGCCACGCTCGGTCGTTTGATCCTGTGGGGCGGCGGTTAGCCTCGCGGATCTTGAGCCTTCAGCGTGACGGAAGACGAACTGAGACAGCGGGCGCAGGTGTGGCGCGACCGTGCTGCTGCCGCCCGGGACGGGCGCGAACGCGCCTCCTGTCTGCAACTGGCGGAGGAGTACGAGGCCATGGCCGAGCGGCTTGCGGCCCTGCATCTGCGCGATCCCGAGTTCTGAGCGTCGGACTTTCGAAGCTGCGCCGTTTATCAAGGCGACACGCTGGAGGCCCGTCATGACCCTCACCCGCCGCACCTTGGCCGCATCGACCCTTGTGGCCGCCTTCGCCGCCCCCGCCCTCGTCCGGGCGCAGGAGCCTTTCGCCGCCGCAAAAGCCTATTCCGATGCCAGACGGGGCGTCTCGCTGCTGATCCGCAAGGCGGGCCGAACCCTGCATGAGAGCTATGCCGGAGGCGGCGGCGCGGCGCGCGGCTGGGAGCTGGCCAGCGGGACCAAGAGCTTCTGCGGCGTCCTCGCCGCCGCCATGGTCCAGGACGGCATGCTGTCGCTGGACGAGCTTTGCGCCGAAACCCTGACCGAATGGCGGGCCGACGAGGGCAAGGCGTCGATCCGCATCCGCGACCTCCTGACCCTGACCAGCGGCGTCGGCGGCGGCGAACTGGGCCGCCCGCCCCCCTATGCCGAGGCCGTCGCCGCGCCCCTGACAGCCCCGCCGCGCACCCGCTTCATCTACGGCCCCGCGCCGTTCCAGGCGTTCGGCGAGATCGTGCGGAGGAAGCTGGTCGCCGCGGGCGAGCCCGGCGACGTCCTCGCCTTCATGCAGCGCCGCATCCTGACCCCCTTCGGCGTGACCCCGATCAGCTGGAGGAAGCGCGAGGGCCAGCCGACCATGCCCTCGGGCGCCCAGGTCACCGCCCGCGACTGGGCCGCCTTCGGCACGGTAGTCATGGCGGGCGGAGACGGCCGCGTGGACGCCCCGACCCTGGCCGCCTGTTTCGAGGGCACGAGCATCAATCCCGGCTACGGCCTGACCTGGTGGCTGCTGCGCCCCGGCCTGATCGGCCCCGGCCGCCGTTCGGGCCTCGGCGAGGAGGGCGCGGCCATGGCCCGCATCGCCGATGTGCGCATGGCGGCGGGCGCGGGCAACCAGCGGCTCTACCTGATCCCCGATCGCGATCTGATCGTCGTCCGTCAGGCCTCGGGCGTGCTGGCGGCCCTTCGCGGAGACGACGCCGGCTGGTCGGACGCGGACTTCCTGCGAATGGTGCTGGCCGAAGCGTGACCGCCGCCGCTCCGGGGTCTAGAACCGGGCGACTCAACCGAGGCGCCCATGTCCGATCCTGAAGTCTATCCCGTCCCCGCTGAATGGGCGCAGCGCGCCCATATGGACCGCGCGGCCTATGAGGCGGCGCGCAAGGCCGCGGTTGAAACGCCCGACGCCTTCTGGGCCGAACAGGCGAAGCGGCTGGACTGGATCACGCCGCCCACCGTCATCAAGGACGTGTCGTTCCGCAAGGAGGACTTCCGCATCCGCTGGTTCGCCGACGGGGTGCTGAACGTCGCCTTCAACTGCATCGACCGCCACCTGCCCCACCGCGCCGACCAGACCGCCATCCTCTTCGAGGGCGACGATCCCGCCGACAGCCGCGCCATCACCTACGCCGAGCTGCACCGCGAGGTCTGCCGCATGGCCAATGTGCTGAAGGCCCACGGCGCGAAGAAGGGCGACCGCGTCACGATCTATCTGCCGATGATCCCCGAAGCCGCCTTCGCGATGCTGGCCTGCGCCCGTATCGGCGCGGTGCATTCGGTGGTGTTCGGCGGCTTCTCGCCCGACAGCCTGGCGGGCCGGATCGAGGACTGCGGCTCGACCCTGGTCATCACCGCTGACGAGGGCCTGCGCGGCGGCAAGACCATCCCCCTGAAGGCCAATGTCGATGCGGCGCTGGAAAAGGTTTCGGGCGTCAACACCGTGCTGGTCGTGGCCCGCACCGGCGCCGCCGTGCCGATGATCGCCGGCCGCGACGTGGCCTGGGCCGAGGCCGCCGCCGTCGTCAGCGACGCCTGTCCCTGCGAGCCGATGAATGCTGAGGACCCGCTGTTCATCCTCTACACCTCGGGTTCGACAGGAAAGCCCAAGGGGGTGCTGCACACCACCGGCGGCTATCTGTTCTGGGCCAGCTATACGCACGAGCTGGTGTTCGATTATCGCCCCGGAGAAGTCTTCTGGTGCACGGCCGACGTGGGCTGGGTCACGGGCCACACCTATGTCGTCTATGGCGCGCTCGCCAACGCCGCCACGACCCTGATGTTCGAGGGCGTGCCCAACTACCCCGACGTCAGCCGCTTCTGGCGGGTGGTGGACAAGCATAGGGTCGAGATCTTCTACACCGCCCCCACGGCCCTTCGCGCCCTGATGCGCGACGGCGACGCGCCGGTGAAGGCCACGTCCCGGGCGTCCCTGCGCCTGCTCGGCACGGTCGGCGAACCGATCAATCCCGAGGCCTGGCGCTGGTATCACGAGGTCGTCGGCGAGGGCCGCCTGCCGATCGTGGACACCTGGTGGCAGACCGAGACCGGCGCCGCCCTGATCGCCCCCCTGCCCGGCGCCACGGACCTGAAGCCCGGCTCGGCCACCCTGCCCCTGCCAGGCGTCCAGCTCGAGATCGTCGATGCTGAGGGCGTCCCGCTGGACGGCGCGGTCAGCGGCAATCTGTGCATCACCGACAGCTGGCCGGGCCAGATGCGCACCGTCTACGGCGACGACCAGCGCTTCTTTGACACCTATTTCTCGACCTATCCGGGCAAGTATTTCACCGGCGACGGCTGCCGCCGGGACGAGGACGGCTACTACTGGATCACGGGCCGGGTCGATGACGTCATCAACGTGTCGGGTCACCGCATGGGCACGGCCGAGGTCGAGAGCGCGCTGGTCCTGCATGACGACGTGGCCGAAGCCGCCGTCGTCGGCTTCCCTCACGACATCAAGGGTCAGGGCATCTACGCCTATGTCACCCTGAACGCCGGCGTCGAACCGCACGACGACCTGCGCCGCGCCCTCATCGCCCATGTGCGCAAGGAGATCGGCCCCATCGCCGCGCCTGACCACATCCAGTGGGCGCCGGGCCTGCCCAAGACCCGCTCGGGCAAGATCATGCGCCGCATCCTGCGCAAGATCGCCGAGAACGACCTGGGCTCCCTCGGCGACACCTCGACCCTGGCCGATCCAGGCGTGGTCGATGTCCTTGTCGCCGAACGAAAAAGGTGACCGCGCTTCCTCCGTGACGGTACGCAAGGCTATATATCGCCAAGGCCCATCGCCTGGAGTTCTCATGAAGCGATTTTACTCGGCGTTGCGTTTTGTCGGCCTGGACCCGAAGCGAATGGTGAAGATCCCCGGGGCCATGTTGCGCCTGCGGCGGGACATGACCCGCTTCAAGGCCATGGAGGCCACATCCCGGACAAAGATGCCCTTCGGAAAACTCTATCCCTCCATTGAGGATTCCGGGGCCGAAAGCGGAACCGCCAGCGGCCACTATTTCCATCAGGATCTGCATGTGGCCCGCCGCATCTACAAGGCGTCGCCCCGGCGGCACGCCGATGTCGCGTCACGTGTCGATGGCTTTGTCGCCCATGTCGCCGTCTTCCGCGAGATCGAAGTCCTCGATATCCGCACCCTGACCACGACAGCCTCGAACATTGTCTTCCGGCAGTGCGACATCATGGGGGATCTGCCCGAGCAATTCGTGGGTCAATTCGACTCCTTGTCCTGCCTGCATGCGCTGGAGCATTTCGGCCTGGGCCGGTACGGCGATCCCCTGGACCCCGACGGACATTTGCGCGGCCTGGCCAATCTGCATCGGGCGCTCGAACCCGGCGGCGCCTTGTATCTGGCCATTCCGATGGGGCCGGACCGTATCGAGTTCAACGCGCACCGTGTGCTCTCGACCCGTTCCATCCTCGATCTGCTGGACGGCAGGTTCGATCTCGTGCGGTTTTCGTACGTCAACGACGCCGGTGACTTCTTCGACGACGTTGACCTCACCCCATCCGAGATCGAGCGCAGCTTCGGTTGCCACTGGGGGCTCGGCATCGTCGAGGCCCGCAAGGCGCCCGGATCTCCCGAAGCGTGAGAGTTCTCGTCACCGGCAGCGCCGGCTTCATCGGCTACAACCTGTGCCGCCGCCTGCTGGCGGACGGACATGAGGTCGTGGGCGTCGACAACTTCTCCACCTATTACGACCCGGCTTTGAAAGAGGCGCGCAACGCCGAACTGGAGCGCCATCACAACGCCTTCTCGGTCCACCGCATCGGGCTGGAGGACAAGGCCGCGCTGGACGCCGTCTGGGACGAGGCCCGTCCCGACGCCGTGGTCCACCTCGCCGCCCAGGCCGGGGTCCGATACAGCATCGACCACCCGGAAACCTATGTCTCGGCCAACCTGATCGGCACCTTCAATGTGCTGGAGGCGGCGCGCCGCACCCCGCCGAAGCACCTGCTGGCCGCCTCGACCAGCTCGGCCTATGGCGCCAACACCGAAATGCCGTTCCGCGAGACGGACAAGGCCGTCCACCCCCTCACCCTCTACGCCGCCACCAAGGGCGCGACCGAGTTGATGGGCCACAGCTACAGCCACCTGTTCGGCGTCCCGACCACCTTCTTCCGCTTCTTCACCGTCTACGGACCGTGGGGCCGCCCGGACATGGCGCTGTTCAAGTTCACCAAAGCCATCCTCGAAGGCCGGCCGATCGAGATCTACGGCGAGGGCCGGATGTCGCGCGACTTCACCTACATCGACGATCTGGTTGAAAGCATCGTGCGGCTGATCCCTCTGACTCCGGTGGCCACCGGGCTTCCCGACGACACCCTGTCCCCCGCCGCGCCGTTTCGGCTGGTCAACATCGGCGGCGGCATGCCCACCGGCCTGATGGACTACGTCACCGCGCTGGAGGACGCGCTGGGGATGGAGGCGATCAAGACCTGGCTGCCCATGCAGGACGGCGACGTTCCCGCCACCTTCGCCTCGGCCGACCTGCTGGAGGCGCTGATCGGCTACAAGCCCTCGACGCCCGTGTCAGTGGGCGTGCCCGCGTTCGTCGCCTGGTATCGCAACCACTACGGCGTCTGACGTCAGGCGGCCGAGCGCAGCCGCTCAGGCAGCAGGGACTGAATCGCCTCGAGGAAGCGCGCCACATCGGCCTGGGACGCGCTGGCCCGGGCGTTGTCGCTCATCGTCTTCCAGCGGTCCTCGGCCCCGTCCATCTCGGCCATGGCGTGAACCAGAGGGCCGGGCTGGTCGACATTGACCACATGGCCGTTGCTCCAGCTCTCGATCATCTCGGCGGCGCCGCAGTTGGACGACACGATCGCCGGCACGCCGCTGGCCAGGGCCTCGGTCACCACGATGCCGAACTGGTCCGAATGGCTGGGCAGGATCAGGCTCAGGGAGCCGCCGATGTATTCCGGCACCCTGGACACGCTGATGAAGCCGACCACGTCGACGCGGCTGGCCAGTTCCGGATTCGCCGCGACATAGCTACGCAGCGCGTGCTCCATCGGCCCGTATCCGATCAGGACCAGACGGCGCGCCTTCGAGGCGCCCGCCGCATACCGGCCATAGGCGTCCAGCAGCCGGAACAGGTTCTTCTTCTCGACGAAGCGGGACACCACCAGGAAGGTCCGGTCCTCGAACGCCGTGGCCTCGAACGCGGCCTTCGAGGCGCGCGCCACCCGCGCCGTGTCGATGGCGCAGCGGTAGATCGCGATCCGCCCGACGCCGAGGAAACGGGTGTAGTCCGCCGCCGCCTCCGATCCCGCAAGACAGCCGCGGTAGGGCGCCAGCAGGAACTGCTTGAGCGCATCCTTCGTCACGCTGCGCGGATAGTCGCTGAAGCGCGAGTCGTTCATCGTCAGCATCGTCACCCCGAGCAGCGAGAAGATCGCCGCGCAGAGGAAGAACGCCGGGTTGTGGTAGCCGTAGACCACGATGACCTGGGGCTTGAACCGGGCCAGCGCCTGCATCATCCGCCACCAGGCGCCCAGCGACGACCCGGGCGATCCCGTGCGCACCGCCAGGGCCAGATGCGCGCCCCAGGTCTTGTCGGTGTTCTCCCACCGGTACTCGCTGTCGTCGCGGGCCCAGTCGATCGAGAGCAGGTCGATCCTCGCCGCGCTCAGGGCCGCGCAGCGGTCATGATCGGGCTGGCCGAAGGTATTGCACAGATATGCCACGCGCATGCGCGCCCACCAGCCTTCCGTTTCCCGTCACCGACTTAGCAACAGTCTGCCGGACCCGAAAGACCAACCAGCGTTATTGGAACAAAAAAGTTTCGGGCGTTCCGCGACCTAGAGAAAGCCCGGCGCGGTCGCTTGACCTTGCCGCCTTCTGGCGGCCAAACCCCCTGCATGATCATTCGATACTCCCGCCCCGACGCAGTCAACCTATGGTCGCAAGAGACCAAATACAGGATCTGGTTCGAGATCGAGGCCCATGCCGCCACGAAGATGGCCGAGCTCGGGACCATTCCGACCGCCGCCGCCGAGGCCATCTGGGCCAAGGGCGAGAATGCTGTCTTCGACGCCGACCGCATCGACGAGATCGAGCGCACCACCAAGCACGACGTCATCGCCTTCCTGACCCATGTGTCCGAGATCGTGGGCGAGGAAGCCCGCTTCCTGCATCAGGGCATGACGTCCTCCGACGTCCTCGACACCTGTTTCGCGGTGCAGCTGGCGCGCTCGGCCGATCTGCTGATCGAGGGCACGGACCGGGTGCTGGCGGCGCTGGAGAAGCGGGCCAAGGAGCACAGGTTCACCCCCTGCGTCGGCCGCAGCCACGGCATCCACGCAGAGCCTGTCACCTTCGGCCTCAAGCTCGCCGGCTATCACGCCGAGTTCCAGCGGGCGAAGCGCCGCCTGATCACCGCCCGCGAAGAGATCGCCACCTGCGCCATCTCGGGCGCCGTCGGCACCTTCGCCAACGTCGATCCGGCTGTGGAGGCCTATGTCGCCGAGAAGATGGGCCTCGCCGTCGAGCCGGTCTCGACCCAGGTCATCCCGCGCGACCGCCACGCCGCCTTCTTCGCGGCGCTGGGCGTCGTCGCCAGCTCGGTCGAGCGCCTCGCCATCGAGATCCGCCACCTGCAGCGCACGGAAGTCCTCGAGGCCGAGGAGTTCTTCGACAAGGGCCAGAAGGGCTCGTCGGCCATGCCGCACAAGCGCAACCCGATCCTGACCGAGAACCTGACCGGCCTGGCGCGTCTGGTCCGTTCAGCCGTCACGCCGGCGATGGAGAATGTCGCCCTGTGGCACGAGCGGGACATCAGCCATTCCTCGGTCGAGCGCGGCATCGGCCCCGACGCCACCGTCCACCTGGACTTCGCCCTCCACCGGCTGGCGAACGTGGTCGAGCGGCTGAACGTCTATCCGGAGAACATGCAGAAGAACCTCGACCTGCTCGGCGGCCTCGTCCACTCGCAACGCGTCATGCTGGCCCTGACCCAGGCGGGCGTGTCGCGCGAGGACGCCTATGCGGCGGTGCAGGAGAACGCCATGCGCGTCTGGCGCGGCGAGGGCCGGTTCCTCGACTTCCTCAAGGCCGACGCCCGCGTGACCCTGCCGGACACGCAGCTCGAGGCCCTGTTCGACCTAGGCTACCATACCAAGCACGTGGACACGGTGTTCGCCCGGGTGTTCGGCGCCTGATGCGAAAGGCGGCGTTCGCGCCCGTCGTCGACGCCCACACCCGCCTGCTGATCCTCGGCAGCCTGCCCGGCGACGCCTCGCTGAAGGCGGCGCAGTATTACGCCCATCCGCAGAACGCCTTCTGGCGGCTGACCGGCGGCGTCATCGGCCGTGATCTGGCCGCCCTGCCCTATGTGGACCGGCTGGAGGCGCTGAAGGCGGCGCGTATCGGCCTGTGGGACGTGATCGCGGGGGCGGAGCGCCAGGGCAGCCTGGACGGCGCCATCAGGAACGCCGAGGCCGCGGACCTGCAGCGGCTGATAGCCGGTCTGCCTGAACTGCGGGCCGTGGCATTCAACGGCGGCACGGCGGCGCGAATCGGGCGGCGTTCGCTGACGGGCATGGATGCGGCCTTGATCGACCTGCCCTCGTCGAGCCCGGCCTTCACCAAGCCATTTGTGGAAAAGGCCGAAGCCTGGTCGGCCCTGAAGGCTTTCCTGGGCTGATTATTCGCCGGCGCGGACGGCGTCGCGGGCGATCGAGGCCAGCTCGTCCATCTTGCGGCGGATCTCGCTCTCGCGGACCTCCATGCCCGAACCTTCGAAGTCGCCGGCGATCTTGCGGAAGACGTCTTCCTCGCCCGGCTGTTCGAAATCGGCGCGCACGACGGCCGAGGCGTACTGCTCGGCGCTTTCAGCCGACAGGCCCATCTTCTCGGCGGCCCACAGCCCCAGCAGCTTGTTGCGCCGGGCCATCGCCTTGAATTCCTGTTCCTGATCGAGGGCGAACTTGGTCTCGAAGCCCTTTTCCCGATCGTCGAAGGTCGTCATAGGCGGTCTGAAGCTCCACACGCGTCCCGAGAACGTCGGACGCCGACGCCGTCTATAGCCGCCTTGCGTCCGAACGCAACATGACTTCGGATGCTGCGGACCCTGTGCGACGTTTGTGTCGCGCGGGCGCATCCGCTAGGGTGAATCGAACCCTGTAATCTCCCCGCCCGATGCATGAACACGCCGCCTGGAGCCCGCTCCAGCCGCGTTTTTCCTGTTCGGCGACAGCCCGAAGGCCCCCGGCCCACCGATGAACACCAAGCGCAAGAAGATCTACGAAGGCAAGGCCAAGATCCTGTACGAAGGACCCGAGCCCGGCACCCTGATCCAGTATTTCAAGGACGACGCCACCGCCTTCAACGCCCAGAAGCGCGCGACGCTGGAAGGCAAGGGCGTCATCAACAACCGCATCAGCGAGTTCGTGATGACCCGCCTGAACGGCATCGGCGTCACCAACCACTTCATCAAGCGGCTGAACCTGCGCGAGCAGCTGATCCGCGAGGTCGAGATCATCCCGCTCGAGGTCGTGTGCCGCAACGTCGTCGCCGGCTCGATGAGCCAGCGGCTGGGCATCGAGGAGGGCACGCCCCTGCCCCGCTCGATCATCGAGTTCTACTACAAGAAGGACGAGCTCAACGATCCGATGGTGACGGAAGAGCACATCACCGCCTTCAACTGGGCCAACACCCAGGAGATCGACGACATCCTGGCCGCCACGGTGCGGGTGAACGACTATCTGTGCGGGATGTTCGGCGCCGTCGGCATCCAGCTGGTGGACTTCAAGATCGAGTTCGGCCGCGTGTGGGAGAACGACTTCAGCCGCGTCATCCTGGCCGACGAGATCAGCCCTGACAGCTGCCGTCTGTGGGACATGTCCACGGGCGAGAAGCTCGACAAGGACCGCTTCCGCCGCGACCTGGGCAATGTGATCGAAAGCTACACCGAGGTCGCGCGCCGCCTGGGCATCATGCAATCCATGCCCACCGTGATTCAGGGGGGACTGCACTGATGGCCAAGGTGAAAGTTCATGTCTTCCTGAAGCCCGGCGTGCTGGACGTGCAGGGCAAGGCCGTCGAGGGCGCGCTGAACGGCCTCGGCTGGCCCGGCGTCACCAACGCCCGGGTCGGCAAGCTGATCGAGTTCGACTTCGCGGGCGATGACGCCGCGGGCGAGGCGAAGAAGATGTGCGAGACCCTGCTCGCCAACACCGTCATCGAAAGCTATCGCATCGAGGTGGCCTGAGGCCCCGCGATGAAGCGCATCCCCAAACTGCTGGTCGCCCTGTTCGTGCTGGCCTGCTGCGTGATCTTCGCGGCGGCGCTGGCCGGGGGCCTGATGGACGACAGCGCTTTCACACCGGCGGCCAAGGACGCGGCGCACTGAGGTCGATCCAGTGCTTCCTTCTCCCCTCCGGGGGAGAAGGTGGTCGCGTGAGCGACCGGATGAGGGGGATGCCTGATTTCAGGCTGACCTTCAGACGATGAGCGAACAGAACCAGCCCCCTCATCCGTCAGGCTTTCGCCTGCCACCTTCTCCCCCGAGGGGAGAAGGGATACCGGTTGAGCCAATGCGGCACGGTCGCGTTATGATCGGCTGACTCAAAGCCTCAAGGAAAGCCATGACCTTCACCGTCACCTCCGCCTCGTTCCAGGACGGCGCGACCCTGTCGGACGCCCAGATCTACGCCGGCGGCAACCGGTCGCCGCAGCTCAGCTGGTCCGGCGCGCCCGAGGGCACGAAGAGCTTCGCCGTCACCTGCTTCGACCCCGACGCCCCGACGGGTTCAGGCTTCTGGCACTGGACGGTCGCCAACATTCCCGCCTCGGTCACCGAACTGGCCGAAGGCGCCGAGGCCCCGGCCGGATCGGTCGAGGGCCGCACCGACTTCGGCGCGCCGGGCTACGGCGGCTGCGCCCCGCCCGCCGGCCACGGGCCGCATCGCTACATCTTCACCGTCTTCGCCGTGGACGTCGAAAGCCTGCCGGTCACGGCGGAGGATTCGGGGGCCAAGTTCGGCTTCAACCTGCATTTCCATACGCTCGCCAAGGCCTCAATCACCGGCATCTACGAGAACAAGGGGTAAAGCGTGTCCGCATCCGTCGATTTCCACGAGGCTGTCCGCCTCTTGGCAGCGCGGGCGGATGAGCAGCAGCTATGGCTGTCGAACATCGGCCTCGCCAGCTTGCCCGAGGAACTGGCGCTCCAGTTCGACGACCTGACCCGCGTCCCGGACATATTCCCAGATGATGCGCGCGCCGAAGTGGATGCCCTTTTCTCCTCCATAGACCGCATCCCTCAACCCGACTGGTTGAACCCGGACTTTCTTCAGTCAGAGCGATGGAATGAAGTGCGCATCTCCGCCGCGCGTCTGCTTGCCCTAATCCAGTCCTGACAAGCCGCCCGAACGCTGCTAAACGCCCGCGCCATGAGCGCAGCGGTCATCGTCTTCCCCGGGTCCAACTGTGATCGCGACTGCAAGGTCGCGGTCGAAC
>JAZKHQ010000011.1:0-246462 GCA_040385285.1 Pseudomonadota bacterium
TCCGGTTTTTGGTACCGTCATTCTAGGTTCGAGTCCTAGTTCCCCAGCCATCCGCTTTCCCGCATCCAAATCGCCGCCTGCGGGTTACCGCCGCCATGGTGCCCCGTCTCAAGGTCTTTTCGTGGTCTGACGGCTTCCATGCGTTCAGCGTGGCGGCGTCGTCGCGTCAGAAGGCGCTCGACGCCTGGGGCATCGGCCGCGACATCTTCAAGGACGGTCTGGTGCGGGAGGTGACCGAGGGTCCCGATCATGCGGCGGCGCTGAAATCGCCCGGCGAGGTGATCGAGCGCGGGCTGGCGGTCGATATCGGCAAGGCGGCGCCGCGCAAGAAGCCGGCGGTGAAGCGGTCGTCCGAGGCGGCGCGGCGCAAGGTCGAGACGCTGGAGGCGGAGCTCGAGGTGCTCGACCACGCCCAGACGGACGAGCGGAAGGCGCTGGAGAAACAGCTGGCGGCGCTGGAGGCGGCGCAGGCCACGGCCCGCACAGCGCTGGTCAAGAAGCTGAAGACCGCCCGCGCCGCCGCATCCTAATGCGTGCGGTTCGCCTCGACTGGCAGGCGGATGCGCACCCCGACGCCGGCGTCGGGCGCGGTCTCGATGCTGAAAGCCCCGCCGAGATGGGCCACCAGACCCTCGACCATCGACAGGCCGTCGCGATTGGTCAGGGCCTCGGCGCCCACGCCCGTGTCGCGCACCACCAGGCTGACGCCGCCCGAAGCGCTGGAGAAGGCGACGGCGATGGAGCCGCGCTGGCCATCCGGGAAGGCGTGGCGCACGGCGTTGGACATCAATTCGTGCAGGATGATGGCCAGGGGCAGGGCGTGACTGTCGGGCAGGGCCTCGACCTTGCCGCGCACGATCAACTGGATCGAACGGCCCTCGCAGGCGCGGCGCCAGAAGGCGGCGGCGTCGGTCAGATAGGCGTTGAAGTCGATGGGACCGCCGCCGCCGCCGCGACGGGCCAGCAGGCCCAGGGCCGCGACGATGTCGCTGAGCCAGGTCAGGTGGCGCACGCCCTCGGGGTCCGAGACGCTGCGCAGGCGAATCGCCACCAGCGTCTGCAGCAGCTGATAGCCGCCGAGCAGTCGCTGTTGCGCCGCCTCCACGCCGCTCTGCGCGCTGGCCCCCATTGATCGCCTCACCCCAAAATACTGACCTTTTCAATAAACCACCCCGAACCTTTTCGCCATGCACGCGTTTCGAGTGTCCGCTCGCTGACACAACAGTGTTAATGCGGGGGCTAGTGTATTCGGGGTGTGAGTTGACGTTGCCGCCTGGCCTTCGGGTCATGATTGTCGAAGACCAGGCGATCCTGGCGATGGAGCTGGAGTTGGTGCTCGCCGACTGCGGTTGCGATGTCGTCGGCTGCGCCATGGACACCGTCGGCGCCCTCACCATCGCCGAGCGGGAACGCCCCGATCTGGCGCTGATCGACGTCAACCTGCTGGACGGCCTGACCGGTCCGCAGATCGCGCAACGGCTGGTCGCGGACTATGGCTCCGCTGTCGTCTTCCTGACCGCCAATCCGGAACAGATCCCCGAAGGCTTCGCCGGGGCGCTGGGCGCCGTGTGCAAGCCGTTTGACGAACAGACCATCCGCGGCGTCGTCGCCTTCGCTCGCCAGTTCATTGTGCACAAGACCCTGGGCGATGCGCCCCGGCGGTTCCGGCTGGCGCCGTGGCTGACCACGCCGCCGCCGGACATCGCGCCGCACTGACGGATTGATCAGACCAGGCCGCCGCCGAGGTCGAGGCCGGGCGCGGTCGGCGGGGCGCCTGCCGGGTCGAGGTCGAGCTGCATCAGGGTGACGTCCAGCCAGCGGTCGAATTTCCAGCCTACCTGCCGATAGGCGCCGACATCGCGGAAGCCGAGGGCGCGGTGCATGCGGATCGAGGCCTCGCTGGTTGCGCTGTCGCTGATGGCGCCGATGACGTGGCGCAGGCCCATCGCCCGCACCCGCTCGATCAGGGTGCTGAGCAACAGGCGGCCGACCCCGTGGCCGCGCGCCGTCTCCTCCACATAGATCGAGCCCTCGACGCCATAGCGATAGGCCGGGCGCAGCCTGAACGGCGAGGCGTAGGCATAGCCGGCGAAGGCGTCGTCGACCTCCGTGACCAGCCACGGCAAGCCCTTGGCCCGCACCGCCGCGAACCGCGCCGTCATATCGGCGAGCGACGGCGGCTCCAGCTCGAACGTCGCGGTGCCGTTCACGCATTCACGGCCGTAGAGGGCCGCGATGGCCGGCAGGTCCGCCTCGACCGCGTCGCGGACGGTCGCGGTCACCCCCGCTCCCAGCCCTTGTCGATGGCCCAGATGGCGAAGGCGTAGTCGTGGGCGACTTCCTTCAGATAGTCGAACCGGCCGGAGGCGCCGCCGTGGCCGGCCTCCATGTTGATCTTCAGCAGCACCGGCTTGCCCGAGGTGGTCGCGGGACGCAGCTTCGCCACCCACTTCTGCGGCTCCCAGTAGGTGACGCGGGGATCCGACAGGCCGCCGGTCGCCAGCACCGCCGGGTAGGCGTGCGGGGCGACCTGATCATAGGGGCTGTAGCTCATCATGTAGTCGTAGGCCTCGGGGTCCTCGATCGGATTGCCCCACTCGGGCCATTCGGGCGGGGTGAGCGGCAGGCTGACGTCGCTCATGGTGTTGATCACGTCCACGAACGGCACCTGGCCGATGATCCCGGCCCACAAGTCCGGCCGCATGTTGTTGACGGCGCCCATCAGCATCCCGCCCGCCGATCCGCCCTGGGCCACGATATGGCCCGCGCGGCCGTGGCCGGTGGAGATCAGGTGTTCGGCGGCGGCGATGAAGTCGGTGAAGGTGTTCTTCTTGGTCATCCGCCGGGCATTCAGGAACCAGCCCCAGCCCTTGTCCGACCCGCCGCGGATGTGGGCGATGGCGTAGATCCAGCCGCGATCCACCAGCGACAGCCGCCCGGTCGAGAAGCTGGCCGACATCGGGATGCCGTAGGAGCCGTAGCCGTAGAGCAGCAGCGGCGCTGAGCCGTCCACCGGCGTCGTCTTGCGGCGCAGGATGGTGACCGGCACCAGCTCGCCGTCGGCGGCGGGGGCGTTCAGCCGCTCGACGACGTAGTCCGCCGGGTCGTGGCCCGACGGCACCTCCTGCACCTTGCGCAGGGTCCGCTCGCGTGTCGCCATGTCGTAGTCGTAGGTCGAGGTCGGGGTGGACGGCGAGTTGTAGGTGTAGCGGGTGATTGCGGTGTCGAACTCCGACGCCCCGGCCAGCGACAGGGCGTAGGCGGGCTCGTCGGCCGCAATCTCGTGCTCGGCGCCCGACCGGTCGCGGATGATGATGCGGGTGTTGGCGTCGGCCCGCTCCTGACGCGCCAGATGGTCCTTCGTCAGGTCGAAGCCTTCGATGAACCGGCCCGGCGTATGCGGCACCAGATCGCGCCAGTTCGCCTTGCCCGGCGCGTCGGTCGGGGCCTCGACGATGCGGAAGTCGATCGCGTCGCCGGCGTTGGTGCGGATCACCCAGCGGTCGCCCCAGTGGTCGGCGTCATAGCGGATCGCGCCTTCGCGGGCGGCCAGGACGATGGGCTCGCTCTCGGGCGCGTTGCCCGGGATGTAGCGGGTCTCGCTGACCTCCTGATTGCCGATGCCGATGACGATGAACTTGTCGTCGGCGGTGCGGCTGACGCTCATGAACATGGCGTCGTCGGCTTCCTCATAGACCAGGGTCGCCGGGCCGCCATGCACCGGACGGCGGAAGATCTTGTCCGGCCGTCCGTTGTCGTCGCGGTTGGTCCAGAAGATCCACCGGCTGTCGGGCGAGAAGGTGAAGTTGCCGGTCGCCGACTGGATCGGATCGGGCAGGACCTGGCCCGTGGCGAGGTCCTTCACATAGATCTGGTGCACCTCGGACCCCTGCGCGTCCTCGGCATAGGCGAACAGGGCGTGGTCGGGGCTGTGTTCGACTGCGGACACCTCGGAATAGGCCTTGCCCACGGCCAGGGCGTTGGCGTCGAGGATAAGCTGCGGGGGCGGCGGTGCGTATTGCTCGCCGACAATGACGCCGTCGCGTTTGTAGGTTCCGGCCCGGCTTGCGCGCATGTAACGCGGGTGCTGATCCCCGGTCTGGAACTCGACGTAGTATTCCCACGCCCCGTCAGCCGCCGGCACGCTGGAGTCGTCCTCCTTGATGCGCCCCTTCATCTCCTCGAACATCGTGGCCTGCAGCGGCAGGGTCGGGGCCAGCATGGCCTCGCGGTAGGCGTTCTCGGCGATCAGGTGCTCCTTGACGTCCGCCTTGATCAGGGTCGGATCGCGCAGCACCGCCTGCCAGTTGTCATCCTTCATCCACTGGTAGTCGTCGGTCCGGGTGCGGCCGAGCTGTTCGATGACGACCGGGATCTTCCGGGCGACGGGCGGGACGGGTGCGTTGGGCATCGAGGCTCCGGCGGGACGGGCGAGGGCGGGGGAGGCGGCCATGGTGGCGGCGGCGGCGGATGTGGCGATCAGTTCGCGGCGGTTCATGGCGGCTCCCCCTCAGCAAGGAGGACAACTGACCAGACCGAAGGCTGGGCCGCAATCTTCAGCGTCAATCCGCCGTGCTGTTGTGTCTGATCCAGTCGGCCAGGGCGTCGATTTCGACGTCTCCGGCCGCGACGGAAAGCATGGTGATGGTGGCGTCGACGCGATCCGCTGTCAGGGGCGAGCCGTTCAGGGCCAGAAACAGAATCATCGCCTGGTAGGCTGCGCGCTTGTTCCCATCCACAAACGGATGGTTGGAGGCGATGCCGACCGCATAGGTCGCGGCCAGCACCGACAGTCGCGTCTCGCCTTCATACTGAAAACGGTTGAGGGGGCGTTGAAGGGCGGAATCCAGCAAGCCTTCGTCGCGGATGCCTTCCGGTCCGCCATGCAGGGCAAGTGTTCGGTCATGGAGGGCGACGAGGGCCTGCTTCTCCAGCCAGACCGGTTCTTTCATTTGGCGAGGGCGCGAAAGACGTCCCGGTGCTCGTCCATCAACTTTTCGCCTAGCGCGATCTGTTGCTGGATGGTGTCGTCGTAAGCCGAAAGCCGCATGGCCCCGTCCGGGCCACGCGTAAGATAGAGCGTGTCCCCCTTTGCGGCGCCGAGTTCGTTCAGGGCTTCCTTGGGAAACACAGCGCCGACGGAGTTGCCGACCTGGGTAAGCTTGAGCGCGATCATGATTGCACCTCTCGAGCCACCTATATAACACGCGTTATAACATTTTCGAGTCCGCTGCTTGTCCCACGTCATCATCCACACCGACGGCGCCTGCAAGGGCAATCCCGGCCCCGGCGGCTGGGGCGCGGTGCTGCAGACCGGTCAGGGGCACGAGAAGGAGCTGTGGGGCGGTGAGGCGCTGACCACCAACAACCGCATGGAGCTGATGGGCGCGATCATGGCGTTGGAGGCCCTGACGCGGCCCTGCAAGGTCGAGCTGCACACCGACAGCAAATACGTGATGCAGGGCATCGAGAGCTGGATCCACGGCTGGAAAGCCCGTGGCTGGAAGACCGCGGACAAGAAGCCGGTCAAGAACGAAGACCTGTGGAAGCGCCTCGACGCCGCCCGCGCGCGACACGACGTGCGCTGGCGCTGGGTCAAGGGCCACGCCGGTCACGAGCTGAACGAACGCGCCGACGGCCTGGCGAACCGGGGCGTGGACGAGGTGCTGGGGCGCTAGGCCGCGCGCACCTTCAGCAACGGCCCGGCCACCGAATCCACGATGACGCTCTCGCCCGTCGGCGGCCCGTCGCCGGTGATCTCGGCGGACCATTCGGCGCCCGAGATGAAGACCCGGCCGCGGCCGTTCGAGAAGGCCTCGACCACCTTGGCGCGCTGACCGACCAGACGCAGATCGCGGTCGTTGATGTCGGGCGCGTCGTCGGGATTGACCCGCTGGATCAGCCGCCGCGACAGCAGGGTCGAGGCCAGCGTCAGTGCGGCGAACAGGATCAGCTCCCCCGTGATGCCCAGCCTGAGGCCCAGCGCCGCGACGACCGCCACGACCCCGGCCGACACCGCCGGCCACAGCAGCCACTCGGTCGAGGCCGCCGCCTCGACGGCCAGCAGGATGACGCCCAGCGCCAGCCAGATCCAGAACGGCTGCGAGGCATAGAGATCGGCGATGACTTGCATGACCTACTCCGTGGTCGGAACCGAGCCGGGACGGCGCGGCGCGCGGGGGGCGGGGGCAGGAGCGGCGGCCGGGCGGGCCGGAGCCGTGGAGGCGGGGGGACGTGGCGCGGACGCCTGCTGGTTGCGGGCCATGCCGACCAGCTCGCCGATGCCGGCGATGGAGCCGACCAGCGAGCCCATCTCGGCGGGCACGATGACCGTCTTCTGCGTCGGGTTGCGGGCCAGTTCGGAGAAGGCTTCGACGTACTTCTGGGCGACGAAGTAGTTGATGGCGTTCACGTCACCGGCCGCGATGGCGTTTGACACCATCTCGGTCGCCTTGGCCTCGGCCTGGGCTTCGCGTTCGCGGGCCTCGGCGTCGCGGAAGGCGGCTTCCTTGCGGCCCTCGGCCTGGAGGATGGCGGACTGCTTGGCGCCCTCGGCGCGGGCGATGGCGGCCTGCTTCTCGCCCTCGGCCTCGGTGATGACGGCGCGGCGTTCGCGCTCGGCCTTCATCTGGCGGGCCATGGCGTTGGTGATGTCGACCGGCGGGGTCAGGTCCTTGATCTCGATGCGGTTGACCTTGACGCCCCACGGCTCGGTCGCCGCGTCGATGACGGTCAGCAGGCGCGAGTTGATGTTGTCGCGCTGGAACAGCACTTCATCCAGGTCCATCGAACCGACCACGGTCCGCAGGTTGGTCGAGCACAGCTGGGTGATCGCATAGGGCAGGTTCTCGACGCGGTAGGCGGCGGCCGAGGCCTCCATCACCTGGATGAAGACGATGGCGTCCACCTTCACCATGGCGTTGTCCTTGGTGATGACCTCCTGCTGGGGCACGTCCAGGACCTGCTCCATCATGTTCATGCGGCGGCCGATGCGCTCCACGAAGGGCGTCAGGATGCTGATGCCGGGCTTGAGTGTCTTGGTGTATTTGCCGAACCGTTCGACGGTCAGTTCACGGCCCTGCGGCACGATCTTGACCACGCTGAACAGCAGTATGATCGCAAAGACGACCAGCACGATGGCGGCGAGATTGGTGAAATCCATTCGTTCCTCCTGATGCAGCGGAGGTTACGACGCGCCGGACCCCTTAGCTACCGAAACCGGACATGGGACTGTCCGATTTCAGCCCGCCATCATGTCGCGGGCGGCGCGGATGATCCGCCGGGTTTCATCCCATGCGACCAGCCGCAACGCGTCGTCGAAAGACATGAACCGGGCGTCCGACGCATCGTCTCCGGCCATGGGCTCGCCGCTCAGCCAGCGTGCGGCGTAGTCGATCAGGACGTAGTGGACGCCCGCCTCGGGAAACAGGCCGTCGACCACATCGATCAGCCCAATGATCTCCGCCTCGACCCCCGTCTCCTCGCGCAGTTCCCTCAAGGCGGCGTCCACGGCTCGCTCGCCCGGCTCGATCCGGCCGCCGGGCAGGCTCCATTCGCCGAGGCGCGGCGGACGGCCGCGCCGGATCAGCAGCACCTCCTCCCCGCGCAGGCAGACCACGCCGACGGCGGGCACGGGCGTCATCTTGGGAGCTGTCATGGGCTCACCTTGGCTTTGCCCTTTCGCGCCGTCCACGACTTTGAGACAAGGGGGCATGGCTGATCTCTCCCCGGAAGCGCTCGCAGAGCTGAAGACCGCCGCCGGCGACGGCGGCTGGACCGACGATCCGGCCGAGATCGCGCCGTGGCTGACCGAGTGGCGCAACCGCTGGAGCGGGCATACGCCGCTGATGTTGATGCCGCGCTCGACGGCGGATGTGGCGCGGCTGGTCGAGGTCTGCGCCCGGCATGGCGTGGCGATCACGCCCCAGGGCGGCGACACCGGGCTGGTGGGCGGCCAGATCCCCTATGGCGAAGTGCTGCTGTCGATGCGGCGGCTGCGGGCCGTGCGCGACGTGACGCCGCTGGACGACGCCATGACGGTGGAGGCGGGGGTGACCTTGCTGGAGGCGCAGCAGGAGGCGGCGAAGGCGGGCCGGTTTTTCCCCCTCAGTCTGGCGGCAGAGGGCACGGCGACTATCGGCGGCGTGATCTCCACCAACGCGGGGGGCACCGCCGTGCTGCGCTACGGGGTCATGCGCGATCTCGTGCTCGGCATCGAGGCGGTGATGCCGGACGGGCAGGTGTTCAACGGGCTGAAGCGGCTGAGAAAGGACAACACCGGCTATGACCTGAAGCAGCTGCTGATCGGGGCCGAGGGCACGCTGGGCGTCGTCACGGCCGCGACCCTGAAGCTGTTCCCGATCATGCGCAGCCGCGCCACGGCCGTGGTCGGGATCGAGACGCCGCATTCCGCCATCCAACTGCTGGCCCGCGCCAAGGCCGAGACCGGCGGCGGGGTCGAGGCGTTCGAGCTGATGAAGCGCATCGGGCTCGAACTCGTCCTGAAGCACATCCCCGACACGCGCGAGCCGTTGGAGACGACGCCGCCCTGGTGCGTGCTGATCGAGCTGGCGTCGGGCGAACCCGGCGCGGCCGAGGCGGGGATGGAGCGCATCCTGTCCGCCGCCTTCGAGGACGGCCTGATCACCGACGCCGCCATCGCCCAGAACGCCGCCCAGGCCGCCGCCTTCTGGAAGGTGCGGGAGGAGCAGTCGGCGGGCCAGCGGCCGGAGGGTCCGGGCTGGAAGCACGACGTCTCGGTCCCCGTGTCGCGCATCGCCGATTTCCTCGAGGAAGCCACCGCCGCCGTCGAACGGTACGAGCCCGGCTGCCGCGTCAGCGCCTTCGGCCACGTCGGCGACGGTAACCTGCATTATGACGTTATGGCCCCGCCGGGCGTTGATCGCGCCGCCTTCATCGCCCGCGGCGTCGAGGGTTCGCGCATCGTCCACGACATCGTCGCCCGCTACGACGGCTCGATCAGCGCCGAACACGGCCTCGGCCGCCTCAAGACCGACGAGGCCCGCCGCTACAAGTCGCCGCTGGAGATCGAGACCATGCGCGCGATCCGCGCGGCGATCGATCCCCAGCGGATCATGAACCCGGGCGTGCTGTTCTAGGGCTGCGGCCATCCACCCGCTTCAATCCGTCACCGAAGCGGCCTAGACAGCCCGCCATGCTGATCGTCCTGTCACCGGCCAAGCGGCTGGATTTCTCCGAGCCGTCCGAGGCCCTGCCGGCGACGCAGCCGCGATTCATCGAGGATACGGCGTCGCTGTCGGTCACCGCGCGGCGCCAGACCCAGGCGGACCTGCGCCGGCTGATGGGCATCTCGGCCGATCTGGCCAAGCTCAATCAGGCGCGCTTCAAGGCATTTGATCCCAAGGCGACGGATGTCGGGCTACAGGCGGCGCTGGCCTTCGCGGGCGACGTTTATCAGGGGCTGGACGCCCGCTCGCTGGACGGTGACGCGATGGGCTGGGCGCAGGATCGCTTACGCATCCTGTCGGGGCTCTACGGCCTGCTACGGCCGCTGGACCGGATCCAGCCCTATCGGCTGGAGATGGGGACGCGGCTGAAGACCCGGCGCGGTTCCAGCCTCTACGATTTCTGGGGCGACCGCATCTCGAAGCGTTTGAACGCCGACGCCGAGGGGCAGGCCGATCCGACCCTGATCAACCTGGCCAGCCAGGAGTATTTCGGCGCCGTGGACGCGCGGGCGCTGAAAATCCCCGTCGTCACCTGTCACTTCCGCGAGGGCACGGCCGACGACAGCCGCATCATCTCCTTCTTCGCCAAGAAGGCGCGGGGCGCCATGGCCCGCTTCGCCATCGATGAGCGGATCGAGACGGCGGTGGGCCTGAAGGCGTTCGACCGCGACGGCTATCGCTTCGACAAGGCCGGATCGAGCGCCGCAGACTGGATATTCATCAGGTCGGGAAATTCTGCCGGTGCGGTGTCGCCATCGCGCGGATGAGCGGCTAAGGTTTGACGACTGACAGGTCGTTCGCGGCCTCACCGAGACGGAAAGACGCCTATGTTCCAGTGGTCCAAGAAGAGCATCGAAAGCGCCAAGGCTGAACTGCCGGCCCGGCGCGGCATGGATGATCTGACCGGCCAGGTGGCGGTGATCTCGGGTTCGACCTCGGGCATCGGGCTGGCGCTGGCCCGCGCGGTGGCCAGCCGCGGCGGCGACGTGGTCCTGAACGGCCTGGGCGATCCGTCCGAGATCGAGCGCACCCGCGCCGAGATGGAGGCCAGCTGCGGCGTCCGCGTCCGCTATCACGCCGCCGACATGATGCGTGGCGACGAGGTGGCTGACATGGTCGCCTTCGCCAAGCATCAACTGGGCCGGCTCGACATCCTGGTGAACAACGCCGGCGTCCAGTACGTCGAGGCGGTCGAGAAATTCCCCTCCGACCAGTGGGAGAAGATCATCGCCATCAACCTGTCGTCGACCTTCTACGCCACCCGCGCGGCGATCCCGATCATGAAGGCCCAGGGGCGCGGCCGCATCGTCAACGTCGCCTCGGCCCACGGCCTGGTCGCCAGCCCGTTCAAGTCGGCCTATGTCGCCGCCAAGCACGGCGTGCTCGGCTTCACCAAGACGGTGGCTCTGGAAGTCGCCCAGGACAACATCACCTGCAACGCTATCTGCCCCGGCTTCGTCGAGACGCCGATCGTCGAGAAGCAGATCGCCGATCAGGCCCGCACGCGCGGCCTGTCGAAGGAACAGGTGATGAAGGACATCATTCTGGGCAGCCAGCCGACCAAGAAATTCGTCACCACGGACCAGCTGGCGGGGATTTTCCTCTATCTGGTCAGCGACCTCGGCGCCTCGGCGAATGGATCGAGCTTCTCCATCGACGGCGGCTGGACGGCGCAGTAGGCCTCAGCCGACGAACCCCGCCGCGCGCTTCAGCCGGTCGTTGATCGCCTCGCCGAGCCCGGTGTCCGGCACGGCCGAGACGGCGATGCCTGTGGGCCCTTCACGATCCGCCTCACGCAGCAGCCGGAACAGGTTCGCCGCCGCTTCGGACAGGTCGCCTGAGGGGCTGAGGCTCCAGCGCGGTTCGCCCACGCCGGGGCCGAAGCCGAGCAGGATCTCGCCCGCCGCCGCACTGTCCGCCATCAGCCGCACGGGCGCGTTCGGGGCGTAGTGGCGGGTCAGCCGCCCCGGCGAGCGGTGGCCGTCGCCGCCCGCGTCCAGCGGCCCGACCAGGGCCTCGATCTCGTCGCGGGTGACGGCTCCGGGGCGGAGCAGGGCGACGCGGCCGTTCAACACCGACACCACAGTGCTTTCGACACCGACGGCGCAGGGGCCGCCGTCGACGCAGGCCGAGGCGGCCGACCCGGTCTCGTCCACCGCGTCGGCGAAGGTCGTCGGGCTGGGGCGGCCCGAGCGGTTGGCCGACGGCGCGACGACGGGGCCTCCGAAGGCCGCGATGACGGCGCGGGCGCGGGCATGGCCGGGCACACGCACCGCGATGCTGTCCAGCCCCGCCCGGGCCAGATCACAGACGCCTGACCCCTGCCGGAACGGAGCCACGATCGTCAGCGGCCCGGGCCAGAAGGCCTCCGCCAGCCGCCGCGCGGGCTCTGTCAGCATGGCGATGCGCTCGGCTTCGCCTGCATCTGAAACGTGGGAAATCAGTGGGTTGAAGCGCGGCCTTCCCTTGGCCTCGAAGATCGCCGCCACCGCCCGCGCGTTCCCGGCATCGCCGGCCAGTCCATAGACGGTCTCGGTCGGCAGGATCACCAGCCGGCCGGCGGCCAGCGCCGCGGCCGCCTCTGTGTCCGACGCGCTCACCCGGCCCGCCGTGCCGTCAGCGACACCCGCACCGTGACCTGACGCGCGATCAGGCCGTTCAGGGGGCCGCGCGTGCCTATGCCGAACGCTGTCCGGTCCAGCATCAGGGCGCCCGTCATCTGGGCCCGGTCGCCATCGGAGCGCAGGTCCACGGGGAAGGCGACGGACTGGGTGCGGCCCTTGATCGTCACCTCGGCCCGGGCGTTGTAGCGGGTGGCCCCCAGCGGCTCCAGCGAACGAAGCTGCAACCGCACGGTCGGATGTTGGGCGGCATCGAGAAAGTCGCGCCCGCGCGCCTGCTGTGTTGCGGCGTTCGTACTCATCCGCAGGGAGGCCGTCTGCACCACCACGTCGGCACGGGTCGCCTGTGGCTGAGCGGGATCAAAGCTTATGTCGCCGCGCCAGTCCTCGAACCGCCCGCGCTGGGCGGAACCGAAGGCGCGAACCTCCATCGACAGGGTCGATTCATTCCTGACCAGAGACCAGCCGGGCGGCTGAACAGCTGCTCCCAGGAGGGGCAGCGCGGCGAGGATCAGAAGCTGTCGCCTGTTCACGGCCGTCGAGGAATGAAGGGCAGCATCCGGTGGAGGACATTGTCCCGGTCAAGGAACTGGTGCTTCAGCGCCGCCCCGACGTGGAGGGCGAGCAGGACGTAGAGAACCTTCACCCCCGCCTCGTGAGCATCCATGAAGGTGCGGGCCAGCTGTTTGTCGTGCGGCACCGGCAGCGACGGCCAGACGAACAGGCCGAACCACTCGATCACCCGGCCGCCGGCAGAGGACGCCGCCCAGCCTCCCAAGGGGAGGCCGATCAGCAGGATGTAGAAGCCCACATGCGTGACCCGCGCGGCGATCTTTTCCCAGCCCGGCATCCGGTCGGGCAGGGGCAGGGGCGGATTGGCCAGCCGCCAGCCGATCCGCGCCAGGGTCAGCATCAGGATCGTCAGGCCGACGGACTTGTGCATCGTCACGAACTCGCGCGAAATCGGTCCGTCGGTCGCTTCGTGGGCAGTGATGAGCAGCACCTGCGTCAGGACCAGCGCGGCGGTCAGCCAGTGGAGGGTCAGGGACACGCCGGAATATCGGTTTCGGGGTTCGCTCATCACTCTTCCATTCCGCAGCGGCAGTGCGCCACCTTGGCTGAGCGCGGCTGCTTCGCCAAGGCTATACGCGTAGAGAAAACGAGGACTGTCATGACCTATCGCGCCCCCGTCCGGGATCTGGCCTTCACGCTGGAGGCTGTCGCCGGCATCGACCAGGTCGCCGCCACCGGCGCCTTTCCCGACTACGACCCCGAGGTCATGCGCGCGGTGCTGGAGGCGGGCGGCCAGTTTTCGGAAGAGGTCTTGGCGCCGCTGAACCGGCCGGGCGACCTGGCCGGCGCCAAATACGCCAACGGCGCCGTCACCGCCGCGCCGGGTTTCGCCGACGCCTATCGCCAGTTCGCCGAGGGCGGCTGGACGGGTCTGGCCGCGCCGGTCCACTCAGGCGGACAGGGCCTGCCCAAGGCGCTGGAGCTGGCGGCCTATGAGACCGTCCACGCCGCCAACATGGCGTTCGGCCTCTGCCCCATGCTGTCGCTGGCGGCGATCGAGGCGCTGGAGGCGCACGGGACCGAGCATCAGCGCGCGACCTATCTGCCGAAACTGGTCAGCGGCGAATGGACCGGAGCGATGGTGCTGACCGAGCCGCAGGCGGGGTCGGACCTCGGCGCCCTGACGGCCACGGCGGTTCCGAACGGCGACGGGACCTACGCCCTGACCGGCCAGAAGATCTTCATCACCTGGGGCGATCACGACGCCACCGACAACATCGTCCACATGGTGCTGGCGCGCCTGCCTGATGCGCCGCCGGGACCGAAGGGGATCAGCCTGTTCCTGGCGTCGAAGTTCGCGGTGAAGGCGGACGGCTCGCTGGGCGAACGGAACGGATTCCGGCCTGTCGGGGTCGAGCACAAGCTGGGCATCCACGCCTCGCCCACCTGCGTCATGGCCTATGAGGGCGCGACCGCCGAGCTGGTCGGACAGCCCAATCAGGGGCTGGCGCATATGTTCGTCATGATGAACGCGGCGCGGTTGGCGGTTGGCATGGAGGGCGTGGGCATCGCCGAGCGCGCCTATCAGCACGCCCTGGCCTATGCGTCCGAGCGCAAACAGGGGCGCAGCGTCTGGACCGGTCAGGCCAACGCCCCGATCCTCGATCACCCCGACGTGCGCCGCGCCCTGTCGGTGATGAAGGCGAAGATCGCCGCCGCCCGCGCCATCTGCCTGTCCACCGGCGTCGCCGCCGACCTGGCGCGCCACGCCGCCGACGAAGTCGAACGCCGCAGGTGGAAGGGCCGCGAGGACCTGTTCACACCCATCGCCAAGGCCTGGTCCACCGACGTCGGCTGCGAGGTCGCCTCTATGGGCGTGCAGATCCACGGCGGCATGGGTTTCATCGAGGAGACCGGCGCGGCCCAGCATTACCGCGACGCCCGCATCGCGCCGATCTACGAAGGCACCAACGGCATCCAGGCCATGGACCTTGTCGGCCGCAAGCTGTCGCAGGACGGCGGCGAATCGGCCAGGGCGCTGATCGCCGAGATGAAGGCGACGACCCCGCTGCTGGGCGCCGTCTATTCCGGCAAGCCGGTCGAGCGCTTCGCGACCGCCGTCGAGGCAGTCGAGGACGCCACCCTGTGGCTGCTGGACAAGAAAAGCGACCCGGCCGCCGCCGCCGATGTTCTGGCCGGCGCCGACGCCTATCTGAAGCTGGTGGGCGACACGGTCGGCGGCTGGATGCTGGCCAAGGGGGCGCTGGCGGCCCGGGCGAGGCTGGACGCGGGCGACGGCGACGCCGGCTGGCTGCAGGGCAAGATCACGCTGTATGAGGTCTATGCCGCCAACGTGCTGGGCCACGCCAGTTCGCGGCTGGCGGCGGTGGGGCAGGGGGGCGAGCTTCTGTCGCGGATGACGGCGGACGTTCTGGCCGGCTAATCGCTTGGCGCGCCGCCATCAACCGGCCTATATGCGGCGTAACATTTATGACCGGGCCGCGAGGGTCCGCATGAGGAGTTCGCTGTGGGCACGTTCGGTATCTGGCACTGGCTTATCGTCGGTCTGGTGGTGCTTCTGCTGTTCGGCGGCCGCGGCAAGCTGTCGTCGATCATGGGCGACGCCGCCAAGGGCGTGAAGGCGTTCAAGGACGGCCTGAAGGACGACGACAAGGCCGATGGCAAGGCCGACGGCGTCAGCAGCCTGCCGCGCACTGACGCGGAAAAAGAAGACCTGAAGCGCTAGCCCCGCGTCGGAGACCCTGACAGATGGGTGGTCTCGGCCCCGGCATCGGCGGCCTCGAAATTCTCGTGATCGGCCTGGCGGCCCTGCTTGTGGTGGGGCCGAAGGATCTGCCTGTGCTGATGCGCAAGGTCGGCAAGGTCATGGCCAAGGCGCGCGGCATGGCCAACGAGTTCCGGGCCAGCTTCGACGAGATGGCGCGCCAGTCCGAGCTGGACGAGCTGCGCAAGGAGGTCGACGCCCTGCGCCGGGGGCAGGGGATGTACAATCTCGGGCCCGAGGCGGACGCCGCCTTCAAAGACATCTCCACCGACCTGAACAAGCCGCTCGACGCGCCCGCGCCGATGCAGGCCCTGACCGGACCCGATGAGTGGCCGGACACCCCGCCGGTCGACGCCCCGGCGCCGGTGAAGAAAACCCGCAAGCCGGCTGCGCCCAAGGCGAAGGCTGCGACGGCGAAGGCCAAGGCGCCGGCCAGAACCAAGGCTGAGGCGTCGATCAAGACGGCGTCCGGCATGCGCAAGCCGATCCGCGCCAGGAAGGTCGAGCTATGAGCGACCGCGACGAGGACGAGATCGAGGCGTCGCGCGCCCCGCTGATGGATCACCTGATCGAGCTGCGTTCGCGCCTGTTCGTCTGCGTCATCGCCTTCGTGATCGCCTTCCTAGTCTGCTTCTACTTCGCCAACCAGATCCAGCTGATCCTGATCCATCCGTTCCAGGCGGCGGCGGCCCTGCATGCGGCGGCCGGGCCGCACGGCTCCAATCCGTTCGACCTGATCGCCGTCACCGCCTGGCTGAAGCCGATCCCCGAGGCGGGGCAGGAGACGGTGCGCCTGATCGCCACCGCCCCGCTGGAGCAGCTGTTCAGCAAGATGAAGATCGCGGGCTTCGGCGCCGTGGTGCTGGCCTTCCCGGTGCTGGCGTTCCAGCTGTACCGTTTCGTGGCGCCGGGGCTTTACCGCAACGAGAAGGGCGCATTCCTGCCGTTCCTGTTCGCCTCACCGGTGCTGTTCGCCCTGGGCGGCGCGCTGGTCTATTTCGTCATGCTGCCGTTCGTCATGTGGTTCTCGCTGGGCCAGCAGGTGGCGGGCGACGGGGTCGCGGTCGAGCTGCTGCCCAAGATTTCCGAATACCTCAGCCTGGTCACGGCCTTGCTGCTGGCCTTCGGCCTGTGCTTCCAGCTGCCGGTTATCATGACCCTGCTGGGCATGGCGGGGATCATCTCGTCCAAGGTCATGGCCGAGGCGCGCCGCTATGCCATCGTGGGCGTGGTGGTGGTCGCCGCGATCGTGACGCCGCCCGATCCCATCAGCCAGCTGATGCTCGCGATCCCCCTGGTGCTGCTTTACGAAATCTCGATCTGGTGCGTCCGCCTGATCGAACTGCGGCGCAAGAAGGAAGACGTGGCCGCCTGACCGGAACCGGCGCCCAGCGTGGCCGTTCCCTTGGCTCAATCAGGAGCCGCCCCATGATCCGCCTCATCACCGTCGCCTCGTTCGGCGTGCTCGGCCTCGCCGCCTGCACCCAGCCCGCCGAGACCACCAAGACCGAGACCAAGGTGGTCGAGGTTCCGTCCACCCGTACAGTGGTGGAGACCCGCGAGGTCGCCGCCCCGACGGTCGTCGTGCGCGAGGTCCAGGCTCCGCCTGTCGTCATCGAGCGCGACCGCCGCGGCGACAGCACCACCGTCCGCGCCGGAGAGAACGGCGTCGAGATCGAGACCACGCGCAACCGCTAGAATCAGAAAGGCGCCGGTCGGTTGCCCGCCCGGCGCCTCTGATGGTCTGAACTCAGCTGCGGATCAGCAGCTGTAGTACATGTCGAACTCGACCGGGTGCGGATGCAGTTGCAGGCGCGCGACTTCTTCCTGTTTCAGGGCGATGTAGCTGTCGATGAAGTCGTCATCCATGACGCCGCCCTTCTTGAGGAAGGCCCGGTCCTTGTCGAGGTTGTCGAGCGCTTCCTGCAGGCTGCCGCAGACCTCGGGGATGTTGCCGCGCTCTTCCGGCGGCAGGTCGTAGAGGTTCTTGTCTGCCGGCGCGCCCGGATCGATGCGGTTCTCGATGCCGTCCAGGCCCGCCATCAAGAGGGCCACGAAGGTCAGATAGGGGTTGCCCATCGGGTCCGGGAAGCGGGCTTCCAGACGCTTGGCCTTCGGCGACGAAACGTGCGGGATGCGGATCGAGGCCGAACGGTTGCGGGCCGAATAGGCCAGTTTCACCGGGGCTTCGTAGCCGGGCACCAGACGCTTGTAGGAGTTGGTGGTCGAGTTGGCGAAGGCGTTGATGGCCTTGGCGTGCTTGATGATGCCGCCGATGTACCAGAGGCAGAGGTCCGACAGGCCGGCGTATTTGTCGCCGGCGAACAACGGCTTGCCGTCCTTCCAGATCGACTGGTGCACGTGCATGCCCGAGCCGTTGTCGCCGAAGGTCGGCTTGGCCATGAAGGTCGCCGTCTTGCCGTAGGCCGCGGCCACGTTGTGGATCACGTATTTGTAGAGCTGCAGCCGGTCGGCCATGGTCAGCAGGTCGCTGAACTTCAGCCCCAGCTCGTGCTGCGCCGGCGCCACCTCGTGGTGATGCTTCTCAGGCTGCATGCCCAGGTCGCGCATGACGCCCAGCATCTCGCCGCGCAGGTCCTGGCCCGAATCGACCGGGTTCACGGGGAAGTAGCCGCCCTTGGGCCCCGGGCGGTGGCCCATGTTGCCCTCGGAGTATTCCGACCCCGTGTTCGACGGCAGCTCGATCGAATCGTAGCTGTAGCCGGTGTTGTGCGGCTGGGTGGACCAGCGCACGTCGTCGAAGATGAAGAACTCGGCCTCGGGACCGAAGAACACCTGATCGCCCACGCCCGACGACTGGACATAGGCCAGGGCCTTCTTGGCCATCGAGCGACTGTCGCGGTTGTAGGGTTCGCCCGTGTCCGGGTTCATCACGTCGCAGAACAGGCACAGGGTGGTCTGCTGGTAGAACGGGTCGATGTACCAGTTGGCCAGATCCGGCTTCAGCAGCATGTCGCTTTCATTGATGGCCTTCCAGCCGGCGATCGACGAGCCGTCGAACATCGTGCCTTCGTTCAGGAAGTCATCGTCCACCAGATCGATGTCGAAGGTGACGTGTTGCAGCTTGCCACGCGTGTCGGTGAAGCGGACGTCGACGTATTTTACGTCCTTGTCCTTGATCTCTTGCAGGATTTTGCCAGCGGCGCTCATTCTCGTGGTCCTGTTGTCTTCGGGGAGGAAGAAGAAAAGCCGCCCTTTGGGGGCGGCCGGTGGAAGGGGTTCAGACGGCTTGCGCTCCGGTTTCGCCGGTGCGGATGCGGATGACGTCCTGGACGTCGGAGACGAAGATCTTGCCGTCGCCGATCTTGCCGGTGCGGGCGGCGTTCTGGATCGCTTCGATCACGGCCGGAGCCATGTCGTCGGTGACCACGACCTCGATCTTTATCTTGGGCAGGAAGTCGATGACGTACTCGGCGCCGCGGTACAGTTCGGAATGGCCCTTCTGGCGGCCATATCCCTTGGCCTCCAGCACGGTCATGCCTTGCACGCCCACGTCCTGGAGCGCTTCCTTCACTTCATCGAGCTTGAACGGCTTGATGACGGCTTCGATCTTTTTCATGGGCGCCCTCGAGGCAGGCCAATGGAGACGGGCCTTGCACTCGGGCGCTAAAGGGACATTGCATCGCAGCGTAAGGCAAGGGGCTTTTCGCCTTTGTCGCCATCCGTGAACAGAGAAATCATGCCTATCCGGAATGAACCTGCCGTCTGGAGCGATCGCCTGCCCTGGCCGGGGCCGGATGCGCACAAGCATCAGCGCGGACGGCTGGCCGTCGTCTCCGGCGATGCGATGCATACGGGGGCCGCGCGGCTGGCCGCGCGGGCGGGTCTCAGGGTCGGCGCCGGCGTGGTGCGCATCCTGTGCCCGCCGGATGCGGCCTCGGCGATCGCCCCCGCCATCGAGGCCGTCATGCTGGCCGCGTTCCACTCGCCGGAAGCTCTGGCGCATGAGGCGCGGGACATGGACGCCGTGGTCATCGGCCCCGCCGCCGGCGTCGGCGACACGACCGCCATGAACGTGCGGGCCTTGGCGGCGACGGGGGCGGTGCTGGTCATCGACGCGGACGGCCTGACCTCGTTCGAGTCCGCGCCGGGCGAGCTGTTCGCCTTGCTGGACCGCGACGACGTGCTGACGCCGCACGCGGGCGAGTTCGGCCGCCTGTTCCCCGATCTGGCGGCGCATGAGCGGGCTGACGCCGCCGCCATGGCGTCCCAGCGCGCGGGCGCGGTCGTGGTGCTGAAGGGGCGCGAGATCATCATCGCCGCGCCGGACGGGCGACTGGTCGCCAACGGCAACGGCGTGCCCTGGCTGGCGACGGCGGGGACCGGCGACGTGCTGGCGGGTCTCATCGCCGGTCTGATCGCCCAGCGCATGGACAGCTTCGACGCCGCCTGCGCCGCCGTGTGGATGCACGCCGAAGCCGCGCGCGCCTTCGGCCCCGGCCTGATCGCCGAGGACCTGCCGGAGGGAATTCCGGGCGTGCTGCGCGGGTTGCTGCCCTAGGCTTTCGGCTTCTTCGCTGCGGTCTTTTTGGCCGGGGCCTTCTTCGCCGCCGGTTTTTTCGCGGCCGCCGCCTTCTTGGCTGGAGCCTTCTTCTTCGGCGCAGCGCCGGCCTTGGCGGCCAGCAGGGGCAGGGCGTCTTCCATGGTCAGGTCTTCGGGCTTCACGCCCTTGGGCAGGGTCGCGTTGACCTTACCGGACTTGACGTAAGGGCCGAAGCGGCCGGCCATGACATGCACCGGATCGCCTGTCTCCGGGTGGGCGCCGAGGTCCTTCAGCGGGGCCATGGCCGCGCCGCGCCCGCCGAACTTGCCGGCCCGCTTTTCCGCCAGCAGGGCGACCGCGCGGTTCAACCCGACCTCGAACACCTCCTCGATGTCGGAGACATTGGCGTAGGTGCCGGCGTGCAGCACGAAGGGTCCATAGCGGCCGAGCCCGGCGGTGATCATCTTGCCGTCCTCGGGGTGGACGCCCACCTCGCGCGGCAGGGCCAGCAGGCGCAAGGCCTGCTCCAGCGTCAGCGACGCGGGGCCCCAGCCCTTGGGCAGGGAGGACCGCTTCGGCTTGTCCTCGCCGGGGTTCGCCGTTTCGACGTAGGGACCGAAACGGCCGATCTTCAGCCCCACCGCCAGACCCGTCGCCGGATCTACGCCCAGCTCGCGGTCGGAACCGGTCTCTGCCTCGTTCGCCGCGCCGCCGAAGCCGCGGGTGTAGCGGCACTCCGGATAGTTCGAGCAGCCGATGAAGGACGACCGCATCTTGAAGCTGGCCTTCAGGTGCAGCCGACCCGTGCCGCAAACGGGGCACAGGCGCGGGTCCGTGCCGTCATCCTTGGGCGGGAACAGGAACGGGCCGATGGCGGCGTCCAGTTCGTCGATGACGCCCTGGCGCTCCAGCATCCCGGCGGTCGCGGGCTTCAGCTTGCCCCAGAAGTCACGCAGCAGCGCCTTCCAGTCCATCTGACCGGCCGACACCTCGTCCAGCTGGTTCTCCAGCGCGGCGGTGAAGTCGTATTCGACCCATTGGCCGAAGAACTGCTCCAGGAAGGCGGTGACCAGGCGGCCGTTGTCCTCGGGCACGAAGCGGTTCTTGTCCATGCGGACGTATTCGCGGTCGCGCAGCGTGGTCAGGATCGAGGCGTAGGTCGAGGGCCGGCCGATGCCCAGCTCTTCCAGCTTCTTGACCAGGGTGGCTTCCGAGAAGCGCGGCGGCGGCTCGGTGAAGTGCTGCTCGGTGCGGATGGCCTCGACCTTGGCCTTCGCGCCTTCCTTCAGCGCGGGCAGGCGGGTGGAGTCGTCCTCTTCGTCCTCGGCGCCCTTCTGCTTCTCGTCGCGGCCTTCCTCATAGACGGCGAGGAAGCCGTCGAAGGTGACCACCTGGCCGGTGGCGCGCAGGCCGGTCTGGCCGTCCGGCGTCTCGACGTCGACCGTGGTCCGGTCCAGCCGCGCGGCCTCCATCTGGGACGCGACCATGCGCTTCCAGATCAGCTCGTAGAGCCGCTGCAGATCGCTCTCGAGCCGCAGGCTGTCGGGGTGGCGCGCGATGTTGGTCGGGCGGATCGCCTCGTGCGCCTCCTGGGCGTTCTTGGCCTTGGTCTTGTAGTAGCGGGCCTCGGCGGGGACGAAGGCGGCCCCGAACTTGTCGGCGATGACCTCGCGCGCCTGGGCGATGCCCTCGGGCGTGGTCTGGACCCCGTCGGTCCGCATGTAGGTGATCAAGCCGCCGGTCTCGTCGACGCCTTCATACAGCTTCTGCGCCGCCCGCATGGTGCGCTGGGCGTCGAAGCCCAGCTTGCGGCTGGCCTCCTGTTGCAGTGTCGAGGTGGTGAAGGGCGGGGAGGGGAAGCGGCGGACAGGCTTCTTCTCGATCGACTTGATGGTGAAGTCGCCGCTCTTGATGGCGTCCCGCGCGGCGAAGGCCACGGCCTCGGACGGGATGTCGAGCCGCTGGATGCGCTTGCCGGCATGCTTCACCAGCCGCGTGGTGAAGGGCGGGCTGTCGGCGGCCAGATCGGCCTCGACGGACCAGTATTCCTGGGGCCGGAACTTCTCGATCTCCAGCTCGCGATCGACGACGATGCGCAGGGCCACCGACTGCACCCGTCCGGCCGAGCGCGCGCCCGGGAGCTTGCGCCACAGCACCGGCGACAAGGTGAAGCCCACCAGATAGTCCAGCGCCCGGCGCGCCAGATAGGCCTCGACCAGCTCCATATCCAGCTGACGCGGATTGGCCATCGCCTCCAGCACCGCCGACCTGGTGATAGCGTTGAAGGTGACGCGTTCGACGGCGGTGTCCTTCAGCGCCTTCTTCTTGGTCAGGATCTCGAGCACGTGCCAGCTGATGGCCTCGCCCTCGCGATCGGGGTCGGTGGCCAGGATCACGCGGTCGGCGCGCTTGGCGGCCTCGGCGATCTCGCTCATCCGCTTGGACGCCTTGACGTCGATCTCCCACTGCATGGCGAAATCTTCGTCGGGCAACACTGAACCGTCCTTCGACGGCAGGTCGCGGACGTGGCCGTAGGAGGCGAGGACTTCGAAGCCCGAGCCGAGGTATTTGTTGATGGTCTTGGCCTTGGCCGGGCTTTCGACAATGACGAGGTTCATGGCGTCCGGTTCAGGCGGAACCGACGATCGCGGCGGTTCCGGGGGTCTCGGGAAGGGGCGGGAACGTGTGTCGCCGCATCGCCCGTGTCAATCCGGGGAACCAAGACGGTCCTTTAAGGTTGATGAATTTTAATGACACCCCTAAAAGTTGTCTTACGATCAGGGGGATCAGGAGACTCAGATGCAGGATCAGAACGCGCGCCTTCACGTCGTCGCTGAGCCTGCCGTCCGGCGGTCGAAGGCGTCGATGACAGACAGCCCGGTGCGGGAATATATCTGCGCCCTGGCGACCGAGCTGGCGCAGATGGCCCGCAAGGAGGGCGACGAGCCCCTGGGGGCGGTGCTGGATGCGGCGGCGGTGCTGGCCCAGCGCCCGTCCTAGCTCGACGCCAGGCCGCCCGGCAGCAAGTTCGCGCGGCCGGTCAGGCTGAGCTCCAGCAAGGCGGCCGCCACCGTGCCGATCGGCAGTTTCAGCGCCCGGGCCAGTTCATCGCGCGGCGTCGGCGTCGGCGACAGCAGGGCGGCCACCGCCTCGATCACCGACGGGTCGATGTCGTCAGGTGCGCCGTCGAACGGCCGGTCCGCCGGCGGCTCGCGCAGGGTGCGAAGCCCTGAGAAGGCGCGCTCCACATCCTCCAGCCCCTCGCACAGGATCGCGCCCTGCCGCAGCAGCTCGTTAGGCCCCTTCGAACGCGGGTCCAGCGGCGAACCAGGCACAGCGAACACTTCGCGCCCCTGTTCCCCTGCCAGCCGGGCTGTGATCAGCGAGCCGGACCTCAGCTCGGCCTCCACCACGATCACGCCGCGCGACAGGCCCGAGATGATGCGGTTGCGGCGCGGGAAGTCCTTGGCCTGCGCCCGATGGCCGACGGGGCTTTCCGAGACGATGCATCCCTGTTCGGCCACTTCGGCGTAGAGGGCGGCGTTGTCGGGCGGGTAGATGTCGTTCACCCCGCCGCCCAGCACCGCGACCGTTCCGGTCGGCAACGATCCCTGATGCGCCGCCGCGTCGATGCCGCGAGCGAGGCCGGAGACGACGATGTGGCCCGCCTGACCCAGCTGCTGGGCGAGACCGCGGGCGATGCGCTGGCCGCCCGCCGAGGCGATGCGGGCGCCGACGATGGCGATGGCGGGCTTGGACAGCAGGTGGGCGTCACCCAGCGTCCACAGCACCGGCGGCGGCGGATCGACAGCGGCCAGTGCGGGCGGATAGGCCGCGTCGCCCAGCACGATCAGCTTGGCTCCGGCAGCCGTGCCCGCCGCCATCTCGCCCTCGACCGCTTCGGCCTTCGCCAGCTCGTAGTCATAACCCCGGCCGCGCCGGATCAGGTCGGGCAGGGCCTCTACGGCGCGAATGGCGGTTCCGAACCGCTGGATCAGCTGGTCGAAGGCGACGGGGCCGATGCGGTCGGTGCGGGCGAGTTGAAGCCGGGCGAAGCGCTCGGCGTCGTCGAGGCTGCTCACGCCTTTTTCGCGCCGATGCGGGGTTCCGTCCCCTTCAGCAGGCGGCCGATGTTCTCGGCGTGGCGGATCCAGATCAGCACCGCGGTGCCCAGCGCCAGCATCCGGATCGGCGCCGAGGTCGGCAGCGACAGGGCCGCGATCGGCAGGGACGCATAGACCGGCGCCGCCACCGCCGCGATCAGGGCCGACAGGGACGAGATGCGCAACAGGGCCGCGACCACGATCCAAGTCAGCCCCGCCAGCAGGCCCAAAGGCCAGTGGGCGGCCAGCAGCATGCCGAAGAAGGTCGCCACGCCCTTGCCGCCCTTGAAGCCGAGCCAGACCGGGAACAGGTGGCCGAGGAAGGCCGCGCCCCCCGCGATGGCGGCCAGCGCCGGCACGCCGGGGAACAGCGCCTGGACGATCAGATAAGCCGCCGCGCCCTTGCCTGCGTCGAGCAGCAGGGTGGCGAGAGCCAGATCCTTGCGCCCGGTCCGCAGCACATTGGTCGCGCCGATGTTGCCGGATCCGATACTGCGCACGTCCTCGCCGGTCACGAGACGGGTCAGGATCACCCCGAACGGAATGGACCCGAGCAGGTAGCCGCCGACCGCCACGAGGGCGATGGTCAAAAGGGCCGCTCCGACCAGATCCTGCAAGGTGATTCGCTCCCGTTCAGCGTGCGTCGTGGACGATGCGTCCGCCGACGGCGGTGAGCAAGACCCGTCCTTGCAGGCGGCGACCATCGAACGGCGAGTTCTTGGACTTGGACCGCAGCTTGTCGGCGTGGATCACCACCGGCGCATTGGGATCGAACAGCACGAAGTCCGCCGGGGCGCCGGCCTCGATCCGTCCGGCCTCGAGCCCCAGCAGGGCCGCCGGGCCGATGGTCAGGGGCCGCAGGATGTCCAGCAGGTCCAGCCCGTATTCGTGATGCAGGCTCAGGCTCGCGGCCAGAAGCGTCTCCAGCCCCACGGCGCCGGGCGCCGCCTCGGCGAAGGGGCGGCGCTTGTCCTCGGCCGGATGCGGCGCATGGGCCGAGGTGATGACGTCGATCAGCCCGTCGCGCACCGCCTCGATCAGCGCCTGCCGGTCGCTCTCGGGACGCAGCGGCGGGTCGAGGCGGTAGAAGGTGCGGTAGTCGCCGATGTCGATCTCGTTGAAGCACAGGTGGTTGATCGACACCGATGCTGCGACCTCCAGCCCGCGCGCCCGGCCCCGCGCCAATGCCTCCAGCGCCCCCGCCGTCGAGATCTGGTCGACCAGCAGCCGCGCGCCGGTCTGTTCGACCAGGGCAAGATCGCGCTCCAGCCCCATGCGCTCGGCGATGGCCGGGGCGGCGCTGAGGCCCAGCCGCGTCGCCAGTTCGCCTGACGTCGCCACGGCGCCCTCCATCAGCCCCGGATCAGCGGGTCGGCAGGCGATCAGGGCGTTGAAGGCGGCGGCGTAGCTCATCACCCGCTGCAGGGTGCGGCTGTCGCCGATGATGCGGTCGCCGTCGGTGAAATACAGCGCGCCCGCCTCGTCCATCAGGCCGATCTCGGCCATGCGCTTGCCGTCGCGGGCCCTGGTCGCCGCGCCCGCCGCTCGGACGTTGACCAGCCCCAGCGCCGCGCCGCGCCGCTGGATGAAGTCGATCATCGCCGGATCGTCGATGGCCGGATCGGTGTCGGGCTGGATGACGATGGTGGTGACGCCGCCCGCCGCCGCCGACTGGCTGGCCGACTTCAGCGTCTCCTTGGGCTCGGCGCCCGGCTCGCCCGTCTTGACCCGGATGTCGATCAGGCCCGGCGCGAGGCACAGGCCGTTCGCGTCGATGACCTGATCCGCGTCGAAGCCCCCGGCGCCGCGCGCGACCTCGACGATCACGCCGTCACGGACAAGGACGCTGCCCACGCCATCGTAATCCGATGCCGGGTCCAGCAGCCGGGCGTTGAGGACGGCCAGCGTGTTCATATCCTTCCCCCGCAAGTGGGGAAGGAAGAGAGCAGCGCCCTCATCGCTTGTCTCCATGGCGAACCGACAGCGCCGCCAGCACCGCCATGCGCGCCGCGACGCCCATCTCGACCTGATCCTGGATCAGCGACACCGACAGGTCGTCAGCGACGTCGGAATCGATCTCGACGCCCCGGTTCATCGGGCCCGGATGCATGACCTTGGCTCCCGGCGCGGCCCAGCCGAGCTTCTCGCGGTCGAGGCCCCAGAAGCGGAAATACTCGCGGGTCGAGGGCACCAGCGCGCCCTCCATCCGCTCCAGTTGCAGGCGCAGCATCATCACGACATCAACGCCTCGCAGGCCTTCCTTCATGTCGTGGAAAACGTCACAGCCCCAGCGATCGGCATCGCCGGGCACCAGCGTCGGCGGCCCGATCAGCCGCACCCGCGCGCCCATCATCGACAGCAGGGCCACATTCGACCGCGCCACCCGGCTGTGGCCGATGTCGCCGCAGATGGCGACCGTCAGCCCGCCTACCTCGCCGAACGCCCGGCGCAGGCTCAACAGGTCCAGCAGGGCCTGGGTCGGGTGCTCATGCCGCCCGTCCCCGGCGTTGACCACCGCACAGCCGACCTTCTGCGACAGCAGATCCGCCGCGCCCGAGGCCGAATGGCGGATCACCAGAATGTCCGGCTTCATGGCGTTGAGCGTCACCGCCGTGTCGATCAGGGTCTCACCCTTGGCCACCGACGAGGCGCGGGGGTTCATCGACACCACATCGGCGCCCAGCCGCTTGGCCGCGATCTCGAACGACGAACTGGTGCGGGTCGAGTTCTCGAAGAACAGGTTCATGACCGTCTGGCCGCGCATCAGCTCCAGCGCCTTGGCCGACGACCGGTTCAGGTCGACGAAGGCGTCGGCCAGATCGAGCAAAGCCAGGGTCGCGGGCGGGTTCAGATCGCCGGCCGACAGGAAATGGGCTTTGGGGAACGGGATCAGCCGCTGATGGATCAAATCGGTGACGGCGGCTGCATCGGTCATCGAGGCCCGCCTATAGGCGGCGTTCACGCCAGATGGAAGAGCGCCAGAAGGATCGGGATGCTTATAGCGCTGCCGACGGTCGTCAGGGCCACGATCCCGGCCATCAGGGGCGCGTCCCCGCCCATCTGCCGCGCGAGGATGTAGCTGGCCGCCGCGCCCGGCGCCGCGCCGCACAGAAGGGCGATGCCCTGCGCCGTCGTATCGCCGCCGTAGAGGACGCAAAGGCCCCACATCAGCGGCGGGGTGATGATCAGCTTCACGAACGAAACCAGCCCGATGGTGATCCTGCGCCGCGCCACCTGGGCGAAGCTGAGGCCCGCCCCGGCCACGATCAGGCCCAGGGGCAGGGCGGCCCCGCCCAGCAGCTCCAGCGTGTCGGAAATCCCCGGCAGGCGCGGCACATGGCTGAGGTTCAGCGCCAGCCCGACCAGACAGGCGATCAGGATGGGGTTCGACAGGATGGCCTTGGTCAGGCCCAGCACCGACATCTCGTGCTGGTCCGAACCCCATCGCACTAGAACCACGACGCACAGGACGTTGGTCACCGGGATCATCGCCGCGATCACCACCGCCGCCAGCGCCAGCCCGTCGGGGCCGTAGACCGACAGGATGACCGGCAGGAAGACGAAGCTGTTCCAGCGGATCGCGCCCTGGAACACGCTGGTGAAGGCCGGGCCGTCGATCTTCATCAGCGGCTTCAGGGCCAGCGTCAGGCCCGCGATGATCAGCACCGAGGTCACCGAGGCCGCACCCGCTGCGCCCGCGCCGCCGCCCGAGATGTCGGCGTTCCAGATCGCCGGGATCAGGAAGCCGGGATAGAGCAGGTGGATCGACAGCTTCTCGATCGGCCGCCAGGTCGCGTCGGGCAGGAAGTCGGACTTCCTCAGGCCATAGCCGATGGCGATCAGCACGAAGACCGGCAGCACGCCGGCCAACAGCGCCATCATATCCAGGTCGCCTGATCGCGCACCCGGTCCAGCGCCCCCTGCAGGATCCAGGCGGCGGCGGTGCGGTCCACGACCCCGGCGCGGCGTTTGCGGGTCAGGTCCAGTTCGTCGATCAGGAACCGCTCGACCGCGCTGGTCGACAGCCGCTCGTCCCAGAAGGCGACGTTGACCGGCTGGATGCGGTCCAGATTGCGGGCGAAGGCGCGGCACGACTGCGCCCGCGGCCCCTCGGTCCCGTCCATGTTCAGCGGCAGGCCGATGATCAGCGCCGAGGCGTTCCGCCCCCGCATCAGTTTCAGCACCGCCTGCGCGTCCTCGGTGAACTTCGTCTTGCGCACCAGCTCCAGCGGACTGGCGATCATGCGGGTGGCGTCGGACGCGGCCACCCCGATGGTCTTCTCACCCAGGTCCAGCCCCAGCCACGGCGTCCCGGACGGAGAGGCGGCGGCGAGGTCATGGAGGTCGAGGACAGGCACGCCGCAGGCGTTATGCGTTGCCAGAACCCCTGTCAAAGGCGAGGGTGGCCATGGAGATTTCGGAGGGGACCGATGAAACGACCGCTGATCCTGGCCGCCACCCTGCTGGCTGCGACGCAACTAAACGCATGCGACCGGCTGAGCGCCGCCGTGGACGCCTTCAACGCGCCGCAGGGGAAGACGCCCGCAGCACCTGTCGACGCGACGCCCGTGCCGGCGACCAATCCCCCTCTGACGCCGACGAACAAGGGCCTGCCGGCCAAGGCCATGCCGGATCAGGCGCTGCAGGACCTGGCCAGTGTGATCGAGGTGACGCCGCTGACCGCCCAGAAGAACCTGTCGGGCAAGCTGTTCGGTGTCGGCGGCGGCGATCCGGCGATGAACGGGCTGCACACCTACCTCGCCTTCTTCCGCAGCCCGGCCGAGGGCTGGTGGGTGTTCGGGCTCGGTGATTTCCTGTCCTACAGAGTGATGAACGAGACGGCAGGCCGGGTGGATATCGAGATCGAGGAAAGCGTGCTGGACGAGGCGACGGGCCAGATCGGCTCGCGCAAGCGCCGCATGATCCTCGCCTTCCAGGACGAGGCGTCCGAGGCTCAGCCGGTCAACCTGCGGATCCTGCCCGCCGAGTGAGGCCTGTCCTTGTGAATCCGGCTCTGGACCGCTAGTCACCGCCACTTGCTTTTTGACTATCGGAGGGCCGCATGGCCATCGACGCCGCGACGGTGCGCAAGGTCGCCCACCTCGCCCGGATCAAGACCCCCGAAGATCGGCTGGAGCCGCTGGCTGCCGAGCTGAACGGCATCCTGGCCTGGATCGAACAGCTGGACGAGGTCGACGTCGAGGGCATCGAGCCCATGACCTCCAATGTGGCCCAGCCCCTGCGGCTGCGCGAAGACGTGGTCACCGACGGCGCCAAGGTGGACGCCGTGCTGTCGAACGCGCCCAAGTCGGCCGACGGCTTCTTCGTCGTGCCCAAGGTGGTCGAATAACCATGAGCGACCTGACCAGACTGACCCTCAAGGGCGCCGTCGACGGCCTGAAGGCCAAGAGCTTCTCGTCGGAGGAGATCACCCGCGCCTTCCTGACCAACATCGAGGCCGCCAATCCGACCCTGAACGCCTATGTCACCGTCACCGCCGACAAGGCCATGGCCATGGCGAAGGCGTCCGACGCGAAGCTCGCGGCGGGGCAGGGCGGGGCGCTGGAAGGCGCGCCGTTGGGCATCAAGGACCTGTTCTGCACCGACGGGGTCCAGACCACGGCCGGCTCGAACATGCTTCGCGGCTTCGTCCCGCCGTATGAGTCCACCGTCACCGCCAACCTGTGGCGCGACGGGGCGGTCATGCTGGGCAAGCTGAACATGGACGAGTTCGCCATGGGCTCGTCCAACGAGACCTCGGCCTTCGGACCCGTGGTCAATCCGTGGAAGTCGAAGACGTCCAACGCCGACCTGACCCCGGGCGGCAGCTCGGGCGGTTCGGCCAGCGCCGTCGCCGCCGACCTGTGTCTCGCCGCTACGGCGTCGGACACCGGCGGCTCGATCCGCCAGCCGGCGGCCTTCACCGGCGCAGTGGGCATCAAGCCGACCTACGGCCGCGCCAGCCGCTACGGCATGGTCGCCTTCGCCAGCTCGCTGGATCAGGCCGGGCCGATCACGAAGACGGTCGAGGACGCGGCCCTGCTGCTGCGGTCCATGTGTTCGTTCGACGCGAAGGACTCCACCAGCCTGGACATCCCGACCCCCGACTGGTCCGCCAGCGTCGGCAAGTCGGTGAAGGGACTGCGCATCGGCGTGCCGCGCGAATACGTCGTCGACGGCATGCCCGCCGAGGTTCAGGCCCTGTGGGACCAGGGCGTCGCGTGGCTGAGAGCCGCCGGCTGCGAGATCGTGGACATCAGCCTGCCGCACACGAAATACGCCCTGCCGACCTATTATATCGTGGCCCCGGCCGAGGCGTCGTCGAACCTGGCGCGCTATGACGGCATGCGTTTCGGCCATCGGGCCAAGGACGCGAAGTCCCTGACCGATCTCTATGAGTCCTCGCGCGCCGAGGGCTTCGGCAAGGAGGTCCAGCGCCGCCTGACCATCGGCGCCTTCGTCCTCTCGGCCGGCCACTACGACGCGTACTACATCAAGGCTCTAAAAGTCCGCCGCCGCATCGCCATGGACTTCGACGCCGTGTGGGACAAGGTCGACGCCATCCTGACGCCGTCGACGCCGTCGGCCGCCTTCGCCATCGGCGACAAGCAGATCGATCCGGTGACGATGTACCTGAACGACGTCTTCACGGTGACCGCCAACCTCGCCGGCCTGCCAGGCATCTCGGTGCCCGCGGGCCTCAGCGCGGCGGGCCTGCCGCTCGGCCTTCAGGTCATCGGCAAGGCGCTGGACGAGGCGACCGTGTTCCAGGTCGGCGCGGCGCTGGAAGACGCGGCCGGGTTCACCGGCAAGGCGGAGAAGTGGTGGTGAGCATGACCGACGCCAAACTCATCCAGGGCCGCACGGGCGCCTGGGAAATCGTCATGGGGCTGGAGATCCACGCCCAGGTGGCGTCGAACGCGAAGCTGTTCTCCGGCGCGGCCGTGGGCTTCGGCGCGGGGCCGAACGAGCAGGTGTCGCTGGTCGACGCCGGCTTCCCCGGCATGCTGCCGACGCTGAACAAGCACTGCGTCGAACAGGCGGTGAAGACGGGCCTCGGCCTGAAGGCGCAGATCAACAAACGAAGCCAATTCGACCGCAAGAACTACTTCTATCCCGACCTGCCCACCGGCTATCAGATCAGCCAGCTGTATTTCCCCATCGTCGGCGAGGGCGTGGTCGAGGTCGAGGCCGAGGACGGCACGTTCTTCAATGTCGGCATTGAGCGGCTGCACCTGGAACAGGACGCGGGCAAGCTGATCCACGACCTGTCGCCGACCGAGAGCTATGTCGACCTGAACCGCGCGGGCACGGCCCTGATGGAGATCGTGTCGCGGCCCGACATCCGCAGCCCGGAAGAGGCGGTCGCCTACGTCAAGAAGATCCGGACCATCCTGATCTATCTCGGCACCTGCGACGGCGACATGGAGAAGGGCAACCTGCGCGCCGACGTGAACGTGTCCGTGTGCCGCGAGGGCGGCTACGCGAAGTTCAAGGCCACTGGGGACTTCAGTCATCTGGGCACGCGCTGCGAGATCAAGAACGTCAACTCGTTCCGTTTCATCTCCCAGGCCATCAACTACGAGGCCCGGCGCCAGATCGAGATCATCGAGGACGGCGGCAAGATCGTTCAGGAGACCCGCCTGTATGATCCGACCGCCGGCGAGACGCGGTCCATGCGGTCCAAGGAAGAGGCCAACGACTATCGCTACTTCCCCGACCCCGACCTGCTGCCGCTGGTGCTGGAACAGGCCTGGATCGACGACATCAAGGCCAACCTGCCCGAGCTGCCGGACGAGAAGCGCCGTCGTCTGATGGCCGATTACGGCCTGTCGCAATACGACGCTGTGGTGTTGATCTCGGAACAGGCCAAGGCCGACTATTTCGAAGCGGCCGCCAAGGGCCGTGACGCCAAGCTGGTCGCCAACTGGGTGACCAACGAACTGTCGGCGCGTCTGGCGGCGGACCACCTGGACTTCGACCAGAGCCCTGTTCCGGCGGCGCATGTGGCCCAGTTGGTCGAGCTGATCGAGACGAACGTCATCTCGTCCAAGATCGCCAAGGAGGTGTTCGACCACGTCTGGAACGGCGAGGGTTCGCCCGCCGAGGTCGTGGAGAAGCATGGTCTGAAACAGGTCACCGACACCGGCGCCATCGAGAAGGCTGTCGACGAGATCATCGCCGCCAACCCTGACAAGGCCGCCGCCGTCGCCGAGAAACCTCAGGCCCTCGGCTGGTTCGTCGGACAGGTCATGAAGGCCACCGGCGGCAAGGCCAACCCGGCCGCCGTTAACGACATCCTGAAGGCCAAGCTGGGCATCGTTTAGAGCGACAAGGCTCGCGACGCTGAGCGCATGAAAAGGCCCCGCGGATCGCTCCGCGGGGCCTCTTTCATTCAGGCGTTGAAGGCTACCAGCGCCAGGCGTCGTAGATGACGTCGATGATGTAGCCGTCGTACTGGTCGATCAGGTAGATGTTGTTGTCCACCCAGACCCACATCGTGCCCGGGGGCGGATAGGGCAGGTTCCAGCTGGAGTAGTCGTTCATCTGGTAGCGCCAGAAGATCGACGGCAGGTACTGCCCTTCGTAATATCGCTGGTTCCAGTAGCTGCGCGGCACGCTGTAGTAGCCGTAGCCCGGCGAGAAGTAGAAGCCGATGCGGATGCCGCTCCAACCCCGGAAGCGGTGATCGCTGCGCCACCAGTCTGAACGGTTGTGACGGCGGTTCCAGTCGCGGCTCCAGTTGTCGCGGTTGAAGCGGTTGCGCCATTCCTGACGGTCGCGGCTGTTGTTGTCACGGTTCCAGCCGCCGTTCCCACGGCCGTCTCGACCATCACGACCCCGGCCGTCGCGGTCACGACCATCGCGTCCGTCACGATCGCCGCCGTTGCCCCGGCCGTCGCCGTTCCAGCCGCCGTTGCCGCGCCCGTCCTGGTCGCGGCCGTCACGGCCTCGCCCATCACGACCTTGGCCATCACGGTCATGTCCATCACGACCGCCACGGTCCTGGCCGCCCGGGCCGCCGCCATTCGGGTTCCAGCCGCCGTTGCCGTTGCCGCCGGCATTGCCGCCATTGTTTCCGTCACGTCCGCCACGCCCACCACGGCCGCCCTGGTCCTGGCCGCCCGTGTTCCCGCCAGCGTTGCCGCCGTTGTTCCCGTCACGGCCGCCGCGACCGCCACGATCCTGACCGCCGTTATTGCCGCCGTTTCCGGGACGCTGTTGGTCACGCAGGGTTCCGCCCTCGGCGGTCCAGCCGCCGTTGTTTCCGCCGCCGTTATTTCCGCCGTTGTCAGCGGGGCGCTCGGGGCGCTGGGGCCGGTCAGGCTGCTGATCGCCGCCGCGACCGCCCTGGTCGCCGCGGCTCTGACCGCGGCCGCTGCGTTCGCCGCCACGGTTTTCCTGGCGGCTTTCGCGGGTTTCGCTGCGGTCACGACCGCCACGACGGCCGCCGTCCTGTCCGACTTGTTCCTGCTCCTGGGCCATGGCGGCCAGAGGAGCGGCTGCGGGGATCGCGAAGGATGCGATCACCGTGAACACCATGAGGGTGCGCTTCATTCTCGTTTGTCTCCGCACGCCGATGCTGGCGGCTTGGGTTAACCTTCACCTTCGCCGCATGAACCGTAACTGAACGGATTTCGGCGATATTGTCAGGCACGTTCGACGCATGAAAAAGGCCCCGCAAAAAGATGCTCACGGGGCCTTGATCACTTCACTTCAGGGCTAGTAGGTCCCGCTCAGCACGCTCGCGATCAGGCCGGTGGCCAGCGCGATCAGAACGATGTCATTGCCCGCATGGACGTAGGCGTAGCCGCGCGGCGCGGCGCGAAGGCCATACACGTACGGGTCACGCACGTAATAGCCGCGGTACTGCGACGGCAGGTAGCCGCCCCGCTGCCAGCGGTAGTTCTGGTAGCGCGGTTCGACCCGATAGTAGCCGTAGCTCGGCGCGTACCAGTAGCCGCTGCGGGCGCCGCGATAGTCGCGGAAGTCGTCGCGGCCACGCCACCAGTCGCGGCTGCCGCGCTCCCAGCGTCGATCGTTGCGGTAATCGCGCCGGTCATCCCGGCGGTCGTCGCGGTAGTCCCTGCGATCATCACGGCGCTCGCTGCGATAGTCGCGGCGGTCGTCACGGCGGTCATCACGATAGTCGCGACGGTCATCGCGACGATCCTGGCGGTATTCGCGGCTCTGGGCCTGCACGGCAAGGGGAACTGCCGTCGTCGTCAGCGCAAGCGCGACAAGGGCGGCGCGGGTGAAGCGGTTCATCTCACTCTCTCCAGACTGAGGCCGGCGGGGGACCGGCCCGTTAATCATGAAGTGACGATCTGCTTCCTCAGATGAACTCGCCCTGAACGCGAATGTCAGCTTCGCCCGTTGTGAAGCCGGGCCGTGATGCCCAGATCAGCGCCGCAACAGGAGCCGCCGATGACCGCGCCGATCGAACTCTGGTACTGGCCCACGCCCAACGGCTGGAAAATCACCATCGCGCTGGAGGAGATGGGCCTGCCTTATGAGGTCAGGCCGGTGAACATCGGCGCCGGCGAGCAGTTCACGCCCGCTTTTCTGGCCCTGAACCCGAACGCCCGGATGCCGGCCATCGTCGATCCGGACGGTCCGGGCGGGCTGCCGCTGTCCATCTTCGAGTCCGGGGCGATCTTGCAATATCTCGGGAACAAGTCAGGGCGGTTTTATCCGACGGACGTCCGCGCCCGGGCTGAAGTGGACCAGTGGCTGTTCTGGCAGGTCGGCGGGCTGGGCCCCATGGCGGGCCAGACGCACCACTTCCGTCAGTACGCACCGGCCATGATCAAGGACCAGCGCCAGATCGCCTATGGCGTCCGCCGCTATACGGATGAGACCCACCGTCTTTATGGCGTGCTGAACCGGCGTCTGGCGGACCGGGACTATGTCGCCGGCGACTATTCCATCGCCGACATGGCCATCTGGCCGTGGATTCTGCCCTCGCTTCAGGGCCAGGACCTGGCGGAGTTCCCGCATCTGGCGGCCTGGATGGAGCGCGTGGGCGCGCGACCGGGCGTGATCGCGGGTCGGGCCGTCGGCGCCGATCTGACCAAGCGCAACCTCGGCGACAACTCGAAAGACGCCGAGCAGGCGCGCAAGATGCTGTTCGGCCAGAGGGCGCACTGAACGGGTCAAGCGTAAACAGAAAGTGACTCGGCGATTTAGGGATAATGAATCGCCGTTTCAGTATTCATTTCGCCTTTACACAAAAGATTTTGCGGACGGAGCGCCGTTAACTTTAACTTCAAACCGGCGGTATTTGATCGGGTATCAGGAGGCGGGACCAGAATGGAACCCGCTCGGAGGATACGGTGATGAACCCGCAAGAACTCGCGGCCCATGAAGTGGCCGACTTCGACGAGATGGCCGCCGGCGACACCCTGCCGCTGCCGACCCCTGACATGGACGGCGATGCGCTGTTCCGTCTGGGCATGATGTATTCGAGCGGCCAGGGCGGTTGCCCGATGGACCGCGTCTCGGCCCACATGATCTTCAATCTGGCCGCAATGAAGGGCTCGATCGAAGCCCGCGTCTATCGCCGCGAGATGAGCCAGGAGATGGACTCGGACGAGATCTCCGAGGCCCAGCGCGCCGCCCGCCGCTGGATCGACTCCGGCGTGGTCAAGCTGGCCGCCTAGAACTGCTGATACTGCCCGTTGATGCTGTAGCTGAAGCCGATGGGCAGGGCGTTGCGGACCTGGGTGAAGAAGTTGGCCAGCTCGCCCAGGTTGGAGCGCGGGACATACAGGATGTCGCCGCGCCGAAGCGCCACCACCTCGCCGCGGCGGGGACGCAGGTCCACCACACGCATCATGCGCCGACCGCCCGGACCGCGGCGGATCAGCGCCACCTCCTGGGGCTTGGCGCTGGGCAGGAAGTCGCCCGCCATGACGATGGCCTGATAGGCGTCGATGTCGCCGGCCATGTCGTAGACGTTGGGCGTGCGCACCTCGCCGGCGACCCAGACCTTCAGCGGCCCGGCCTGCTTCAATGTGATTTCGACCACCGGACGGACCAGCTCCGAGGCATAGGCCTGGCTCGCGACCTGCTCGACCTCGGCCAGGGTTCGGTCCGCCGCCATGATCTGACCGATCAGGGGCAGGGCGATGCGGCCGTCGGGCCCGACCTTCAGCGTACGGGTCAGCTCGGGCGCTGTGGGCGTGGCCACCTCGATCTCGTCGCCGGGATAGAGGACGTATTCCGGCTCGGCGTCGGTCCAGTCGGCGAAGGAGATGTTCGGGAAGTCCGCCGGGCTGACGCGCTGGACGTTTCCGTCCGCGTCCTGACCCCGGCCGCCGGGCAGGGGCATCCGGCCCGCATTGTCGCCCGCGCAGCCCGTCAGGGCGGCGGCGGCGGCGAACAGGAACAGGCGGCGGTCCAGCGACATGACGACTCGATAAGCGACTGTGATCCCGAAGGTCGGCGGTTATGGGTAACCGATGGTTAACGCGGAAAGGCGAAGGCTGGACTGTCAGTAACCCGTTTGACGGATTCGCACCCGACCCATGCGCTCGGCCTATGTCACAGCCAGACCGCGCTACGGCGTCGGCGACATCATCGGGCTGCTGTTCCGTGAGTCGCTGCTGCTGATCGTCATCTTCCTGGCGGTCTTCGCATTGGGCACGGCGGCGGTGCTGACGCTGAAGAAGACCTACACCGCGGGGGCCAAGGTGTTCGCGGGCGTGGGCCAGGAATATGTCTATCAGCCGCGCATCGGCGCGACGGCCGAGCGGGGCCAGGCGCCCAACATCGGCGAGGTGGCCCAGTCCGAAGCGGCGATCCTGAACAGCTCGGAGGTCAAGCGCCGGACGGTGCAGACGCTCGGTCCCGTGGCGATCCTTGGCTCGAAGGCGAGCGCGGGCGACACGGCGAACGCCCTGAAGGCGCTTGAGAACAGCCTCGGCGTCGGCACAGAGGTCGGCAGCGCGGTGATCGGCGTCAGTTATGAGGCCGACGATCCGGCCCGGGCGGCGCTGGTCCTGAACGCGGTCATCGACGAATATCTGAAATACCGCCGCGAGGTGTTCCAGGATCGCGCCTCGCCCGCGCTGGCGGCGCAGCGGGTGGTGCTGGAGGGCGAGCTGGCCGAGGCGGACGCGGCCTATCAGCAGTTCCTGGCCTCGAACGACATCGGCGACTTCGTGGCGGCCAAGGCGGGGCTGGCGACCAGCTATCAGACCGTGTCGGCGGAACGCTTCAGCGTGCAGGCGCAACTGAGCCAGACGGCGCAGAAGCTGAACACCCTGGTGGCGCAGCAGGCAGGCACGCCCGCCGAGATCGCCCTGCAGCAGGATCTGAACATCAGCGCCCAGGACCGGTTGCTGCAACTGAGGAATGAGCGCGAGGCGCTGTTGTCGCGCTATACGGCGACGGCCCAGCCGGTCAGGGACATCGACGCCCAGATCGCCCAGATGGAGGACTATGTCGCCACGGGCCGCACCGTGGGGGTCAAGGAGGTCCGCACCGGGCCGAACCCGATCTGGGTCGAGCTGGAGACCAACCGCATCAACACCATGGCCGAGCGCGACTCGCTGGGCGCGCGTCTGGCGGTGCTGGACAGCCAGTTGGGCCAGATCCAGCAGCGGCAGGCCAACCTGACGGCCATCGAGTCCGCCAACGCCAACTTCTCGGGCGAGCGCGAGGTGCTGCAGGGCATGATCCGCGGCTTCCAGCAGAGCGAGACCCAGGCGCGGGCCGACAACGGCCTGGTCAAGGCCGGCGCCGACAACGTCACCGTCATCGAGCGGGCGGCCCCGCCGACGCGCGGCAAGAGCCTGAAGGCGCCGTTGCTGGCCGCCGTGTTCCTGTTCGCCGCCTTTACGGCCCTGTGCATCGGCCTGCTGCGCATCTTCACGCGGCGGGGCTTCGCCACCCCGGCCTCGGCGGGGCGGACGCTGGAGATGCCTGTTCTGGCCGTCGCCCCGATGAAGGCCCGATGACCGGCCCCCGTGATAGCGTCGTGACGACGGAGTGCGCGTAGTCGATTCGATGGTGGACCTCACATCCGAAATGGCAGGCCTTTGGGCGGCGCTGGGACCGGCGCCGCAGCATCGCGGCCGCGTGATCCAGATCGCCGCCGCCGGGTCGGGCGAAGGCGTTTCGACCGTGGCGCGGGAATACGCCCGGGTGGCCGCCGTCCGGGCGCGCAAGCCCGTCTGGCTGGTGGACGGCGACCTGGCCCAGCAGGGGCAGCTGGAAGCCATAGCCTCCGAGCCTGAACGCTTCGGGCGCATCGGCAAGGCGGCGCAGGCGTCGCCGGACGGATCGTCCTTCTTCGCCGTCAGTCCGCGCCTGACCAACCGGGAGGGCAAGCCGGTGTCGCCGGTGCACCTGCTGACGGCGCGGCCGTGCCTGGGCGGACGGCTGTGGGTCACGCGCTTCGCCACGGAGCATCTGCGGTCCGGTCAGCGGCCCTCGGTGGTGTCAGAGCCGCGCTACTGGGACGCCCTGCGCAAGCACGCCGACACGGTGGTGATCGACAGCCCGGCCGGCGACCGCAGCGACATGGCCATCACCCTGGCGCCGTTCGTCGACGCCACGGTGATCGTGGTGGCGGCGGAGAGCACCAACGCGAACGAACCGCTGGCCCTGCGCGACGAGATCGAGGCGGCGGGCGGCCGCATCGCCGGGGTGGTGATGAACCGCTCGACCTGGAGCCCGCCGGGGTTCCTGAGCCGGCTGACGGGCTGAACCCGTCTGGAACCGGACGATCCGGACTCCAAAAACACCGTCCGAAGCGTCCGAAGCGTCCGGATAGTCCGGATAGTCCGGATAGTCCGTCCGAATTTGATCCTGCGTTGTGCGTTCCAATGCAAACGCCCGAACATCCTCTCACAGGTTCGGATCAGGGCGCGTTCATGACCCCTCGCGACACGATATATCGCGTGGAATCCGTGCGTTGAGCTTCAGAAATGTGTGCGTCGGCGGTTGGATGCGGCGCCGGTCAGGCCGCGGCGCGGTCCAGCCGGGCGACCTCGCGGGCGCCGTAGAAGCGGGGCTCGAGACCCTTCATCCAGAAAATCTTGCCGATCCCCCGAGCGGTGCGGTCCATGGCCTCGGCGCGGCGGGGGCTGAGGATCAGCGTCAGGGCGACCGTGGCGAAGGCCCAGACGACAGTCTGGGCGGCGCCGATCAGCATCCAGCGCAGGACAGCGAGCCAGTTGTGGGCGGCGGCGGCGGTCTGGCTGGGGCCCTGGCCATAGGCGAAGGCGCGGGACAGGGCGTAGCGCATCGTGGCGCGGTGGGCGGGGGCATGTTCATCGACCCAGGCGTTCGCCGCCCAGCCGAACCGCCCGCCACGCGCCGACAGGGCCGCGAACAGGGCGTCGTCCTCGCCGCCCGCCTGATCAGCGGCGACATCGAAGGGAGCCGGGCCGGGCAGCGCGGTGGCGCGCACCATCAGGGAGTTGCCGCAGCCGAAGGGGTGGTTGATCAGGTGGTCCGTGTCCGGACCGTCGCGGCCGAAGAAGCGCTCCAGATAGGCGGTCGCCCAGCCGGACCCTGCGGGCACGCGGCCGCGGATGGGGCCGAAGACGACATCGGCGGCAGTCGTCGTTTGAGCGGACAGGAGGGCGGCCAACCAGCCGGGCGACGCGGTCTCGTCGTCGTCGAGGAAGGCGATCAGGGGTGCGTCCGTGGCGGCCAGACCGGCGTTGCGGGCCGTGGCGACGCCGGGGCGCGGGGCGTGGCGATAGATGACCGGGAAGGGCGCATCGGCGCCGAGTTGCTGCACCAGCGGGGCGGCGGACCCCTGTGGGTCGTTGTCCACCACGATGATGGCGGCGAGCCGGTCAGCAATGTCGGTCTGGGCGAAGACGGAGCGGACGGCTCGCTCCAGCCCCTCAGGACGGCGCAGGGTCGGGATGATGACGGCGACGGCATCCTTTGGCCTATCGCGCTTCGCGCTACTTGAGGCCGTCACGCCAGCACCTCGCCAACCGTGCGGATGTCGCAACCGGCGGCGCGGGCGTGAGCGGCGAGGCGATCCAGGGCGTCGGGCGTGCAGCCCCAGGGCGACGGGTTTTCGCGCACGTCGTGAGTGAACAGGATCAGCCAGGCGTTCTCGTCGACCGCGCGGTCGATCCAGCGGCGGGCGACGGTCTCGCCGTCCTCGCCCTCGATCCCGACGGCCGGCAACTGGTTCAGGTCGGAGCCGTCGCGCACCATGCCGGCATGGACGCCGCGCAGGGAGCCGTAGCGGGGCGCGAGCAGGGCCTTGGCGTGGGGCGAGACCTCGCCATAGGGAAAGGCGAAATGCCGGGGCGCGGCGCCGAGCGCAGTCAGGGCCGCGACATTATCGGCGGTGTCGGCCAGCAGGGCCTCATCCGAGGCGCGGTGGCAGTCGATGTGATCGCGGGTGTGACAGGCGACCTCGTGGCCGCGCGCCGCCAGATCACGCACCTCGCCGGCGTTGGCGAAGCGGCCCATGTGGCCCTCCTGGTCGGCCAGACCGGTGCAGACGTAGAAGGTTCCGCGCGCGTCGTGGTCCTCCAGCACACTGGCCCCGACCTCGGCCGCGCTGGCGGGGATGTCGTCGAAGGTGAAGCTGACCACGGGCCGGATGAGGTTCAAGCGGGCGGGCCGCCGGTGCGTCAGGCGGGCGTAGCGGCGGCGAAGCTTGCCCCCCAGACTGCGATCGGCCGAATAGGGCTGCATCACACGGCCTCGGCGTAGAGGGCGGCGCGATAGAGGCGCAGCGAGAAGGCGCGGGCGGCCGTGGGCAGCCAGGTCGTGACGGCGGCGCGCTTCATCCACGGGCGGATCGCTGCCAGCCGGGGGATGCGCTTCAGCATCCGGGCGACGCGGTAGCTTGGATAGGTCGAGACGATCTCGGGGTGGCGGCTGACCACGCGGGCGAAATTGGGCGCCGACTGCTCGTATTTGCGCGCCAGGCTCTCGACGTCGTCGAGACCCATGTGGGTGGCGGCGTTGTCGAGATGGACAACCCGGAACCGGCGCGAGACGCGCATGGCCCACTCCACATCCTCCCAGCCCCAGCCGGTGAAACCGGGGTCGAAGGTCTCGGTCTCGAACACGTCGCGGCGGACCAGCAGGTTGGAGGTGTAGACGTATTTCTCGGGCTGGCGGGCGCGCTCGATGTAGGGGACGCACTCGGATTTCGCGGCCATCGCGCGGTGGACCGAGAAGCGCGGGGCGGTGGAGGCCTGAAGCAGGGAGAAGCCGCCGAAGGCCACGGCCGGATCCTCGCGCGCCACCAGATCGGCCCAGGCCTGAAGGAAGCGGCGGTGATCGGGGCGCATGTCGCTGTCGAGGAACAGGTAGCTGCCGCCGCGGGCCGCCGTGGCGAGGCGGTTGCGGCCCTGCGACCGGCCCTCATTGACGGGGAGGGTGATGAGGCGGGCGGGCAGGGCCATGGCGGCCATCTGGCCTTGCAGGCGGGCGGTGAGGTCGGCGTCGCGGGTGCCGTCGTCGAGCACAACGATCTCAACGGCGCCTTGAACGGCGGCCGCCTCCTCATCGAGCAACGTGAGCAGCTCGGATGGGTCGTCACGCAGGAACGGGATCAGCACGGACAGGGCGGGCCTCGCGCGCTTCCAGTGTCTGTTGTCAGTGATCTTTGCGCGGGTCATGCGGGCTGGCTCCGGCGCTGGGCCAGAAGGCGCATCGCGACATCGCGGACGCCCGCGACATTGAGGATCAGGGCGACGGCGGCGTAGGTCAGGCCGCCGACCGACGCCTTCAGCATCAGTTCGGTGAAGCCGCCGATGGCGGGCAGGTTGACGACCACGGCGCTCATGGCGCCGCAGGCCACCCCGGCGCGGATCAGTGTCTGCCACGGCACGGGCAGGGGCATGGCGCGGCGGCCGAGCGCGACGGACGCACCCAGGCCGATGGCGAAGCTCGCCGCCGTGGCCCAGGCCGCGCCGACGACGCCGAACCGGGGGATCAGCAGGAGGTTCAGCAGAACATTCGCCACGGCCGGCACGGCCATGACGGCCAGCAGCAACTCGGTGCGGCGGCCCAGGGTGAAGGCCTGATGGAAGTAATAGGTGGTGCAGCCTGCCAGCAGCGAGCCGAGGGCGATCCACGGCGTGATGGCGGCGGCGGGTCCGCGCAGGGCCTCGCCGATCATGAACTCCGACATCGGCCGGGCGACCAGCGCAAGGCCGACGGCGGCGGGCAGGGCGATGAGGATGAAGGTCGAGGCCTGTTCACGGGCGGCGTCCCTGAGCCGCTCGCGGCCGCCCTGTTCCAGCGCCATGACCAGGGCGGGACCACCGGCGGCGCCGAGCCAGATGAACAGCACGTCCAGCGTCCGGTTGGCGATGCTGTAGGCGGCGTGATAGGCGCCGACCGCCGCCTCATCCATGAAGAAGGCCAGCAGCAGCCGGTCGGTGGACGACAGCACCAGCGTGAGCGCGAGCGAGGCGGCGATGGGATAGCCGTAGAGGGCGTAGGTCCTGAGGCGCGTGCGGTCGACGCGGCCGCCCCGGGCGAAGCGCAGCTCTCCCGGCAGGACGAAGGGCAGGATCAGCAACGGCGCGAGGCCGAGACCCAGAAGCGGCGAGGCGGCGCCCGCGCCCATGAGCGCGAAGGCCACGCCGATGATGAGGCCGCCGGCGCTGTAGGCGATGTCTAGCGTGGCGGCGCGGCGGACTTCTCCGGCGGCGCGGAAGCGTTCCTGGGCCAGCTTCATCAGGCAGCGCGCGGGCGCGCCGAGCAGGCCGGCGGCGAGGGCCAGCCTGAAGGCCGGGTCCATCGGCCAGACCCAGACGGCGACGGCGGCGACAGGCACGAAGACGACCGTCAAGGCGAAGGCGGTGCGGTAGAGGCTGGCGAAATGGTCGGCGAGGGTCTGGCCGTTCCTGAACTCCGCCGCCCAGAAGCGGGCCATGGCGGCCTCGATCCAGGTGAAGACCGCGACGTGGATCAGGCTGAACACGGAAAAGGCGATGGCGTAGCGGCCGAAGTCCTCGGAGCTCAGCAGCCGGGTGAACAGCACGATGGCCAGGAAGCCGACGGCCCCCTGGACGATGTTGGCGGGCAGATAGCCCCAGACGCCACGCCAGAACATCAGCGGACCGCCTGACGGTCGCCCAGCAGAACGGGCACAGTGACCAGCATGATCCAGAGGTCCAGCCAGGTGGACTGGCGTTCGATATATTCGATGTCGAGGCTGACGCGGCGGCGCACGGCGGCGGCATCATGCATCGGCCCGCGCGAGCCCTTGATGGCGGCCCAGCCGGTCATGCCGGGCTTGATGCGGTGGCGGTGGGCGTAGTCGGCGACGAGCTGCGCGGACTCGACCCGGCCGGTCTTCATGCCGATGGCGTGCGGACGGGGGCCGACCAGCGACATCTCGCCGGCGAGCACGTTCAGCAGTTGCGGCAGCTCGTCGAGGCTGGTGGAGCGCAGGATGCGGCCGACACGCGTGACGCGGTCGTCATCGGCGACGACCTGACGGCTGGCGGTGGCGTCGGCGGCCTCAGGGCGCATGGTGCGGAACTTCCACACCACGATCTCCTCCTGATTGAAGCCGTGGCGGCGCTGGCGGAAGAAGATCGGACCGGGGCCGTCGAGACGGATGGCGAGGGCCGTCAGGGCCATGACCGGCGCGAGCGCGATCAGGGCCAGCGAGCCGACGATCAGGTCCTGAAGCCGCTTTTCGAAGGCGCGGCGGTCGTGGTCCACAGGGCCGTCCAGCGGCGACAGGGATGTGCGGGCGAGGCGGTCCAGCGCGGCGGACTGCTCGCCGGGGCCTTCGGGATCGACCAGCAGGGTGACCTCGTTGGGCAGGGCGGCGAGCTGGGCGCCCAGTTCGCGCACGCGGGCCTGGGCCTTCGGGTCGATGGCGACGACGATGCGATCAACGTAGGGCGCCATCGGATGGGTCAGCAGATCGGCCGCGCGGCCCAGCACCGGCACGCCGACGAGGGCCTCGGGCGTCCGCGCCAGACGGTCGTCGAACACTCCCAGCACATTGATGTCGCGCCTTTGCAGCGCCAGCCGGATCAGGCCCTCGGCATGGCGGGTGGCGCCGACCAGCACGACGTTCGGCTTCAGGACGCCCGAGGCTCGCCAGCGGTGGATCATCAGGCTCCACAGGGCGTGCAGCATCACGACCGTGAGCGGCGTGACGCTGATCCAGACAGTGGTCATGACCGGCGCTTCGCCGAGGAGCCGGCCCGCCAGCCAGACGATGCCGGCGGCGATGGCGGCGATGACGCCGGACGACGCGACGTGGGCGAGAGGCCCACGGTCGGACGGGAAGCTGTAAAGGCCGGCCATGCGCATCAGCCCGAGCATCGCAATGGCGCCGACAGCCAGCGGCGCGACCGAGGCGACGGGTGCGGCGGCCAAGGCGCCCGGCGCCACGACGGCGCAGGCGGCGGTCAACAGGCTGACCACCACCACATCGGCCAGACGGAAGGCGTGCGGAGCCAGCCGCGCGGCCTGGCGTTGCCGCGCGTTCAGCCAGGCCTGGGGCCGGAAGGGGCCGCGCACAGCCCCATCCGCCACGGCGCCGACAGGCGCGAGGCGGGAGACGGCCCCACGCGCCGCGGTTTCAGACGGAGATCGATCAAGGACTTTGGTCATCAGGGATCGCGGCGAAAGGTCCGCGCATCCTGCACACGTGGCCTCTATGTCGCGTTAACACGCAAGGCGGCCGCACCCTGTTGCACCGCCGCGCGGGCTCCGCTATCGACGCGCTACCGGAGACGTGGCTGAGTGGCTTAAAGCAACGGTTTGCTAAATCGTCGTACCCTGTAAGGGGTACCCAGGGTTCGAATCCCTGCGTCTCCGCCACGCCCTTTTGTATTTCAAAAGGCGCTGGAGTAGTGCAGCGACTACTCGGTTGTCGCCTTACTCCATTGTAAGATCATTCCGGCTATCTCCTCAACGTGAGGTTTTGCGTGTCCGCCAATAATGGCGAAGGTTTGAGCGCCATTCTGTCCTCCACGTTGGATTATTCCTAGGGCGGACATCGCTCTCCGGTAAACGCAGATCAAATTATAATGAGGTAGAAGAAGTTTTTGTTCTGGTAGATCCCCGACTGGGATGCTCTCCAACCTGCTGACAGCAGCAGAAAGTTCATTAAAATGGTGCTCTGCAATTGCTGGAGTCCAAATATTGAGTCGACTCACTTCTTGGCATTGAGTGATGATGGTGTCGATCAAATCTATATTCACGGACATTGATCGAATTACAGCTCGTTCTGCCAGCCGTCGATCCTCAGCGCGCTGGCGTCGAACGCGGCCAGAATCCCGGACCGCAATCCCAAGAGCCGCGACCGTCGCAAGGAAGGTGCCAAGAGCTGATGCCCAACTTGCAGCATCTTCGTTCAAAGCTCTTCGCAAATGCTCACTCCCGTCCAAGAACGGTATGGTCAATGTGAGGAGCCATGCGCCACACATTGCTGCGAGAATCCATTCGGAACGTTTCATGGCTTAACGCTGGTAATTTCGAATATCTCTATCAAGTAACTTGAGTAGGTGAATATTTCAAAAGAAGGAACTAGCCTAAGGTCATCTGCCCTCATCGCCCTTCGCGAAATGCGCGAGCTGGTCGGCGTGGGCTTTTCTGAAGGCCGGGCGGTTTGTGACCCGGGCGATCCAGGCCTCGGTCGCGGGGCGGTCGCCGAAGGCGCGGACGGCGGGGATGCGCAGGACGTCGGCCAGCAGCAGGTCGGCGGCGGTGAAGCGACCGGCGGCCAGCCATTCACGCTCGCCCAGAACCCGCTCGATGTGGCCGAGACGGCTTTCCATCCAGCCGGTGAGGCTGTCGTCAGGCCTGCCGGATAGGTTCAGGAACCACCAGGGCACCGAGACCATCTCGATCGAGTTGAGGGCGGCGAAAATCCATTCGACGGTTTCCGCTTCCTCCACCGGGTCGCGCGGCATCAGGATGTCGCTCTTGCGGGCCAGGTGCAGCAGGCAGGCGCCGCTTTCGAACAGCCGGATCGCGCCGTCGTCGAGGTAGGGAACCTGGCCGAAGGGCTGGCGCTCAAGATGGTTTGTCGCGCGGTCGTCGAAAGGGACGGTCCGCACGGCATACGGCAGCCCGGCCTCCTCGCAGGCCCAGCGCAGGCGCAGGTCGCGGACAAAGCCCCGCGGGCCTTCGGGCACCCAGTCCAGTGTCCAGATGGTGATGTCGCTCATGGCGTCTGTTTTGTAGGCTGGTTGCGGCGAAGTCGAGCCCGAGAACGCGGTTCCGGGACTCGCGCGGGCGGCGTTAAGGGCTATAACGGTCGGGGGCTTCTTCAACCCGGCCGGTGACAGCCATGATCTTGATGTTCCTCGCCTTGATGGCCGGACAGGACGTTCCGCCGACGCAGACCCAGCCTGCGCAGCCCCAGGCCGTCACGGCGACGTGCAGCATGACGCCGGAAGGCTATGTCTGCCGCTTCCCGGCCTTGCCGGTCCCGAGCAACGCCATGGCGGTTCCGATGGGGGTCACGCCCACAGAAGCGCGCCCGGTCGAGCTTGCCTCCACCCGTTCTGCGGAAGAGATCGCCGAGGCCCAGCGGCAGGAGCGCCTGATCAACCGCTGCGCCGATGCGCCCTGGTATGCGCTGTGCCTGCCCGAGGACCGGCGCGAGGCCCGGCGGCTGAGGGACGCGGCCGTGGCGCGGGCGGCGCTGCGGGGCGAGGTCACGCGTCTGTTGAGCGAGAACCGGTGCGAGGACGCGGTGCGCACGGCCCTGACAGGCGGGGACATGACCCTGGCCCGCGAGGCGCGGGACTTCTGCGAGAAGCCTTAGGCCGAAACAGAAACGCCGGCCGGACCTGGGTCCGACCGGCGCTGCCGATAGATCAAATCCGATTTTTAGCGCGGACGACCGCCGCCGCCCGAAGCAGCCTCGCAGGTCGTGGAGCCGTCGCAGCCCAGGTAGTGGACCTCGGGCGGCGCCACCGTCACGTCGGACGGACGCACATGGACGTCGGGCGCGTGCAGATAGATCTGCGTCGGCGCGACGGTGATCGGCGGAGCCTCGACCCAGATGGGCGGGCCCTGGATGTCGATGCGGCCCGAGGGCACATAGACGGGGCGCGAATAGATGCGGATGCCGGGGCCGCCGGAAACGCTGATGTTCCAGGGCGCGCCGGGGTTGTAGAAGGTCACCTCGCGTTCGCAGACGCAGGGATCGCCCGGCCCATGCGGATGCTCGTCGCAGCCATGATAGACCGGAGACGGCCCGCCGCGGCCCGCGTCCTGGGCGCTGGCTGCGCCGGCGCTCGCCAGAACGAGGCCCGCCGCGATTACGAATGTCTTGATCACTTTGAATACCCCTATCCGTTGATGGACGCCCACGAGAATACCGCCCTGAACCTGCGGCGTTAACCAAGCATATCATTGTTAGGTCTCGCTTTCGGGGATGGCAAGCCGCGCTCGCCTGACAGGCGAGCTTTCCCCGAGGTGATCTTGGCAGGCGAGTTCAGGCGGTCTAGGTCCATTGCCTGACCCTCTATCCCCTTCAGGAGAGACCCCGATGGCCGATCTGGCATCCGTCACCGAACACATCCGCGGCGCCGTGGGCGACAACTCCGGCCTCGGCAAGACCGTGAAGATCGACCTGGGCGACACCGGCAAGATCTACATCGACGGCGCCTCGTCGCCGAACAGCGTGACCAACGAGGACAAGCCCGCCGACGCCACGGTGTCGATCGGCTGGGACGATTTCATGGCGCTGTCAAACGGCCAGTTGGACCCGATGATGGCCTTCATGCAGGGCAAGCTGAAGATCGCAGGCGACATGATGATCGCCCAGAAGCTGGCCCCGCTGCTGAAGCGCTGAGCTTGATCTGAAGCAAGGTTTCCAACGGCGCGGCGTCCCACAAGACCCGCGCCGTTCGTCTATCAAAGAGGATCCACGCCATGGACTTCCGCCCCAGCGACCATGCCCAGCACTGGCAGGAGCGCGTGCAGCGCTTTCTCGACGAGCGGGTCACGCCCCGGACGGCGGAATACCGCGCCCAGGTTCATGCGGAGCCCGACGTCCAGCCGCCGGTGATGGAGGCCATGAAGGCCGAGGCGCGCGAAGCGGGCCTGTGGAACATGTTCCTGCCGGGCGACCACGGCGCCGGCTTGACCAACCTGGAATACGCGCCGCTGGCCGAGGCCATGGGCAGGGCCGGGCTGTGGACGCCCGAGGTGTTCAACTGCAACGCCCCGGACACCGGCAATATGGAAGTGCTCCATATGTACGGGAACGCAGCACAGCAGGACCGCTGGCTGAAGCCGCTGATGGCCGGCGAAATCCGTTCGGCCTTCCTGATGACCGAGCCGGGCGTGGCGTCGTCGGACGCGACCAACATTGAGACCAGCATCGTCCGCGACGGCGACCACTATGTGATCAACGGCCGCAAGTGGTGGTCGACGAACATGGCCCACCCGAACGTCGCCATCACCATCGTCATGGGCAAAACCGACACGGGCGCGGCGGTTCACGCGCAGCAGAGCCAGATTCTGGTGCCGGTCGACGCCCCCGGTTTCCGCGTCGAGCGGATGTTGTCGGTGTTCGGCTATGACGAACGGCCGATCGGCCATGCCGAGGTGGTGCTGGAGAACGTCCGCGTGCCGGTCGAGAACCTGATCGCGGGCGAGGGCCGCGGCTTCGAGATCGCCCAGGGACGTCTGGGGCCGGGCCGCATCCACCACTGCATGCGGGTGATCGGCTGTGCCGAGGCGGCGCTGGAGCTGATGTGTCAGCGGCTGCTGAGCCGCACGGCGTTCCGCAAGGCTCTGGCCGAGCATTCGGTGTGGGAGCAACGCATCGGCGAGGCGCGCACCGAGATCGAGATGTGCCGGCTGATGGTGCTGAAGGCGGCGTGGATGATCGATCACGCGGGAGCCAAGAACGCCAAGTCCGAGATCGCCCAGATCAAGGTGGCGGCGCCGCGCATGGCGCTGAAGATCATCGACGATGCGATCCAGGCCTTCGGCGGGGCCGGCGTGTCAGGCGATACGCCGTTGGCCGAGATGTATGCGACGGTGCGGACCCTGCGCATCGCCGACGGTCCGGACGAGGTTCACAACCGCACCATCGCGCGGCTGGAATACGCCAAGCATGGCGGGCGCAAACCCGCCTGACGTTTTACTCCGCCTGCGGGGTGGTTTCGTCGCTGCGACGCGAGCCGTGCGAGGCCTCGCCGCCCTTGCGGCCGGCCTGGGCGGCCAGGCTGCGGTCCTGGGAGAAGCTGCGCTTTTCGCTCGGCACGCTGGCGCCGCCCTTGCGCGCGATCTCGCGCTGACGCTCGGGGTCCATGGAGGCGAATCCGCGTTTGGATACGCCGGAGGCTTTCGGGGTTTGGACGATGGCCATTCGATTGCCCTTTCCTGTGTGGCAGCGTTGCATTCTCAACCCCGTCAAAGCCGTCCGGTTCCGGGAACCGGAGCGGTAAGTGACCGGGTCAGAGCGTTGACTTTTCGACGACTCAGCGTTCGCCGTAAGGGCGTGAATCGCCCTCATCGCCGCCGCCGGGCTCGAGGGGCGGCATCTCGTCAGGCGTGTCAGAGGGATCGAGATCGGGCCCGGGGGTGACGGGCGGCTGGACGTCGGGTTCGGGCGTTCCCGGCGGCGTCGGCTCGATGTAGGTCATGGCGAAGCTCCCTTGTGTGAAGGGAATGCGCCGCTCGTCCGGATGTTCAGACCCGCGTCATGGAACCGCAGGGGCGGGCCGCCGGTTGATCGGCCTTCACAGCCTCAGGAGCCGACATGACCGACGCAAACACCGCCATCGACATCGTGGATGAACCGGAAGGCGCGGGCGCGGATCTGAATCGGCAAGCCGATGCGTTTCTTGCCGAGAACGCGGACCGGCGGCCGGTCACGTCCGTGCGCGAGGCCGTCAAGGAAGACGCAGGCCAGATCCGCCGCAGGGCCCGTCAGGCGACGGTGCGAGCCCGTGAACATGTGACGGCCAACCCGCGCAGTTCGGTGCTGTATGCGGTGGGCGCCGGCGTGCTGCTGGGCCTGATCCTGGCGCGCTAGGCCGGGATCGTCAGGACGGCCCGCTGGCCGGACGCGGAATGGGCGCGCGGGTCATGGCGGCGTCGGACACGAACGGATTTGTGCGCCGCTCCTGGCCGAAGGTCGAATGCGGCCCGTGGCCCGGCACGAAGGTGACGTCGTCGCCCAGCGGCCACAGCCGGGTGGTGATGGCGTTCAGCAGGGCGGCGTGGTCGCTGCGCGGGAAGTCCGTGCGGCCGATGGAGCCGTTGAACAGCACGTCGCCGACCTGGGCGAAGCGGGCGGCGCGGTTGAAGAAGATCACGTGGCCGGGCGTGTGGCCGGGGCAGTGGACGACCTCCCACTCGGTCTCGCCGAGGGTCAGCACGTCGCCGTGCTCCAGGAAGCGGTCGGTGGTGAAGGTGCGGGCTTCGGGCAGACCGTATTTGCGGCCCTGTTCGGGAATCAGGTCGATCCAGAACTGATCCTCGCGCTGGGGACCGATGATCTGGACGCCGGACTTTTCCTTCATCTCGGCCGCGGCTCCGGCGTGATCGAGGTGGCCATGGGTGATCCAGACGGCGTCCAGGGTCAGGCCGCGCCGCGCGATCTCGGCCAGGATGGCGTCCACGGAGCCGCCCGGATCGATGACGGCGGCCTTCTTTGTCCGGGCGCACCAGACGGTCGTGCAGTTCTGCTGCAGGGGCGTGACGGGGGTGATGAAGACGCCGATGGCGGGGGCGGGTGCGCTCATCCGCCCGACATAGACGCCACAGACGCATCCTGAAAGCGTCCCTTCCGTTGACCTTTTGCGGCCTTCTCGACATAAGGGCGGGCTTCGAGGAGCCGCCCCCGGAAAGGGGCGGCCTCTTTGCTTTTCCAATCCCCGCGGCCCGGCTTCCAGGTTCGCCCAGAGCGTCAGATTTTCTCCAATGCAAGTCGTCGAAAAGTCCAACGAAGGTCTCAGCCGCGTCCTGGCGGTGACCATCCCCGTCGCCGAACTGAACGAGAAGCTCGACGCCAAGCTGAAAGAAGTCGCGCCGCAGCTGAAGCTGAAGGGCTTCCGCCCCGGCAAGGTGCCGGCCGCGCACGTCAAGAAGTCCTTCGGCCGCGACTTCATGGGCGAGATCGTCAACGCCGCCCTGAATGAGTCGAGCCAGAAGGCCCTGGACGACGCCAAGCTGCGTCCCGCCGCCCCGGCCGAGATGAAGCTGACCTCGGACATGGACAAGGTTATCGCGGGCAAGGAAGACCTGGCCTACGAAATGGCGCTGGAGGTCATGCCCGACTTCACGCCGATCGACCCCAAGACGCTGAAGCTGACGCGCCCGACCTATGAAGCCTCGGACGCCGATCTCGACGAGGCGCTGAAGGAACTGGCCGGCCAGGCCAAGTCCTATGAAGACAAGACCGGCAAGACGGTGAAGGCCGCCGAGGGCGACCAACTGACCATCGACTTCCTGGGCAAGCTGGACGGCGAGCCGTTCGAAGGCGGCGCGGCCACCGACGCCGATCTGGTGATCGGCTCCAACCGCTTCATCCCCGGCTTCGAAGAGCAGCTGAAGGGCGCCAAGGTCGGCGACGAAAAGGTGCTGAACGTCACCTTCCCCGAGGACTATCAGGCCAAGCATCTGGCCGGTAAGGCCGTGACCTTCGACGTCACCGTCAAGGCCATCAAGGCCGAAGCCCCCGCCAAGATCGACGAGGACTTCGCCAAGCGCATCGGCATCGAGTCGCTGGACAAGCTGAAGGATCTGCTGCGCACCAACCTGAACCAGCAATACGCCGGCGCCGCCCGCTTCAAGCTGAAGCGCGCCCTGCTGGACCAGCTGGACGCCAAGCACGACTTCCCGCTGCCGCCGAAGATGGTGGACGCCGAGTTCGACGGCATCTGGGCCCAGGTCGAACAGGACAAGGCCGCCGGCAACCTGCCGCCGGAGGACGCCAAGAAGTCGGACAAGGCCCTGAAGGCCGAATACCGCAAGATCGCCGAGCGCCGCGTGCGCCTGGGTCTGGTCCTGGCCGAAATCGGCCGCGCCAACAATGTCGGTGTGTCTGATCAGGAGCTGAACAACGCCGTGATGGCCGAGGCCCGCAACTATCCGGGTCAGGAAAAGCAGGTGCTGGACTTCTACCGCCAGAACCCGAACGCCGCCGCCCAGCTGCGCGCGCCGATCTATGAGGAGAAGGTCTGCGACCTGATCTTCGGCGCGGCCAAGGTGACCGACGAGGCCATCACCAAGGAAGACCTGATGAAGGAAGAAGACGACATCTGATCGTCCTCTGACCGGCATTGAACCACAGAAATCCCCGTTCCGGCCGCCGGAGCGGGGATTTGCTTTTGCGGCCTGCGCCTTGCGTCAACGGTTCCGCAACGCGATATCCTGTCCAACAGGCGTGCGGCCGGTGAGTCGCGCCCAGAAGCATCCCGAGAAGGCCCAAATGCGCGATCCCATCGAACTGATGAACATGAACCTGGTCCCCATGGTGGTGGAGCAGTCCAGCCGGGGCGAGCGGGCCTTCGACATCTTCTCGCGCCTGCTGCGCGAGCGGATCATCTTCCTGACCGGCCCGTTCGAGGACGGCATGGCCAGCCTGATCTGCGCCCAGCTGCTGTTCCTGGAATCGGAGAACCCGAAGAAGGAAATCAGCATGTACATCAACAGCCCCGGCGGTCAGGTGACCTCGGCGCTCGCGATCTACGACACCATGCAATACATCAAGTCGCCGGTCTCGACGGTGGTGATGGGCATGGCCGCCTCGGCCGGGTCGCTGATCCTGACGGCCGGCGCCGCGGGCCAGCGGGTCGCCCTGCCGAACGCCCGGGTCATGGTGCACCAGCCTTCGGGCGGCTTCCGCGGCCAGGCCTCTGACATCGAGCGCCACGCCGAGGACATCCGCTACACCAAGCGCCGCCTGAACGAGATCTATGTCCATCACACCGGCCGGACGCTGGAAGAGGTCGAGAAGACCCTCGACCGCGACCACTTCATGAGCGCCGAGGAAGCCAAGGCCTGGGGCATCGTCGACCACGTCTACGACAAGCGCGAACAGGCCGAGGAAGACGGCGTGAAGACGGTCTGATCTTCAGGGACGCGCATTTGCCATAGCGCCCTGAACGCCTTAGCCTAACCCTGTTCCACGAGGGTTGGTGCGTTGAAATTCAGGGTGCATTGGGCCGTGCTGACCGCCTTGGCCTGCGCCTCGCCGGCCTGGGCGCAAGATCCTGTCACGACCGGACCGGAAACGACCGTCGATGAGATCGTCGTGGTCGGCGGCACGCTTGAGGAGCAGGCGGCCCAGTTTGTCGACGGGATCGCGAACTCCACGACTCGCCGGGGTCTGGCGCGGTGGGCGGGTCCGGTCTGCATTGGCGTTGTGAATTTCAGACGCGAGGTCGCCGAGCAAATCGCCGACACGATGGTCGAAATCGCCGATGAGTTCGGCGTTCCCGTTAATGCCGAGGCGTGTGAACCCAACATCTTCATTATCGGCGCGGTTGACGGTCAGGCTCTGGCCGCAAAGTGGGTCGCCGAAAGACCGTCAGAATTTCGACCGACACTGCCGGGGTTACGCTCAAGTGAACTCAGGCCCTCAATGGCGTCGCTTGACCTGTTCATGCAGGCCCCTGCGCCTGTGCGGTGGTATAGTCTCAGTGTTCCAGTAGACCGAACTGGACGACAAGCGTCTCCAAGACTGATACGCACCCTACGCGTCGATGATCTTTGGCGAGTTTTCGTGGTTGTAGATGTAGACGAGATAGATGGTTATTCCGTAAGGAGCCTATCTGAGTACATATCCATGGTGGCGTTCTCGCAAGTTCAGATGGACGCAGACACGTCTGGGCTGCCATCTATCATAAACATGTTTCATGGCGACTATGATCGGTTCACGCCTTGGGATCATGCGTACTTATCAACTCTGTACGAAGCCGATCACGATGAAAGAGTCACTCACGCGGATCAGGCGGAGAACCTGGCAAGTGCGATGAGGACCCCTGATCCAGAAGAGTAGCCATCGTCGCCGAGCGGGCGGCGCTGGGCCTGTCCCCGTGGTGTGGGTGCGCATGTTGGATTTCTTTTGTGCTATCAGCCCGCCATGCAGTTCACACGCGACAACAGCGGGACCGTCGAGGTCGATGGCGAGACCTATGAGTGGGAGGTCCGCCGCCAGCCCCAGCCCAAGGCCGACGGCAGCTGGGAGGGGATCGCCGTCACCCTGAAGCTGCAAGGCTTCCAGCGCGAGGCGATCGTGCAGTTTCCCATGCCGATGCGTCCGAACGGGCGGCCGGACATGGAGAAGCAGCGCATAAACGTCGACGCGGTGAAGAACGCCGTGACGTCGGTGACGGAGGCCGGCTGGAACGCCACCTCGCGCGGCAAGCCCATGGTCTTCGACGTGGATGCCGACGGCCGCTAGGGCCGGCCCTTGAACACCCGAAAGCCCGGCGCGTCGGCGATGGCCAGCATCTCCGTGTCGCCGGAGGTGTCGCCGTAGGCGGCGGCAAGGCGGATGTCGGGACCGTAGGCGGCCTGGAGGCGGACGACCTTTTCCGCCGCGCGGCAGTTGGGGCCGGCGAAGGCCCCGGTGACGCGATCCTGATCGTCGAACACCAGCGGCGTGCCCAAGAGGGCGTCAGCGTTCAGACGGCGGGCGAACGGGGCGACAGTCGTCTCGGGGCTGGCGGTCACGATCACGCGATGGGCGCCGCGGCGGCCCCAGGCGTTCCAGTTCGCCAAGGCGTCCGGACGCATGAAGCGGTCCCAGTGCTCGGAAGCGAAACGTTCGGCGTCGGCTTCAAGCGTCTGGCGCGGCGCGCCTTTCAGGAATTCTGCCACCGAAACGGCCTTGAGGATTCCTCGGTCGCGGTGGCGGGCATAGGCCGCGATGGCGGGGGCCATCTTCACCAGGCCGAGCGTCCATCCGCCCGGACCGGCACGCCAGCGCAGGAAGGCGGTGAAGCTGTCGCGGACCGTCAGGGTGCCGTCGAAATCGAAGGCCACGACGGGCTGTCCCGGCGCGCGGGACTGGCGAATCGTCGATGCGGCGCCCATGTCAGACATTCGCCGTGATCCCCCGCAATGATCCCCTGTCCCGTCCACCTTGCCGCAGCGCGGCGGGGTTGTGGCGGGCGCGTTCATGGGTGATTGTCAATTTTTGAAGACCTTTGCGCCCAGAGTATGGGAATCAACGTGAGGGAAGCGCGTTCCGCTCCATATCGGGGTCGATCGCGGGAGTTAAAAGAAGGTCCATGACCAAAGCAGCCGGCACCGACGCGAAAAGCACCCTCTACTGCTCGTTCTGCGGCAAGAGCCAGCACGAGGTGCGCAAGCTCATCGCCGGACCGACGGTGTTCATCTGCGATGAATGCGTCGAGCTGTGCATGGACATCATCCGTGAAGAGCACAAGATCGCGTTCAAGACGACGAAGGACGGCGTTCCGACGCCCAAGGAGATCCGCGACGTCCTTGACGACTATGTGATCGGCCAGAGCCACGCCAAGAAGGTGCTCAGCGTCGCCGTTCACAACCACTACAAGCGCCTGAACCACGCGACGAAGAACAACGACGTCGAACTGGCCAAGTCGAACATCATGCTGATCGGGCCGACCGGCTCGGGCAAGACGCTGCTGGCCCAGACGCTGGCGCGCATCATCGACGTGCCCTTCACCATGGCCGATGCCACGACCCTGACCGAAGCCGGTTATGTGGGCGAGGACGTCGAGAACATCATCCTGAAGCTGCTCCAGGCCTCGGACTACAACGTCGAGCGGGCCCAGCGCGGCATCGTCTACATCGACGAGATCGACAAGATTTCGCGCAAGTCCGACAACCCCTCGATCACCCGCGACGTGTCGGGCGAGGGCGTGCAGCAGGCGCTGCTGAAGATCATGGAGGGCACCGTGGCCTCCGTGCCGCCGCAGGGCGGGCGCAAGCATCCGCAGCAGGAGTTCCTGCAGGTCGACACCGCCAACATCCTGTTCATCGTCGGCGGCGCCTTCGCGGGCCTCGAGAAGGTGATTTCGGCGCGCGGCGCGGGGGCCTCGATCGGCTTCGGCGCGAAGGTCAAGGAAGTGGACGAGCGCCGCACCGGCGACATCCTGAAGGGCGTCGAGCCTGACGACCTGATGCGTTTCGGCCTGATCCCCGAGTTCATCGGCCGCCTGCCCGTGCTGGCGACGCTGGAGGACCTGGACGAAAAGGCCCTGGTCACCATCCTGACCGAGCCGAAGAACGCCCTGGTCAAGCAGTACAAGCGCCTGTTCGAGATGGAGAACGTCGATCTGACGTTCACCGACGACGCCCTGATCTCGGTCGCGAAGAAGGCCATCACGCGCAAGACCGGCGCGCGCGGCCTGCGCTCGATCCTGGAAGGCATCCTGCTGGAGACCATGTTCGAACTGCCGACGTTCGAAGGCGTCGAGGAGGTCGTGGTCAACGCAGAGGTCATCGAGGGCAACGCCCAGCCGCTGCTGATCTACGCCAAGAAGAAACAGGCCGACGGCGCCGCCTGACCGGCGGCTGCAGGCTGACAGAACAGGGGCGGGTCCATCGCTGGGCCCGCCCTTTTTCATGGCCGATGGATCAGTTGGTCGGCGGCTGCAGGTTGGTGGATTCCGCCTTCTCCTTGGCCCCCTCGCGGGTGGCCTCGGTGACCGGCGAGTCTGCGGGCGGGGTCGAGGACATGCCGTCGCCGGCCGTCGCGCCATCGCTCGACATGGGGCTGGAGGTTGAGCCCGACGTAGAGCCAGAGCTCATGGCGCCGCCCGAGTTGTCGCTCGACATCGAGCCGCTGTCCGCGGCCATTGAAGTGTCGGTGGTGGCTTTAGCCGGTTCTTCGCGATTGCAGGCGGTGAGCGTCAGGGCCGCGGCGGCGACGCCGGCCAGGATCAGAATGCGCATGTGGTTTCCTCCCTCTATGCCCCGGGGTAACGGCCAAGGTTGCGCGAGGTTGCGTCTGCGGCTTCGCGGCCACAGGGGCGGGCGGGGCGATCCTGCGCCTCAGGCCCGGGACGTGCATGGGCTGATCCGGCCGTGCGCCGGATAGGGACAAACCATGCAGCTTGACCGTCAGATCACGACTGTGTGGGCCGTTGGACAGTCACGCTTGAACCGTGAGGCGGCGGGGCCACATACTCATTCGAACACCGCCGGAATCGGCGGGCCGCGACGATACGGACGGGCATGTCGCCCGAACGCCGCCGAGGCGGGCCCGAGATACCCAAAGGCCCGGGAAAGTGCGCATCAATGACTGAACCGAAAATCCTTCCCGTCCTGCCGCTGCGAGACATCGTGGTGTTCCCGCATATGGTCGTGCCCCTGTTCGTGGGCCGCGAAAAATCCGTGCGGGCGCTGGACGAGATCATGAAGGGCGAGAAGCAGATCCTGCTCGCCACCCAGAAGAACAGCGTCGATGACGATCCGGCGTCGGACGCCATCTATCCGGTCGGCGTGCTGGCCACCGTGCTGCAGCTGCTGAAACTGCCCGACGGCACCGTGAAGGTGCTGGTCGAGGGCAAGAGCCGCGCGCGTCTGGTCCGCTTCACCGACCGTGAGGAATACTTCGAGGCCGAGGCTGTCGAGATCGCCGAGGAGCCGGGCGAGCCGGCCCAGGCCGAGGCGCTGGTGCGCGCGGTGATCGAGCAGTTCGAAGGCTATGTGAAGCTGAACAAGAAGATCCCGCCGGAAGCCCTCAGCTCCATCCCCCAGATCACCGATCCGTCGAAGCTGGCGGATTCTGTCGCCGCCCACCTGTCGGTCAAGATTTCCGACAAGCAGGGCCTGCTGGAGACCATCGAGACGCCGCGCCGGCTTGAGAAGGTCTATGGCCTGATGGAGGGCGAGATCAGCGTGCTGCAGGTCGAGAAGAAAATCCGCAGCCGCGTGAAGCGGCAGATGGAGAAGACCCAACGCGAATATTATCTCAATGAGCAAATGAAGGCGATCCAGCGCGAGCTGGGCGAGACCGACGACAGCCGTGACGAGATCATGGAGCTGGAGAAGCGCATCCGTAAGACGCGCCTGTCCAAGGAAGCCCGCACCAAGGCCGAGGCCGAGGTCAAGAAGCTGCGCAACATGAGCCCGATGTCGGCCGAATCGACCGTGGTGCGGAACTACCTCGACTGGCTGCTGTCGATCCCGTGGGGCAAGGCCAAGACCAAGCCCATCGACCTGAACAAGGCCGAGGCCATCCTCGAGGAGGACCACTACGGCCTCGAGAAGGTCAAGGAACGGATCATCGAGTATCTGGCGGTGCAGGCGCGCACCAACAGCCTGAAGGGCCCGATCCTGTGCCTCGTCGGCCCTCCGGGCGTCGGCAAGACCTCGCTGGCCAAGTCGATCGCCAAGGCGACGGGGCGTGAATACGTCCGCATGTCACTGGGCGGCGTGCGCGACGAAGCCGAGATCCGCGGCCACCGCCGGACCTACATCGGCTCCATGCCCGGCAAGATCATCCAGTCGATGAAGAAGGCGAAGACCACCAACGCCTTCGTCCTGCTGGACGAGATCGACAAGCTGGGCGCCGACTGGCGCGGAGATCCGTCCTCGGCGCTGCTGGAGGTGCTGGACCCGGCCCAGAACAATGCGTTCGGCGACCACTACCTTGAGGTCGACTACGACCTGTCCAACGTCATGTTCGTGACCACGGCCAACAGCCTGAACATGCCCCAGCCCCTGATGGACCGGATGGAGATCATCCGGGTCAGCGGCTACACCGAGGACGAGAAGGTCGAGATCGCCAAGCGTCACGTCCTGCCCAAGGTCACGACGGACAACGGCCTGAAGCCGGCCGAGTTCGTGGTGCCCGACGACAGCATCCGCGACCTGATCCGCTACTACACCCGCGAAGCCGGGGTGCGGTCGCTGGAGCGGGCGCTGGGCGGTCTGGCCCGCAAGGCCGTGCGCGAAATGGCCAAGCAGAAGACCCTGTCGATCACCGTCGATGCGGCCAAGCTGGCCGAATACGCGGGCGTTCGTAAGTTCCGCTATGGCGAGACGGACGAGGAGGATCAGGTCGGCATCGTCACGGGCCTGGCCTGGACCGAGTTCGGGGGCGACATCCTGACCATCGAGGCGATCAAGATGCCCGGCCGCGGCCGCATGACCGTGACCGGCAACCTCAAGGACGTGATGAAGGAGTCCATCTCGGCCGCCGCCAGCTATGTGCGGGCGCGGGCGCTGAGCTTCGGCGTCAAGCCGCCGGTGTTCGAGAAGACCGACATCCACGTGCACGTGCCCGACGGCGCGACGCCCAAGGACGGTCCCTCGGCCGGCGTGGCCATGACCGTGGCCATGGTCAGCGTCCTGACCGGCGTGCCGATCCGCAAGGACATCGCCATGACCGGCGAGATCACCCTGCGTGGGCGGGTCACGGCCATCGGCGGGCTGAAGGAGAAGCTGCTGGCGGCACTGCGCAGCGGCATCAAGACGGTGCTGATCCCCGAGGAGAACGAGAAGGACCTCGCCGACGTGCCCGACAATGTGAAGGGCGCGCTGGAGATCGTTCCGATCAAGACGGCCGACGAGGCGCTGAAGTGGGCCCTGACCGGCACGCTGACGCCGGTGGAGTGGGACGAGGTCGCCGAGCCCCTGAACCCGCCCTCGGCCCAGCCGGTCGCCGCGGACGGGTCCGTGGTCAGTCACTGATCTCTTCAGTCCTGAATACGAAGCGGCCCGGGAGCGATCCCGGGCCGTTTTCGTTTGCGGCGGCTTGAACCGCCGCGCGACGCCGGGCAGTAGGGAAGGGCGGGTGGCTAGCTCAGCTGGTCAGAGCACCTCGTTTACACCGAGGGGGTCGGGGGTTCGAACCCCTCGCCACCCACCAGTTCCTGGGGAGGCGCGTCATGATCGTCAGCATGGCCCTGGCGGCGGCGATAGGGCTGGCGGTGCAGGACCCGCCGACGGGGCCTGATCCGGCGCAGGTCACGCAGGCCGCCGAGCCCGTCGACATCTTCTCCATCCCGCCGGCGGTGCGCGAGCCGACCGAAGCCGACATGGCCGAGATCGAGCGGCTGGTGGTCGAGGCGGAGACGGCGCGCGACGCCGAACGCTTCGATGACGCGGTCGCGGCGGCCCGGGCTCTGGCGGCGCTGAGCGCCGAGACGTTCGGCCCCCGCCATCCGGTGACGGCGTCCAGCCTGAACATCGTCGGGCAGGTTCTGTATGCGCGCGGCGATTTCGACGGCGCCGAGGCGATCTTCCGTGAAGGGTTGGAGATCCGTCGGGAGGCTCTGGGCGAAATCCACCCCGATGTGGCCGAGAGCCTGAACAACATCGCCAGCGTCCTGTCCCGGCGTGGCCGGTATGCCGAAGGGCAGGCGATGCTGGAGCAGGCGATCGCGGTCTGGGAGGTGATGCCGGGGTCGGACCAGGTGAACATCTACAACGGCCTGACCAACCTGGCCTTCGGCTACTACGACCTGGCGCGCTATCCCGAGGCCGAGGCGGCCATGCGCCGGGCCGAGGTGGTGGGGCGACGCCTCTATGAGCCCGGCGACCCCCGCGCGGAGAGCACACAGACGGGGATGGGCAACATCCTGTCGGCTCTGGGCCGTTATGATGAAGCTGAGCACGCCTATCAGGCCGCGGTCGACGCCTTTGCAGCACCGGGAGGGCCACGGACGCTGCAGTCCGGTCTGGCGCTGGGCGGCCTGGCCAATATTCGAACGATACAGGGCCGGTATGTCGAGGCGGCAGACCTGTTCAGGCGAGCGACCGAAATCTATCAGGACGTGCTGGGCGCCGAACACGCCTTCACCGGTGCGGCCATCAGCCATACGGCGCTGGCGCTGATGGAGGCGGGGCAGCTGGATCGGGCCGAGCCTCTGTTCCGGCGCGCGCTGGAGGTCCAGGGCGCGGCCGTGGGCGAGAGCCATCCCGACACGGCGCGCACCCGGCGTCAGCTGGCCGAGGTGCTGCGGCGCGACGGCCGCGCGGCCGAGGCTCTGCCAGAGGCGCAACGGGCTGTCCGTGAGATCGCAGCCGCCCTGGGCGATGATCACGTGGAGACCGCGCATGCGCGGCTGACCCTCGCGTCCGTGCTGGAGGCGAACGGCGACGTGGCCGGGGCCGAGGCGGAGGCTGCACTGGCCGTAAATGCCCTGAGTGGGCGGCTAGGGCCCGGGCATCCCGACGTGGCGCTGGCGTGGGCGGCTGAGGGAGAAAGCCTGAGACGTCTCGGCCGTCTGGGCGAGGCTGAACGACTGTTGGCCGAGGCGACGTCGGTTTCGGATCTGGCCCTGGGTTCAGGTCATCCGACCACGGTCAGCCAGAGGTCGCTGCTGGCCCGGATTCTGATTGACGCCGATCGCCCCGTAGAGGCGCTGGCGGCCCTGCGGCTGCAGGCAGCGGCGAATGTCGCCGGAGCCGACTTCCAGTCCGGGATCGCCGGACTGGAAGAGGGGTACCGTCTGAGGGTCGCGGCGGCCTGGGCCGCCAGCCGCTAGAACCGGAAGCTGGCCCGCAGCATCAGCATGTAACGGACATAGTCCTCGATCATCTCGGCGTCGGCCGTGATCGACAGCATGCCCAGTTCGTTGCCGATGTTGAGGCGGAAGCCTGCGATCGGTCCGCCGCCTTCGATCGTGTCGGGGCTGAGCCGGAAGTCAGGGCCTCCCGAAACATAGCGGGCGATGGTTTCGCCCGGATCGACAGAGATGTTCTGACGCCAGCCGATACGGAACTCGGGCCGCAGCCAGCTGCGTTCGCCCATGCCCATGCTGACGTTCATGGCGGCCACTGCCGAGAACATGTGGCCGTCGCGTGCGTCGATATCGAGATCGAAGCTGTCACCGCCGCCCGATTCCACCCGCGCATCCTCGCTGAGCGAGAAGTATTCCGCGTAGACTTCAGGACGGATCGTGAACCGGCCGTATTCGCGCTCGTAGGACGCGCCGCCCGCGGCGGCCAGGGTGAAGCCGTTCCAACTCGACTCATTGGTCAGGTTCAGACCGCCGCCGATGAACTGGCGCGTGGCGTCGAACGAGGCGTAGCCGGCGGCCGCGCGAGCCCAGGTGGTCCAGTACTGGCCCTGGGCCCGCCAATAGACGCCGAGTTCGACCAGGTTGGCCGACAGCACCTCTTCGGCGCCGGCTTCCGGGTCCTCGAGATCGGAGGAGGTGAAGGCCAGCGAGACGCCGACGGCTCCCAGATCGGTGCCACGCTCGACACCCCCCGCGACGCCGAAGCCTTCCGAACGGAAGCCATAGGTGTCGGTGCGGTCCTTGTCGGCGTAGAAGTTGATTTCCTGCAGCCAGGCGCTGGTTTCGCCGGGCGCGGCCGAGGCGTTGCGGCCCGTCAAGGCGCGGGTCACGGCGTCGACGCCGCTGGCCAGCGAGAGCAGGGGGCCGCCCGAGTGGTCGGGCAGCATCTGCTCGTACAGATCGATGAAGCCTTCACGCGTCGTTTGGTTGACGAAGAGGTTGAGCAAGGCGTCGTCACGGTCGAGCGCGTCGTAGAAGGCGTCGAACTGAGCGGCCTCAACCGTGATCAGATCGGCTTCCGCGGCCGTACGGCGGCGCGCATCGACGTAGACCTGGCCCTGGGCGAGGTCAGCGCCGGCCTCAACCACGAACAGGTAGGAGGAGTTGTCCTGAACGCCCGCCAGGTCGATGGCACCGAAGTTCAGGGTGGCGGCGTCGATGATGGTGAAGCGTTGCGCGGCGTCGATCAGGGACGAGAAACGCACGCCGAGGCCGGACCCATTGGCCAGGGTCGCCGTGCCGGTGACGTTGTAGCCGGAAGCCGAGCCGTCGGTCGGGTTCAGGTTCACGATGAGGGCGCCGTCCGCGCCGACGTTCAGGTTGCTGACCGTGATGGGGCCGTCCTGGCGGCTGTCGAGCGTGCCGTTGGCGACAGAGATGTCCAGAAGACCGTCGCTGTCGGACAGGGCGCCGCGAACCAGCGCGCCACCCGTGATCGAAAGAGTGTCGGCGCCGGCGCCGAAGCTGATGTCGCTGAAGACCTGACCGTTGCGGATATCGACCGTGTCGGCTCCGCTTCCGAGGAGAACGGCGCCGGTCATGATCGGCTCATAGGCGTCGGAGACGCCGTCCCCGTCAGTGTCCGGGTCGTCGGTCGTGCCGGCATGGGCGACGCCGTCTTGCAGCAACGTGACGCCGGTTGTGTTGGCGCTGACGTTGATGACCGTATTGGTGCCGGTTATCAGGCCGTCGCTGTTCGGACTGATGTTCGCCTGCATCGACCGGGTGTTCGTGATCGACGTCAGGGTGCCGCTGAGGTCCAGAATGCCCGTGACGTTCGCGGCGCCGCCGCCCGCCGAGGCGAGGAACTGGCCGTTGTTGGTGAACGAAGGAAGGCTGGCGCCCGCCTCGATGCGCAGGGTGGTCACCTCGGTGTTCGTCGTGGACGAGGCCGCCGAGGTCATGGAGCCCGTGTTGACGAACTGGGGCGTCGTGACGCCCGCACCGAGGGTCACGCCCCGGGATACGCCCAGTTGGGCCAGCGAGACGATCGTGCCTTCGTTGCGGATGCCGCCGTTGATGGTGACGGTCTGGCCGCCGGCGACGCCGAACAGCACGCCGTTGGCGGCGATGCCGTCATAGATCCCTTGGCCGGTGATCGAGCCGCGGTTGATGAACCCGAAGGCGCTGGTTCCGGTCCCGGCCACACCCAGGGTGATCGACTGGGTCGCGGATCCCACCGTCACCGCAGGCGCGGCGCCGTAGCTGTTGATCCGGGCCGTGGTTTCCTCGGCGTCCGGGATGCCGTCGTTGTCGTCGTCAGCGCTGTTGGTGTCGGTATTGTCCGGCGGCCTGTCGAACACCACGCCGCCGCCGACGTTGCTGGCGACGATGATCGGGCTGTTGTTCTGGTAAAGGTCGTCCGGATCGAGGTGGGCGATGAAGGTGTCGATGGGCCTGCTGGTGTAGCGATAGCCGCTGGAGCTGATATCACCCTGGAAGCTGAGCCGCCCGGAGACGTCGCCCGTGATGACGGCGGCGGACGCGTTCTGGCCACCGGCGGAAATCGTTCCGCCCAGCAGCACATTGCCGGTGATCGCGCCCTGTGAGCGGACGGCGATGACGTTATCGCCGGCGACGCGAATGATCCCCAGGTTCACGAGATCGCCGATCAAGCCGCTTTCCAGCGAGACGCCGTAGGAGTTGTTGCCTTCGACGGTGATGACGCCGCCAGCATCGATCTTGATCGTGCCCGTCACGGGCGAGGCGCCGACCAGCCGGATGCCGTAGCGGTCGCTGCCCGTGGCCCACGGGCCGTCAATGTCGCCGTCGTTGTCGGTGTCCGGCGTCGTCGTGATGTCGTCGGAGATCGAGATCGTGCCGGCGACGGTCACGTTCGCGGTGTTTCCGCCATTCACCAGCACCCCGGTCGAGCCTGCGGCGCCGTTGGCGATTCCGATCGAACCACCGGTGTTGATGGTGAGATTGTTGCTCGAGTTGATGGTGACCGCGACGCCGCCGGTCAGCGAGACCGATCCGCCATTGGTGATGATCACCGAATCCGGGCCGCCGCCGGTTCCGACGGTGGACGTGACCACCGGCGTTGTGCGGGTCGTCGTGATCGAGACCTGGGCCTGGGCCCCGGCGGCCATCATCAGGGGGGCGATCGCCGCCGCGGTCGCTAGCAGATAACGCATTCGGAAAGTCACCCCAGAAGGACACGCAAACGAACAGGCGTCGTTCCCTAGCAGGGTCCGCACCAGCATGCCCCAAGTTTCGCGAATTTGAGGCGAATGCAAGGCCGTTCGCCCGCAAACCCGCGCTGCAACTGCGAAGGTTGTTGCATATGTTGCAATCAAAGTGATATCACTTCGCCATCAAGAGGAGGGCGGCATGAGCACCAGTCACAACACATCCATCGAACGGCCGGCGAAAACGGCCAACGGCATCCTGATGCTGCTGTTCGGCCTCGTCATGATGATCGCGGGGCCCGTGTTCGTCGCGCAGGATCCGGACATGGTCCTGAACGTCGTGATCGGCATCGCCATCGCGATCCTTGGCCTGTTCCTGATGTGCGGTCTCTATTCGCTGCAGCCGAACGAAGGCGTGGCGATCATGCTGTTCGGCGATTATCGCGGTACTGACCGTGTCACCGGGCTGCGCTGGGTGCTGCCCTGGTACACCCGCAAGAAGATTTCGCTGCGGGTCCGCAATCTGACCAGCGACAAGCTGAAGGTGAACGACAAACGCGGCAGTCCGATCGAGATCGCCGCCAACGTCGTCTGGCGGGTCGAGGATTCGGCCCAGGCCCTGTTCGACGTCAACGACTACGAGGCCTATGTCGGCATCCAGGTGGATACGGCCCTGCGCGACATCGCCAGCCACTACGCCTACGACCACGGCGAGGACGAGACCGTGCCGGAGCTTACGCTGCGGGCTGACGCCGAGGATGTGGCCCAGCGGCTGCGGGACGAGCTGGTCACGCGGGTCAAGGTCGGCGGCGTGGCCATCGACGAGGCGCGGCTGGCGCACCTGGCCTATGCGCCGGAGATCGCTGGAGCGATGCTGAAGCGCCAGCAGGCCGAGGCTGTGCTGGCGGCGCGGCGCCTGATCGTGCGCGGCGCGGTGGGCATGGTCGAGAGCGCCCTGGCCGATCTGAGCCAGCGCGGCGTGGTCGATCTGGACGAGGACCGCAAGGCGGCGATGGTGTCGAACCTGCTGGTGGTGCTGTGCGCCGACCGCGAGGCGCAGCCGGTCGTGAATACGGGCACCCTGTACGGCTGAGATGGCCCGTCCCAGGAAACCCTTCCTGATGCGGGCGTCGACCGGCGTCATGACGGCGGTTGAAAGGCTGGCGGCGGCGGAGCTGCGCTCGGTCAACGCCCAGCTGGAGATACTGCTTCGGGAAGCTCTGGCGCGGCGGGGCGCCAGTCCCGCCGCCGACCCTCCGGACAAGGACGAGACTTGAGCTTGACTGAAAGCGGCGCTACGGCGCGGCGATGGTGAAGTCGCATATGTCCCGCGTCCGCAAGGCGCGTCGTATCCAGAAGCGCGTGAAGCGGGGCGGCGTGGCCGCCATCAGCGCAGCCGAAGCCGAGGTGATGAGCCTGACCGGGCTGGAGGTGCAGGAGGACGAGTTCCGCCTGATCCCCGGTTGGGACGAGGACGTATCCAACACCCTGGCGACGCTGAAGGCCAATGCGGCGGATCCCCGGCCCCGGCTGGTGGACACCACCATGCTGTTCGCGCCCCGTTCAGGCGGGGTGAAACGGTATCTGCTGTCCAAGAAGGCGTGGCTTGAAGCCAACAGGCCGGACGTCGCCCATTCCCTCGTCGTGCCGGGCGCCAAGCACAAGGCGGGTTCGGACGGCATCGTGCAACTGCATGCGACCAAGCTGCCGTTCGGCGACGGCTACCGCTGGCCGACCTCTGTGCGCCGCTGGGGCGCCTGGGTGGCGGCGATGAATCCTTCGGTGATCGAGGCGGGCGATCCCTATACGCCGGGGCAGGGGGCGCTGGAGGCGGGCCAGAGGGCCGGCTGCCCGGTTGTCGGCTTCTGCCACTCGGATCCGGCCGGTCTGGCGGCGCTGCATTTCGGCGAATGGGCCAAGAAGCCGGTCGAGAAGCGCTGGGCGCAGCTGTTCGGCCAGTTCGACAAGGTCATCTCGCCGAGCCGCTTCATCGCGCGGCGCCTGGAGGAGGCCGGGGTCGGCAATATCGTGATCCGGCCGCTGGGGGTCGAGATCGACACCTTCCGCCCCGACCGTCGCGACCGTGACTGGCTGCTGAAGAAGCTGGACCTGCCCGCGTCGGCGCGGCTGCTGTGCTTCGCCGGGCGGCCGGCGCGCGAGAAGAACATCGACGTGCTGATCCAGGCGGTTCAGCGGCTGGGCGAACCCTACCATCTGGTGCTGGTCGGCGCCGGAGCGGGGATGCCGGCCGAGGATCGGGTGATCTCGCTGCCCTATGAGGGCAACCCCAAGGTGGTGGCCAAGATCATCGCCAGCTGCGACGCCTTCGTGCACGCCAACGATAAGGAGCCGTTCGGCCTCATCGTGCTGGAGGCCATGGCCTGCGGCCGGCCGGTCGTGGGCGTGAACGCCGGCGGCGTGGCCGAGACGGTGGACGACAGCGTCGGCCAGTTGGCCAAGAGCGCGGATCCCAGGCACTACGCGGCGGCGATCGAGGCACTGTTCGCCCGCGACATCGAGGCGATCGGTCAGGCCGCGCGGGCCAAGGCGGTCGACCGCTTCGCCTGGAACCGCGTGTTCGAGGACCTGTGCGCCGTCTACGCCGACGTATCGGGCGAAGGCGCTTTCAACGGTCAGTAGACAGGCGCAATCGCCCGGGTCAGTTTCGCGGCAACCAAGGGGTTTTCCATGAAGCGTTTGTTCCTGACCGTGACGGCGGCCGCCCTGCTGATGGCCGGATCAGCCGCGGCCCAGACCGTGATCGTCGTCCGCCACGCCGAGAAGGTGGCGGATGGAAGCGCCAACCCGGACCTGACCGAGGCCGGGCAGGCGAGGGCGCTGACCCTGTCGCAGGTGCTGGCCGACGCGGGCGTGACCCGGGTGTTGTCAACACCTCTGAACCGCACCCGCGAGACCGGGCGGCCCACCGCCGAGGCGGCGGGCGTGACGGTGACCGAACTGTCGGGCGGGGCCGTGGCGCCGTTCGTCGAGGCGGTGCGCGCCGGATCACCGGAGGACGTGTTCCTGATCGTCGGCCACAGCAACACGGTGGACAAGATCGCCCAGGCGCTGGGCGATGCGCATCCGGAGACCCTGACCGACTGTGACTACGACCGGCTGGTGATCCTGAGGCTGGACGGCGATCAGGCGCGGGTCGTGCGCGGCCGCTACGGCGTGGCGACCACCCCTTGCCCGTCCCCCGCCGGTTGAACGGCTTGGGCTGAGCAGCGGGGCGCTGTAGCGTGAAAGCCGAGAACGCGTGCGGGGAGGCGGCGTGAGGCTGTGGCTCATCATTCTGACGGCCCTGTTCGCCGTCTGGCTGCCCAGGGCGCCCGCTGACCGGGGCGCGGCGGCGGAGGATGCCGAGCCGCCGCCGACGCCCGCCCATATGGCTGTGCTGCCGATGGACCCTGGCCGATACGGCGAGTTGCAGCACCGGCGCACGCCGCTGCCGCCCCGGACCATCGCCCTGACCTTCGACGACGGCCCCTCGCCCGAGGGGCTGCCTCGGGTGCTGGACATCCTCGATGAGCGCAACATCAAGGCGACCTTCTTCTTCGTCGGCGTCTACGCCCGGCTGCGGCCCGATCTGGTGCGCGAGGCAGCGTCGCGAGGCCACAATGTCGGCTGCCACAGCTGGTCCCACCCAACGACCCTGCCCGGATGGGGCGCGGCGGCGCAGGAGAGCCAGGTTCGCCGCTGCTTCGCGGCGGTCGAGGCGGCGCTGGCCGACAGCCCGCCCGAGGTCCGCGCCCGGCTGGAGCCCATGTTCAGGTTCCCGGGCCTGAACGAGAGCCGCTGGCTGGCCGGCTGGCTCAACGAGCGCGGCGTGCTGGTGGTCTCGGCCGAAGGGGGCACGGACGACTGGCGCGGCGTCGCGGCGCCGACGATACTGAGGCGCACGGTGGCGAACATGGAGGAGTCGGACGGCGGGATCCTGATCCTGCACGAGACCCGCCCCCAGATGATCGCGGCCCTGCCGGAACTGCTGGACACGCTGACGGCGCGCGGCTTCGGCTTCGTCCAGATCACCGCCGGGCCGGAAGGGCGCGCGAAGGCGCTGGCCGCGGACGATGCGGTTCTGACGCTGAACTGATCAGGATTGAGGGAAACGGGGACGCGCCACTTCTTGTCGAAAGAAGTGGCGCGAGTGACGGGGCTCGAACCCGCGACCTCCGGCGTGACAGGCCGGCACTCTAACCAACTGAGCTACACCCGCGTTTCCCGACACGAAGCAGTGCTTCGCGGCGAGGGGCGTCGTTTAGGCGGGGGCGGCTTTGTGTGTCAAGCAAGGATGCGCCCCGGAACCGCAGTTTTTGCCGCGAGGGGGCAGGGGCTGATTTTCACGGCCGCTGCCACACGAACCTGAGAATGGTTCTCAAAGAAAATCCTTTCGCCACACGGGTTTGAACCCCGCGCGGCTTAGGTCTAGAAAGCGCCGATTCCGCCCCTCCCTGCGGCGGCCGAGGCAGCCTCGAATGAACGCATTTCTTCTGGAATATCTGCCAGTCGTGATCTTCGCCGCGATCGCGACGGTGCTGGGTCTCGGCTTCATGCTGGCGGCCTGGGTGCTGGCCCCGAAGAACCCCGACTCTGAAAAGCTGTCGGCCTATGAGTGCGGGTTCAACGCGTTCGACGACGCGCGGATGAAGTTCGACGTGCGGTTCTATCTGGTGTCGATCCTGTTCATCATCTTCGACCTGGAGGTCGCGTTCCTGTTCCCTTGGGCGGTTTCGATCTTTGACCTGTCCAAGGGCGGGATGGTGTTCGCTTTCTGGTCGATGATGGTCTTCCTGGGCGTGCTGACGGTCGGCTTCATCTACGAATGGAAGAAGGGCGCGCTCGAGTGGGAGTAACGACCAACAACACGCCCCTGATCGGCGCCGGCAACCAGGGCTCGAGCCCGCTGGTGACCGCCTATGGTCAGGGCGGCCGCTCGATGGTCGAGGGCTATGATCCCGCCATCCACGACAAGTTCTTCGAGGCGGTGAACGCCGAGCTGGGCGAGCAGGGCTTCCTGACCGCGTCGCTGGACGACGTCATCAACTGGGCCCGCACGGGCTCGCTGATGTGGATGACCTTCGGACTCGCCTGCTGCGCCGTGGAGATGATGCAGGCCTCGATGCCGCGCTTCGACATGGAGCGGTTCGGCATGGCCCCGCGCGCCAGCCCGCGTCAGTCGGACCTGATGATCGTGGCCGGCACCCTGACCAACAAGATGGCCCCGGCCCTGCGCAAGGTCTACGACCAGATGCCGGACCCGCGCTATGTGCTGTCCATGGGCAGCTGCGCCAACGGTGGCGGATATTACCACTACAGCTACAGCGTCGTTCGCGGCTGCGACCGGATCGTGCCGGTGGACGTGTACGTGCCCGGATGCCCGCCGACGGCGGAGGCGCTGCTGTACGGGCTGCTGCAGTTGCAGAAGAAAATCCGCCGTACGGGGACGATCGAGCGATGAGCGGGACAGTCGCAACCCTTCAGGCCCAGGAGACCATGCTGACGCCGCTGGGCGCCGAGATGGTCGGGGCGTTGGGCGTCGAGGCCCAGGTCGCGTTCGGGGAGCTGACCCTGATCGCGCCGCGCGAGCGCATCATCGAGGTGCTGACGGCGCTGCGCGACACCTTCGGGTTCCAGCAGCTGATCGATCTGTGCGGGGTGGATTTCCCCGACCGGGCCGAGCGGTTCGAGGTGGTCTATCACCTGCTGAGCCTGACGCGGAACGCGCGGGTGCGGGTCAAGATCACGACGGACGAGGTCCAGCCCGTGGCCAGCGCCGTGCCGGTCTACCCTTGCGCCGACTGGTTCGAGCGCGAGGCGTTCGACATGTACGGTGTGCTGTTCAGTGACCACCCGGATATGCGCCGCATCCTGACCGACTACGGCTTCCAGGGGCATCCGCTGCGCAAGGACTTCCCCATGACCGGGTATGTCGAGGTGCGTTACGACGAGGCGCAGAAGCGGGTCGTGTATGAGCCCGTCAAGCTGACGCAGGAGTTCCGACAGTTCGATTTCCTGTCGCCCTGGGAAGGCGCGGAATATCCGGCGACTATACTGCCGGGTGATGAAAAGGCGGGGAGCAAGGCATGATCCTGGCGACCACCCTTTCCGCCGTGTTGACCGTGCAAAGCGTTCCGACCATGACGCCGGAGCAGATGCTGGATTCGGTTTCCCTGTGCGTGGCCGCGCTGGAGTATCCCAGCGCGCATGCCGTTGACACCGCCGAGGCCCGTGTCGCCTGGAAGGGCGCTCTGGCGCTTGTGCCCGGTTCAAACGCAGAGTCACAGGCGGCGGCGGTCGCCGAGCAGCGCCAGATGTTCGAGGACACGGCGGCCCGGACGAATAGCAACGGAGCCGAGGTGGCACGCGCCATCGGGATTCTGGCCCCGAACTGTCTTTCGGCCGAGGCGGGCGCCAGTCTTGCGGCCCGGCTCGGCGCCCCAGCAGCGGAAGCATGACCATGAACCGCACCGCGATCCGATCGGCGTCATCATTCTTTCTGGTGACCTTCTCGACGGCCTTCCTGTTCACCCTGGGCGCACGCCTGACCGGCTGGTTCACCCGCGCTCCGGAGATCGCGCCCAGCCAGCTGCAGGCGCTGGGCGTGGCGATCATGGTCGCGGTGGTGGCTCTGGCCGTCGGGGCCGGCATCCGCCGTCTGACCCCGGGCGAACTGCAAAGCGCGCTGCTGGGGGCCGCGGCGGTGCTGTTGTCAACGCCGCTGGCCATCGCCACCCTGACCGGCGACTGGCAGCTGTCGACGGCGGCTGTGTCGGGGATGGGCATTCTGACGCTGGCGCTCGGCTGGTTGGTGGCCCTGACGCGGAAGCCCCGCCCGCAGGATGAGGATCTGCACGATGGCTGACGGCCACAAGACGCCGGCTCCCATCGGAGCCACGGACATCTTCGACGATCTGGACGACCACCGCACGGCCCACGCCCGCGAGATGGACGACCGCAAATTCACGATCAATTTCGGCCCGCAACACCCGGCCGCGCACGGGGTGCTGCGTCTGGTGCTGGAGCTGGACGGCGAGCTGGTGACGCGGGTCGATCCGCACATCGGCCTGCTGCACCGCGGCACCGAAAAGCTGATGGAGGCGCGGACCTACCTCCAGAACGTGCCGTATCTGGATCGCCTCGACTACGTGGCGCCGATGAACCAGGAGCACGCCTTCTGCCTGGCCATCGAGCGGCTGATGGGCATCGAGGTGCCGTACCGGGCCCAGCTGATCCGCGTGCTCTACAGCGAGATCGGCCGCATCCTCAGCCACCTGCTGAACGTGACGACCCAGGCCATGGACGTGGGGGCCCTGACGCCGCCGCTCTGGGGCTTCGAGGAGCGCGAGAAGCTGATGGTGTTCTATGAGCGCGCATCGGGTTCGCGGCTGCACGCCAACTACTTCCGCCCCGGCGGCGTCCACCAGGATCTGCCGCAGGCGCTGATCGACGACATCGACCGTTGGTGCAAGACCTTCCCGGCGGCCTTGAAGGACATCGAAAGCCTCGTCACCGAGAACCGCATCTTCAAGCAGCGCAACGTCGACATCGGCGTGGTGACGAAAGATCAGGCCATGGCCTGGGGCTTCTCGGGCGTGATGGTGCGCGGCTCGGACATCCCGTGGGATCTGCGCAAGTCGCAGCCCTACGAATGCTACGCCGATCTCGATTTCGAGATCGTGGTGGGCAAGAACGGCGACTGCTGGGACCGCTACCTCTGCCGCATCGAGGAGATGAAGCAGTCGATCCACATCATGGAGCAGTGCATCCATGAGCTGCGGAACCGTCCCGGCGAGCCGGTGATGACGGAAGACAACAAGGTGGTCCCGCCCCGGCGCGGCGAGATGAAGCGCTCGATGGAAGCGCTGATCCACCACTTCAAGCTCTACACCGAGGGCTTCCGCACTCCCGAGGGCGAGGTCTACGCCGCCGTCGAGGCTCCCAAGGGCGAGTTCGGCGTCTATGTGGTCTCGGACGGGACCAACAAGCCGTACCGCGTGAAGATCAGCGCGCCGGGCTTCCGCCACCTGCAGGCCATGGACTGGCTGAACCGCGGCCACATGCTGGCCGACGTGTCGGCCATCCTCGGCTCGATCGACATCGTGTTCGGCGAGGTGGACCGTTGAGCGGGTTCGCGGTCGATCTGTTTTGGGGAGTGGTGCTAGGCTTTATCACGCCTTGGTGGACGCACTACGCGTTCGCTCCGCAAAGCATCGTGGAGGCCGGGCTACGCCTACCCCGCACTTTCGATGCGATGTTCTTGACGGTGCCGTTCTGGGTGATGTGCAACACGTTTTGGATTAGCGGCCGGCTCACTGAACTGTCAGCCCAACTCGGTTTGAATGGATTTGGGTCTTGGTTGGTGGCCGTGCCACTGCTGCTTGGAACCGCCTTGGGCATGTATCGCGTCTCAGCATTCTTGCCTGGCGTGGCCGGCATTCGATGGAAGCTGGTGGAGTCCGACCCCCAAATTGATGGTCGGCTTGCGAGGTTCGTTGCAGGTGTGCCTCAGCGAGGCGCAACATGACCGAATTCTTGGTCGATCCAATCTTCACGGCGGCGCAGGCCATTGTGTTCGCGGTGCTGCTGACGCTTGGCGTGGCGATCCAGCTCGCCTTCTCGCCGAAGCGGCGGGCGATCATGGGCGCGCCGAAGTTCGTGCTGGCGGCCGCCGTGCAGAGCGCGCCTTCGCTGGCGGGGGTGACGCTGGTGCGCGGGGCGTATCGGCTGGGGTATCTGGAAGAGGGCCGGGGCTTTCTGGAGGCCAACCTCCGCTCGCTGGTGTGGATGTCGGGCGCGATCTTCGCCGGACAGATGATTGTGCGCTATCTGCCGCCGCTGTCGTGGCCGGTGCGGGACCTGCGTCAGGCGGGCCGTGATGTTTGGAGCGCCCGGGTGGGCCGCTGGATGGGTAAGCAATGAGCGTTCGTCGTCTCGCCAAGGAACAGCCCGCGTCGTTCGCCTTCTCGAAGGCGACGAAGGCCAAGGCCGACTGGTGGATCGCCAAATATCCGGCCGAGCGCCGCCAGTCGGCGGTGATCCCGATCCTGTGGCTGATCCAGAAGCAGGAGGGCTGGGTGTCCGAACCCGCGCTGCGCGCAACCGGCGAGCTGCTGGGCATGGCCTATATCCGGGTTCTGGAGGTCGCGACCTTCTACACGATGTTCCAGCTCGAACCCGTTGGAACCACCGCGCTTATTCAGGTGTGCGGCACGACACCCTGCATGCTGCGCGGCGCCGGCGACCTGATGAAGGTGTGCAAGTCGAAGATCGGGCCGAAGGACACGCTGAGCGCCGACGGCCGCTTCACCTGGCAGGAGGTCGAGTGCCTGGGCGCCTGCGTCAACGCGCCGATGGCCCAGATCAACGACTATTATTTCGAGGACCTGACCGCCGAGACGATGGCGCAGGTGATCGACGACTTCGCCGCCGGCAAGAAGCCGAAGCCGGGTCCGTATGTGAAGCGTCAGCTGTCGGCGCCCGAGGGCGGGCCGCTGACCCTGACCGATCCCAAGCTCTATGACGGCTCGGCCGCCCAGCCGATCGCCAAGCTGCCCAACAGCGATCCGGTGAGCGCATGAGCGAGCCGAAGAAAGCCCCCGCCGGTCTGGCCGGCGGTCTGTTCATGGTCGCGGGCGTGGCGTTCTTCGCCGCGGCGTTTCTGGGCGACCAGATCGCCTTCTACGGCGTCGGCGCGGCCATGATCGGCGTCGGGGTGGTGTTCATCGCCCAGGCGAAGAAGGGCGGGCCGAAATGAGCCGTCCGGATCTTGAGACCGAAGAGGGCCGCGCGGCATATCGCAAGGAGCTGCGCCGGGTGGCGTGGCCCGTGCGGTGGGGCGGGCTGGGCCTGATCCTGGTCGGCGCGCTGTTCACCCTGTCGGTGTCGCGCGGGATGTTCGGATTGCCGGAGAGCGCGATCGTCGTCGGCTACGGCATGGTCGCCGTGGGCTGGATGCTGGTGATCGCCGCGGTGTTCATGCGCACGCGGCACCATCGGCAGCGCCTGATGGAGGGGCTGTGATGGCTGACCAGCAGGGCAAGAGCCCGTGGAACCTGATCGCCATGGTCGGCATCTCCGACATGGTGCTGGGCGTCGGTCTGGCCGTGGCGTCGATGACCCGCATGCTGGATCTCGGCATTGTCGGGACCGGCGTGGGCGGCCTGCTGGCCCTGGCCGGGGCCGTGGTGTTCGTCTGGGCGCGCGAACGCGCCAGCCGGGAGCCGGGCCAATGAGCGCGCGGACGAAAGCGATCTGTGGGCGAGTGACAAGCGTGGCGGTTGAGTCCGCATACGGCTGTCACGCCCGCACGGTATCAACGGCGGTTTGTGAGCGTTCGGGGCGGCGTCATGAGTTCGACCAAGGGCAGGGTGAGCAGGGGCGTGGGGCGCGCCGGCCTGTTCCTGGCCAATCTGGCGGGCGCCGCCGGGCTGTCGGTCAGTCCCGCGCCGCCGCAGGCCTCTCCGACCACGCCTTCTCCCCCTTCCGGAGCCGCACCGGCGGCCTCGGCTCCCTCACAGCCTTCCGGTCCTGCTAATGCGCCCCAGCCGACCCAGCCCACACCGCCTCCAGCCGGTCAGCGGCCCCCGCCGCCGCACGAGCGTGAGACGCGCGACCGGCGCAGCGAATGGTCGCGCCCGCGCGGCCGCGGCCCCGGTGACGGAGGCGGCCCGATGATCGGCCTGCTGGAAGACAAGGACCGCATCTTCACCAACCTGTACGGCCTGCACGACTGGGGCGTCGAAGGGGCGAAGCAGCGCGGCTGCTGGAACGCCACCAAGGACATGCTGGACATGGGCCGCGACTGGCTCATCACCAATGTGAAGAACTCAGGGCTTCGCGGACGCGGCGGCGCCGGTTTCTCGACCGGGCTGAAGTGGTCGTTCATGCCCAAGGAAGTGAAGGACGGGCGTCCGCACTATCTGGTCGTCAACGCGGACGAGTCCGAGCCCGGCACCTGCAAGGACCGGGAGATCATGCGCCATGATCCCCACCTGCTGATCGAGGGCTGCCTGATCGCGTCCTTCGCCATGCAGGCGCACGCCTGCTACATCTATCTGCGCGGCGAATATGTGCTGGAACGCGAGCGCATGGAGGCGGCGGTCAAGCAGGCCTATGAGGCCAAGCTGATCGGCAAGAACAACGTCCACGGCTGGGACTTCGACGTCTATATCCACCACGGCGCCGGGGCCTATATCTGCGGCGAGGAGACGGCTCTGCTGGAGTCGCTCGAGGGCAAGAAGGGCCAGCCGCGGCTGAAGCCGCCGTTCCCGGCGGGCGCGGGCCTGTACGGCTGCCCGACCACGGTGAACAACGTCGAGTCGATCGCGGTCGTGGGCACGATCCTGCGGCGCGGGGCGGGATGGTTCGCGGGCTTCGGCCGGGCCAACAACACGGGCACCAAGCTGATGTCGATCAGCGGTCACGTGAACCGGCCGTGCAACGTCGAGGAGGCCATGAGCATCCCGATGCGGCAACTGCTGGAAGAGCACTGCGGCGGCGTTCGCGGCGGCTGGGGCAATCTGAAGGCCGTGATCCCGGGCGGCGTGTCCGTGCCGCTGATCACGCGCGAGATGTCCGAGACGGCGCTGATGGACTTCGACAGCCTGCGCGACATGAAGTCGGGCCTGGGCACGGCGGCGGTCATCGTGATGGATGAGAGCACCGATCTGGTAAAGGCGATCGCGCGCATCAGCTACTTCTACAAGCACGAGAGCTGCGGCCAGTGCACGCCGTGCCGCGAGGGCACCGGCTGGATGTGGCGCGTACTGGAGCGGATGGCCGTGGGCGAGGCCGATCCGTCGGAGATCGACCTGCTGCTCGACGTCGCCAGCCAGGTGGAAGGCCATACCATCTGCGCTCTGGGCGACGCCGCGGCGTGGCCGGTGCAGGGGCTGATCCGCCACTTCCGCCACGAGATCGAGGACCGCATCCAGCAATACCGCAACGCCCGCGCGAACTTCGCCGGCCATGCGATCGCGGCGGAGTAGGGATGGGACGGAACCTCGCCATCGCGCTCGGCCTGCTGACGCTCACCGCCTGCGGTGAGCGCGGGCAGACGGCTGAGCCGACGCCGTCGGAGACGGTCGCGGCGACGCCGGTCGCGCCGTCCGACGCCGTGGCGGCCGCGCCGGTGGTGCTGGACGCCGCGGGGCTGAAGCGCGTGTGCAAGGCCGGGCTGGCGGCGATCCACGGCCAGCAGCCGGGCGACATCACCATCGACGGGCTGGAAGGCCCGGTGGCGAACGCCTCGTGGCGCGCGCCGGTCGACGGCGGGCGGATGCGGGCGCAGTGCCGCGTCGAGGGCGACCTGATCGCCTGGAAGCCGCTGGACCGCCCCGTCGCCGATCAGAACCGCTGGATGACGCAGTCCGGCGACCCCGAAGTGCGTTTCGTCATGGACGGCGCGAAGATCACCATCACCCAGACGCTGCCGGATGGCGCGAAGGAACCGTCAGAATTGACGGTTCCGATTGAAGAAGAGGCCGCCTGATGCCCATCGCCAAGGTCAATGGCGTAGAGACGGAGTTCGAGCCCGGGATGACCGTGCTGCAGGTCGCCGAGCGCGCCGGGCACGAGATTCCGCGCTTCTGCTACCACGAGCGGCTGTCGATCGCCGGCAACTGCCGCATGTGCCTGGTCGAGGTGAAACCCGGACCGCCGAAGCCACAGGCGTCGTGCGCGCTTCCGGCCGCCGAGGGTCAGGAGATCTTCACCGATACGCCGATGGTCAAGAAGGCCCGCGAAGGGGTGATGGAGTTCCTGCTCATCAACCACCCGCTGGACTGCCCGATCTGCGACCAGGGCGGCGAGTGCGACCTGCAGGACCAGGCCATGGGCTATGGCCGCGACGGCTCTCGCTATGCCGAGAACAAGCGCGCGGTCGAAGAAAAGAACATGGGTCCGACGGTCAAGACCTTCATGACCCGGTGCATCCAGTGCACCCGCTGCGTGCGCTTCATCACCGAGGTGGCGGGCGTGCCCGACATCGGCATGATTTCGCGCGGCGAGAGCGCCGAGATCACGACCTATCTGGAAAAGAACATCGACTCTGAGCTGTCGGGCAACGTCAACGATCTGTGCCCCGTCGGCGCCCTGACCCACCGGCCGTGGCAGTACCACTACCGCCCGTGGGAGCTGAAGAAGACCGAGACCATCGACGTCATGGACGCCCTGGGCTCGAACATCCGCGCCGATGCGCGGGGCGCCGAGGTGATGCGTGTGCTGCCGCGCGTCAACGAGGGCATCAACGAGGAATGGCTGTCGGACCAGAGCCGCTATGCGGTCGACGGGCTGCAGGCGCGCCGGCTGGACCGGCCGTATGTGCGCGGCGCGGACGGCAAGCTGAAGCCCGCGACGTGGGATGAGGCGCTGGGCGCCGTGGCGGCGAAGCTGACGGCGGCTTCGGCCGACCGCATCGGCGTCATCGCCGGCGATCTGCAGGACGCGGAATCGATGAAGGCGGCGCTGGACCTGTTCCGCGCGCTGGGATCGAAGAACACCGACTGCCGCCAGGATGGATCGGCGCTGGGATACGGGCCGCGCGAAAGCTGGCTGTTCAACAGCGGCATCGCCGGGATCGAGGCCGCCGACGCCATCCTGCTGATCGGGACCAACCCGCGCACCGAGGCGCCGCTGCTGAACGCGCGCATCCGCAAGGCCTGGCTGAAGGGCGGGACGCAGGTCGGGATGATCGGCGAGCGCGCCGACCTGACCTACGACTATGACGTCATCGGGCTGGGCACCAAGACGCTGGCGAAGCTGCCGGCCACGGCCATGGCGGCCCTGTCCAAGGCCGAGCGCCCGGCGGTGATCGTCGGCGCCGGAGCCCTGAAGGGGCCGAACGGCGGGGCCGTGCTGGCCGCCGTCGGCAAGCTGGCGGCCAAGGTCGGGGCGGTGAAGGACGGCTGGAACGGCTTCAACGTCCTGCATACGGCTGCGTCGCGCGTCGGCGGGCTGGACATGGGCTTCGTGCCCGCGTCGGGCGGCCTGTCAGCCGTGGACATGGCCAAGAAGGGCGCGCTGGACGTGCTGTTCCTGCTGGGCGCCGACGAGATCGACGCCTCGGCGACCGCTGCGTTCAAGGTCTATCTGGGCAGCCATGGCGACCGGGGCGCGCATGGCGCCGACGTCATCCTTCCGGGCGCGGCCTATACCGAGAAGCCGGGCCTGTATGTGAACACCGAGGGCCGGGTGCAGATGGCCGAACGCGCCGTCTTCCCCAAGGGCGAGGCCAAGGACGACTGGGCCATCATCCGCGCGCTGTCGGAACGTGTCGGCAAGACCTTGCCGTACGACACCCTCGACCAGCTGCGCGGCCGCCTGATGGCTGAGCATCCGACGTTCGGCCGCATCGACTATCTGGCGCCCGGCGGGACGTTCGACGCCGCCTCGATCGGCGCCAAGGGCGAGCTGGGCGACACGGCCCTGATGTCGCCTGTGCGCGACCCCTATCTGACCAACCCCATCGCGCGGGCCAGCGCGACCATGGCCGAACTGTCCGCCCAGCGGACGTCCCCGGCCGCGATCGCGGCGGAGTAAGGACCTATGGATTTCTGGACCACTCCTCTCGGCTGGACGTTGGCGACCACCGGCGCGATCCTGCTGGTCACCGTCGGCATCCTGATCTCGCTGGCGTTCCTGCTACTGGCCGACCGGAAGATCTGGGCGGGCGTTCAGATGCGCAAAGGCCCGAACGTCGTGGGTCCGTTCGGCCTGCTGCAGTCGTTCGCCGACTTCTTCAAATTCGTGCTGAAGGAGATCGTCGTCCCGGCGGGGGCCGACAAGGCCGTCTTCCTGCTGGCGCCGCTGATCACCTTCATCCTGGCCTTCATCGCCTGGGCGGTGATCCCGTTCGCGCCGGGCTGGGTCATCTCGGACCTGAACGTCGGCATCCTGTACATCCTCGCGATCAGCTCGCTGGGCGTGTACGGCATCATCATGGGCGGCTGGGCTTCGAACTCGAAGTATCCGTTCCTGGGATCGCTGCGGTCGGCGGCGCAGATGGTGTCGTATGAGGTCTCCATCGGCCTGGTGATCGTCAACGTCATCATCCTGTCCGGGACCATGAACCTGTCGTCGATCGTGACGCAGCAGCAGGGGATGTTCTGGAACTGGTTCGGCTTCGGCGGCGGCCTCGACACCCTGCCGCTCATCGTCATCATGTTCCCGATGTCGATCATCTTCTTCGTTTCGGCCCTGGCCGAGACGAACCGCCCGCCGTTCGACCTGCCCGAGGCGGAGTCGGAACTCGTGGCCGGGTATCAGGTCGAATACAGCTCGACCCCGTACCTGCTGTTCATGATCGGCGAGTACGCAAACATCGTCTTCATGTGCGCCATGATCACGCTGCTGTTCTTCGGCGGCTGGAACCCGGGCGTGCCGCAGGCATGGCTGGACGCCCTGCCGGGCTGGCTGGAGCAGGCGATCTACTTCCTGACCTTCTGCTTCAAGACGATCTTCTGGTTCGCCATGATCGCCCTGGTGAAGGCCTTCGTGCCCCGTTACCGCTATGACCAGCTGATGCGGCTGGGCTGGAAAATCTTCCTGCCGACGTCGCTGGTGGCCGTCGTGGGCGTCTCGGCCTGGCGTGTTTTCGTGGTGGGTCAGTGATGCGGACGGCGATCCTGATCCTGATGGCTGCGTCGCTGGGCGCCTGCGCCCTGCCGGCCTACGAAGAGCCGCTGCCGACCTCGCCGCAGGGCTGGCAACGGCGGCAAGACACCATCGAGCGCGACCGGGCTGAGCGCGAACGCCTGTGCCGCATAACCAATAAAGACGATCCCCGGCGCGAAGAGCTGTGCCGCGGCGTCGAAGGAGCAGCGCAATGATCGCGCGCATCACCCAGACCCTGAAGGGCGCCCTGCTGCTCGACGTGATCGGCGCGGTCGGGCTGTCGCTCAAATACATGATGCGGCCGAAGATGACGGTGAACTATCCGTTCGAGCGCAACCCGCAGTCGCCGCGGTTTCGGGGCGAGCACGCCCTGCGCCGCTATCTGAACGGCGAGGAACGCTGCATCGCCTGCAAGCTGTGCGAGGCCATCTGCCCGGCCCAGGCCATCACCATCGAGGCCGAACCGCGCGCCGACGGCAGCCGCCGCACGACCCGCTACGACATCGACATGGTCAAGTGCATCTACTGCGGCCTGTGCCAGGAAGCCTGCCCGGTCGACGCCATCGTCGAGGGGCCGAACCAGGAGTTCTCGGTCGAGACCCGCGAGGAGCTGTATTACGACAAGCAGCGCCTGCTGGATAACGGCGACCGCTGGGAGCGGGTGATCGCCAGGAACCTGGAGCTGGACGCGCCGTACCGCTGATAGACGCTACAGCTTCTCGGCGATGATCTCGACGACGGTCGGGGTGATCATGACGGCGTGGGGATCGTTTTCGGCGGCCTCGAAGGCGGCCACCACGCGGTCGGCCCATTCGGCGGTGACCTTGCCCTCGGCGGCGAGGTGTTTCGGATAGGCGTGGCCCCAGCTGGAGGTCCACTGCCAGACGAAGTCCTGTTTCGTCACTGTATCGACGATCGGCTTCATCGACAGGATGCGGAAACCGGCGGCAGGCAGCAGGTGGGGCAGGGCGCGGCCGATGTCGGGTTCGCCGCCCGAGGCGCGCCAGTCGTCGATGACATAGCGTTTGAAGTCGGCGACGGCCGGTGAGTCGGGCAGGACGCCGAAGCTTTCGTAGTTCAGGTATTCGTGGATGATCGCGCGGCCCCCGGGGCGAAGGGCGGCGGCCAGTTTTGCGACCACGGCGGCCGGATCGCTGACGAAGGCCAGGACCCAGCGGATCCAGAAGGCGTCGGCGCCGGAGACGTCCACCGGATCGGTGACCAGATCGGCGACACGGGTGTCGATGTTGTCGAGCCCGCGCTGCTGGGCCCGGGCGCCCAGGATGTCCATGAAGCGGGCCGAGCGTTCGATGGCATGGACGCGGCCCGTCGGCCCCACGATCTCGGCCAGATCGAGGCTGGCCCAGCCCGGCCCGGCGCCGGCGTCGATGACCCTCTGGCCCGGCCGAATCCCGGCGCGCCGCCACGCGTCCAGCACCCGGGGACGCCACACGCGGTGCTGCAATCCCAGCCGTTCGACCTCGGCGTCATGGGTGCCCAGAAGGTAGTCGCGCTCTTCGGTCATGGAATCTCTTTCAACGTGCGGCGAAGGTGGCGGCGCGGCGCCGTTCCCGCAAGGCGGCGACAGCGGTTTCCGGTCGTCGCATTCGGCCTTTGCAAAGGCCCGGGGGCGGTCTAGAAGTCGCGCGCTTTCCGAAGGCAGCGGGCGGGAATCGCCCGTGTTTCGGAGTTGTCGAAACGATCCGCTGGCCGCCGCTTCGCACGCCGGCAAAAGCGTGGGGAGCCATTCGCTCGATGCTTCTGCAAGGCCTGGCCTTTTATCTCCTGTCGGCGGTGGCGGTCGTGTCCGCCCTGCTGGTTGTGACGGCGCGAAATCCCGTGCATTCGGTCCTGTGGCTGATCCTCGCCTTCTTCTCGTCAGCGGGGCTGTTCGTGCTGATGGGCGCCGAGTTCCTGGCGATGCTGCTGGTGGTCGTCTACGTCGGCGCCGTGGCGGTGCTGTTCCTGTTCGTCGTCATGATGCTGGACGTCGACTTCGTGAAGCTGCGCGAGGGCTATGCGCGCTATCTGCCGCTGGCGATGATCGTGGCGGGCGTGCTGCTGGCCGAGATGATCATGATCACCCTGACGGTCGTCCAGGGCGGGGCCGCCGCCGATGCGGGCGCGCCGATGGCCGCCACGCCGGACGCCTCGAACGTCGAGACCATCGGGCGGGTGCTCTATACGGACTACGTCTACTTCTTCCAGGCCGCCGGGATCGTGCTGCTGATCGCCATGATCGGGGCCATCACCCTGACGCTGCGCCACAAGCCGGGCATCAAGCGTCAGAACATCGACAAACAGGTCGGCCGGCTGCGCAAGACGGCGGTCGAGGTGAAGGCCGCGCCCACGGGCCAGGGCGTGTCGGCGGAGGACCTGAAGTGACCGTGACCCTGTCCCACTATCTGGCCGTGGCGGCGATGCTGTTCACCATCGGGGTGTTCGGCATCTTCGTGAACCGCAAGAACGTCATCATCATCCTGATGTCGATCGAGCTGATCCTGCTGGCCGTGAACATCAATTTCGTCGCCTTCTCGACCCACCTGAATGACGTGGCGGGGCAGGTGATGGCCATGTTCGTCCTGACCGTCGCCGCCGCCGAGGCCGCCGTCGGCCTGGCGATCCTGGTGACCTTCTTCCGCAACCGCGGCGACATCGCGGTTGACGACGCATCGGTGATGAAGGGCTGATCGTGGACCTGAAGCTTATCGTCACGCTCTGCGTCTTCGCGCCCCTGATCGGCGCCGCCATCGTGGGCCTCAGCGGCCGGCGGCTGGGCGACACCCTCTCGATGGCCATCACAACGGGCCTGCTGTTCGTCAGCTGCGCCTGCGGCTGGATCGTGTTCTCGGCCCATACCTGGGGCGGGATGCATCCGTTCACGGTCGAGCTGCTGCCGTTCATCAACGTGGGCGACTTCCAGTCCAGCTGGTCGATCCGCGTGGACGCCCTGTCGGCCGTAATGCTGGTGGTGGTGACCTCGGTGTCGTCGCTGGTCCACCTCTACAGCTGGGGCTACATGGCCGAGGACCCGGACAAGCCGCGGTTCTTCGCCTATCTGAGCCTCTTCACCTTCGCCATGCTGGCGCTGGTGACCGCCGCCGACTTCATGCAGCTGTTCTTCGGCTGGGAAGGGGTGGGGCTGGCGTCCTATCTGCTGATCGGCTTCTGGTACAAGAAGCCCACGGCCAGCGCCGCCGCCATCAAGGCGTTCGTGGTCAACCGGGTCGGCGACTTCGGCTTCGCGCTGGGCATCATGACCGTGTTCTGGATGTTCGGCACGATCCAGTTCGCCGAGCTGTTCCCGATGATCGCGGCCAAGGCCGGGACGGGCTGGGACTTCATCGGCTATCGCTGGAGCGCGATCGATCTGGCGGCGGTGCTGCTGTTCATCGGCGCGATGGGCAAGTCGGCGCAGTTCTTCCTGCACACCTGGCTGCCCGACGCGATGGAGGGCCCGACGCCGGTGTCGGCCCTGATCCACGCGGCGACCATGGTGACGGCCGGCGTCTACATGGTCTGCCTGCTGAGCCCCATCTTCGAATACGCGCCGACCGCCAGCCTGATCGTCACGATCACCGGCGCGGTGACGGCGCTGTTCGCCGCGACGGTCGGGCTGGCCCAGAACGACATCAAGCGGGTCATCGCCTATTCGACCTGTTCGCAGCTGGGCTACATGTTCTTCGCCGCGGGCGTCGGGGCCTATCAGGCGGCGATGTTCCACCTGTTCACCCACGCCTTCTTCAAGGCGCTGCTGTTCCTGGGAGCCGGCTCGGTGATCCACGGGATGCACCACGAGCAGGACATGCGGAAGATGGGCGGGCTGATGAAGCTGCTGCCCATCACCTACGCCGTCATGACCATCGGCACGATCGCCATCACCGGCCTGGGCATTCCCGGGATCGGCGGTTTCGCCGGCTTCTATTCCAAGGATTCGATCATCGAGAGCGCCTGGGCGGCGGCGTCGAGCGCCCATTCGGCGGCGGGCTATTTCGCCTTCTTCGTCGGCATCGCGGCGGCGGGCCTGACGGCCTACTACTCGTGGCGTCTGGTGTTCATGACCTTCCACAACAAGCCGGTGTGGAAGGACGCGCATCACGATGATCACGCGCATGACGACCACGCCAGCCACGCGCAGCTCGAGACCCATTCCGAGCCGGTGGCCGACGACCCTCACGACGACCATCATCACGGCCCGCTGCATCCGCACGAGAGCCCGTGGGTGATGCTGGTTCCGCTGATCGCGCTGTCGGTCGGCGCCGTCGCAGCGGGCATCGTCTTCGCCCCGTATTTCATCGGCGAGCACGCGCACGACTTCTGGCACGGCGCCATCTTCAACGGCCCGGCGAACCACGTCCTGCACGAGAGCCACGACGTCCCGACCTGGGTGAAGTGGTCGCCGCTGGTGCTGACGATCCTCGGCTCGCTGTTCGCCTTCTGGCTCTATGTCCTGAAGGAAGGCATGGCGCGGCGGATGGCCGACCGGGGCAGCCCGGTCCACGCCTTCCTCTACAACAAATGGTATTTCGACGAGGTCTACGACTTCATCTTCGTCAAGGGCGCCAAGGCGCTGGGCGACCTGTTCTGGAAGGTCGGCGACGTGAAGATCATCGACGGGGGCGGGCCGAACGGCGTCGCCTGGCTGTCGCGGGTGTTCGCCGGGCGGATGGCCAAGATCCAGTCCGGATATGTCTATCACTATGCGTTCGTGATGCTGCTCGGCGTGGCCGGTCTGCTCGCCTTCGCCATCTACGCCTGGGGAGCGTGAGCCCATGCCCGTCATCCCCAACATCCTGAGCGTCGTCACCTTCCTGCCCCTCGTCGGGGCCGCCCTGATCCTGCTGGCGCGGTTCGCGTCGAAGGGCGGCGCGGACACGGCCGCCAAGTGGATCGCGCTGGCGACCACCCTTGCGACCCTGGCCGTGTCGGTCGTGCTGGTCGCCGGCTTCGACGCCGCCAACCCGGCCTATCAGTTCGTCGAGCAGTTCAGCTGGTTCGCAGGCGCGAGCTATCACATGGGCGTGGACGGGATCTCGATCCTGTTCGTCCTGCTGACCGCCTTCCTGATGCCGCTGTGCATCCTGGCCAGCTGGAAATCGATCGAGACACGCATCGTCGAATACATGGTCCTGTTCCTGGTGCTGGAGACGCTGGTCATCGGCGTGTTCACGGCGCTGGACCTGTTCCTGTTCTACATCTTCTTCGAAGGCACCCTGGTGCCGATGTTCCTGATCATCGGGATCTGGGGCGGGGCGAACCGGATCTACGCCAGCTACAAATTCTTCCTCTACACCCTGCTGGGGTCGGTGCTGATGCTGCTGGCCATGCTGTGGATGGCGTATTTCGCCGGCACCACCAGCATTCCGGAACTGAAGGCCTTCGACTGGCCGGCGCAGTATCAGCCGCTGTTGTGGCTGGCCTTCTTCGCCTCGTTCGCGGTGAAGATGCCGATGTGGCCGGTGCACACCTGGCTGCCCGACGCCCACGTGCAGGCGCCGACGGCGGGGTCGGTGATCCTGGCCGGCATCCTCCTGAAGCTCGGCGGATACGGCTTCCTCCTGTTCAACGTGCCGATGTTCCCGATCGCGTCGCAGATGTTCGCGCCGTTCGTGTTCGTCCTGTCAGCCATCGCGGTCGTCTACACCTCGCTGGTCGCGTTCCGGCAGACGGACATCAAGAAGCTGATCGCCTATTCGTCGGTGGCGCACATGGGCTTCGTCACCATGGGCATCTTCGCCGGCAACGCCATCGGCGTGCAGGGCGCGGTGTTCCAGATGATCAGCCACGGCCTGATCTCGGGCGCGCTCTTCCTCTGCGTCGGGGTTGTCTATGACCGGATGCACACCCGCGAAATCGCCTTCTACGGCGGGCTGACCAGCCGCATGCCGTGGTACGCCGCGATCTTCCTGATGTTCACCATGGCCAACGTCGGCCTGCCGGGCACCTCGGGCTTCATCGGCGAAATCCTGACCATGACCGGCGTCTATCAGGTCTCGACCTGGACGGCGTTCGTGGCGGCCTCGGGCGTGATCCTTTCGGCAGTCTATGCCCTGACGCTGTACCGAAACGTAATGTTCGGCGAGATCACCAACCCGGCGCTGAAGACCATCAGCGACATCGACAGGCGCGAGCTGCTGATCTTTGTCCCGCTGATCGTCGGCACCCTGTGGCTGGGCGTCCAGCCGGGCGTGGTGCTGGACATAACCTCGGCCTCGGTCGAGCTTCTGACGACCTCCTATCGCGCCGCGATCGGCGGGTGAGACCATGATGGCTGATCTGATCCCCGCCCTGAACATCGCCGCCTCCGAGCTGACGCTCGCGGGCGGCGCCCTGGTGTTGCTGCTGATCGGCGCATTCGGCGGGGACAAGTCCTCGCGGATGGTGTCGATCCTGTCGACCGGCCTGCTGGTCATCGCCGCGGGCATCGCCGCGACCGCGCCGCTGGGCCAGGCGTTCAACGGCGCCTATGTGTCCGATCCGCTGGCGGTCTACGGCAAGGTCGTCATCTACCTCGCCAGCGCCGTGGCCGTGATCCTCGGCGACGGCTGGATGAGCCGCACGCGCATCGCCAAAGCCGAGTATCCGATCCTGATCGTGCTGGCCTCGGCCGGCATGGGCATGATGGCCTCGTCGGGCGACCTGATCTCGCTGTACGTCGGCATCGAGCTGCATTCGCTGGCGCTCTATGTGCTGGCCGCCTTCCACCGCGACAACCTGAAGGCCTCCGAGGCCGGGCTGAAGTATTTCGTGCTGGGCGCCCTGTCGTCGGGACTGCTGCTGTACGGGGCCAGTCTGATTTACGGCTTCACCGGTTCGATGAACTACGACGCCATCGCGGCCTATGCGGCGGCGCATCCGTCGACCGGGCTGGTGTTCGGGCTGGTGTTCCTGATCTGCGGGCTGGCGTTCAAGGTTTCGGCCGCGCCATTCCACATGTGGACGCCGGACGTATACGAGGGCGCGCCGACGCCGGTCGTGGCCCTGTTCGCTACCGCCCCGAAGATGGCGGCCATGGTCCTGATCGCCCGTGTCCTGACCGATGGCTTCGCCGGGTCGCACGACCAGTGGGCGCAGGTGCTGGTGCTGATCTCGCTGATCTCGTTTGCGGTGGGCGCCTTCGGCGGTCTGGCGCAGAAGGACCTGCAGCGGCTGCTGGCCTATTCGTCGATCGCTAATATCGGCTACGCTCTGCTGGGCATCACCGCCGGAACCGAGGCGGGCCTTCAGGCCATGCTGATGTTCATGACCCTGTATGTCATCGACCAACTGGGCTTCTTCGCCATCCTGCTGAGCCTGTCGCGGGGCGGCAAGCCGATCCGCACCATCGCCGACTTCGCGGGCCTCAGGCAGACGCGGCCGGTGACGGCGCTGGCCCTGACGGTGCTGTCGCTGTCGGTGCTGGGGATGCCGCCGCTGTCGGGCTTCTGGGCAAAATACTATGTGTTCGGCGCCTCGGTCAGCGCTGGATACTGGATGGTGGCGTCGGCGGGCCTCGTGGCCTCGGTCGTGGCGGCTTTCTACTACCTGCGCATCCTGAAGTTGATGTGGTTCGATCCGCCGGTGGATGACGCCGCGACGGACAAGGCGCCGGTCGAGGCCCTGACCATCGGCTGGGCGTCGGCCCTGTTCTGCTTCCCGCTGGTGCTGGCGGCCCTCGTCTGGCTGGAGCCGCTGACCCGCGCCGCCGCCTCGGGCTTCGGAGCGCAGTAGGCCGTGGCGGGCGCTCCCGTCCTGCTGCTGGACCAGGTCGACTCCACCAACGCGGAAGCGCGCCGCCGGGCCGAGGCCGGGGAGACCGGTCCGCTGTGGATCGCCGCGCGCCGCCAGAGCGAGGGCCGGGGCCGCCGCGGCCGCCGCTGGGAAAGCGACAGCGGCAACCTGTTCGCCACCCTGCTGACCGTCACGCGCAAACCGCCCGCCGAGGCCGCGCAGGTGACGTTCGTCGCGGCGCTGGCGGTGGCGGACCTGCTCGACGCATTCGCGGCGCAGGCGTCGGTCGCGATCAAGTGGCCCAATGACGTGCTGATCGACGGGCGCAAGGCCTCCGGCATCCTTGTCGAGTCAGGCCCACATGCCAGTGGCGGCCTGTGGCTCGCGGTCGGGATCGGGGTCAATCTGGCCCATGCGCCCGCCGAGGTGGAGCGGCCGGCGGCGTCGCTGGCGGGTCACCTGCGCGGCGACATCGCATATCCGCCCGGCGTGGAGGTCGCGGCCGAGGTCCTGGCCGATGCCTTCGCGATCTGGTGGGACCGCTGGGAGATGCTGGGCTTCCAGCCGGTGCTGGACGCCTGGATCGCGCGCTGCGGCGGGCTGCATGGACCGGCGACGGCGCGGCTGGGGCATGAGACAATCACGGGTGTGGCCGACGGGGTCGAGGCGGACGGCGCGCTGAGACTGAAACTGCCGGACGGGACGCTGCGGCTGATCTCGGCGGGCGATGTGTTCTTCGGGGAGGCGGCCTGATGCTGCTGGCGATCGAGCAAGGCAACACCAACACCCTGTTCGCGGTGCACGACGGGACCAACTGGATCGCCCAGTGGCGCAGTGCGACCGAGAGCACACGCACGGCCGATGAATACGCCGTCTGGCTGAGCCAGCTTTTGTCGATGCACGGGCTGGCGCTGAAGGCCATCGACGGCTGCATCATCTCCAGCGTCGTGCCGCAGTCGATCTTCAACCTGAGGAACCTGTCGCGGCGATACCTGAACGCCGAGCCGCTGGTGATCGGGGATGCTGGCGTGAAGCTGGGGATGACGGCGCGCATCCTGAAGCCCAGCGAGGCGGGGGCCGACCGGCTGGTCAACGCCATCGGGGCGCACATGATGTATCCCGGCGACCTGATCGTCATTGACAGCGGCACGGCCACGACGTTCGACGTCATCGCCGCCGACGGCGCCTTCGAGGGCGGCATCATCGCCCCGGGCGTGAACCTGAGCCTGCAGGCGCTGCACGAGGCGGCGGCCATGCTGCCGCGCATCGCCATCCAGAAGCCCGAGCGCGTGATCGGCAAGGACACAGTCTCGAACATGCAGTCCGGCGTGTTCTGGGGCTATATCGCCCTGATCGAGGGGCTGGTGGCGCGGATCAAGGACGAGTGGGGGAAACCCATGACCGTCATCGGCACCGGCGGCGTCGCCAGCCTGTTCGAAGGCGCAACAACATCCATCGACCGGTTCGATCCGGACCTGACCATTCGCGGCCTGCTCGAAATCTGGCGCCGCAATACCCATATGAGTGAATGACCAAAAACAAGAATACTGAAAACGAACTCGTCTTCCTGCCGCTGGGCGGCTCGAACGAGATCGGCATGAACCTGAACGCCTACGGCTTCGGGCCGCCGGACGCCCGCAAGTGGATCATCGTCGATGTCGGCGTGACCTTCGGCGACCCCTCGACGCCCGGCGTCGACATCATCGTGCCTGACCCCGTCTTCCTGGAAGGCGAAGAGATCATCGGCATCGTCCTGACCCACGCGCACGAGGACCATATCGGCGCGCTGGGCTGGCTGTGGCCGCGCATCAAGGCGCCGCTGTATGCGACGCCGTTCACCGCCTATCTGATCCGGGAAAAGCTGCGCGACGCGGGCATCCTGGACCAGGTGAAGCTGCACGAGGTGCCGCTGGGCGGGACCATTCACCTCGGCCCGTTCGAGGTCGAGATGGTGACCATCACCCACTCGATCGCCGAGCCCAACGGCCTGGCCATCAAGACGCCGCTGGGCGTGATCCTGCACACCGGCGACTGGAAGCTGGACAACGATCCGGTCGTGGGCGAGCGCACGGACGTCGACACGATCAAGCGCCTCGGCGACGAGGGTGTGCTGGCGATGGTGTGCGACTCGACCAACGTCTTCGTCGACGGGGTGGCCGGGTCCGAGGGCGACGTGAAGACGGCGCTGGCCGACCTGATCAAGGGCCTGAAGGGCCGGGTGGCCGTGGGATGCTTCGCCTCGAACGTCGCGCGGATGGACAGCGTGATCCGCGCGGCCGAGGCCGCCGGACGCCGTGTGGCCCTGGCCGGGCGGTCGATGTTCCGCATCACGGCGGCGGCCAAGTCGGTCGGGATGCTGAACGACGTGAAGCCGTTCCTGAGCGAGGAAGAGGCGCGCGTCTGGCCCGCCGACCAGATCCTGTATCTGTGCACCGGCAGCCAGGGCGAACAGCGCGCGGCCCTGTCGCGGGTGGCGGAAGGGACGCATCCCTTCATCAAGTTGGGGCGCGGGGATCACTGCATCTTCTCGTCGCGGGTGATCCCGGGCAACGAGCTGTCTATCGGGCGGCTGCAGGACACGCTGAGCGAACGCGGCGTGCGTCTCTACACCGAGAAGGACCATCCGGGCATCCACGTGTCGGGCCACCCGTGCCGCGATGAACTGCGCCAGATGTATCAGTGGGCGCGGCCGCGAATCGCGGTGCCGACCCACGGCATGCGCCGCCACATCGCCGAACACGCCATGCTGGCCAAGGACATGCAGGTGCCGGAGACCATCACGCCGCGCAACGGCGACATGGTGCGGCTGGCCCCCGGGCCGGCGGCGATCATCGACGAGGTGCCCTCGGGCCGCCTGTTCGTCGACGGCGGCATGCTGGTGGAGGAAGCCGGCGAGGCTCTGCGCGAGCGGCGTCACGCGGCGTCGAACGGCGTGCTGATCGTCAGCTTCGCCATGGACAAGCGCGGCAAGATCGTCAGCGACATCGACGTGCGCGGCATCGGCCTGCCGGGCGACGAGGACAGCCCCCTGGGCGACGTGCTCGACGATCTGGCTGAACGGGTCGAACAGGTCGTGCGCGGCCTGAAGGGCGAGGCGCTGGAAGACGAAACCGTCATCGAACAGGCCATCGCCCGGACGCTGAAAAAGGCCAGCCAGGGCGTGTGGTCGCGCAGGCCCATCGTCGAGACGATCGTTTTGAGGCTGTGATCGAATCCTTCTCCCCTCGGGGGAGAAGGTGGCAGGCGAAGCCTGACGGATGAGGGGGCTGTTTCAGTTCGCTCACGGTCAGAAGGTCAGCCTTTCGTCAGGCATCCCCCTCATCCGGTCGCTCACGCGACCACCTTCTCCCCCGGAGGGGAGAAGGGAGACGGCCTAAGCGTTTGCACCCGGCTATGCCATCGCGTCATATCCCCCGGTTGTTCAGATTCAGGGGACTTTCATGCGCCGCCTCGCCGCCGTTCTTACTGCCGCCACGCTCACCGCCATCGCCCTTCCGGCCGCCGCGCAGGCGCCGGATCTGGTCGCCGTCAACGGCATCATCGACCAGGGCTTCAACCACTCGCAGGTGATGCAGACGGCGGCCTATCTGACCGATCGGATCGGTGGGCGGATGACCAATTCGCCGCAGATGCGTCAGGCCGAGGCCTGGACCCAGCAGCAGTTCCGAGACTGGGGCCTGTCAAACGTGCGGGCCGAGCCGTTCGAGTTCGGGCGGGGCTGGTCGATCGTGCGGTCGAGCGCGCGGATGACCGCGCCGCGCCCGCTGGACCTGCGGGTCATCCCGGTCGCCTGGACGCCCGGCACCAACGGCGTGATCAACGCCGAGATCGTCATCGCCCCGATTACCAGCGCCGGCGACTTCGCCAGGTATCGCGGCAAGCTGGCGGGCAAGATCGTTCTGATCACCCGCGCCGACCCGCCGGCCGAGCCGAGCAGCGACCCCTTCTTCCGCCGCTGGACCGACGAGGAGCTGGCGGGGCGCACCTCGATGAACCTGCCCAACAATTCGCCGGCTTCGGCCGAGCGGGGGCTGAGCACACCGGACTTCGCGTCGCAACTGGACGCCTTCCTGAAGGAGGAGGGCGCCCTGGCCTGGGTGCGGATGTCGGCGCGCGACGGCGGGCTGCTGCACGGCACCGCCAGCGGCTATCGCCGGGGCGACGAACGGCAGACGCCGGGCTTCGAGCTGACGCAGGAAGACTATCGCCGTCTGGTGCGGCTGTCGGTGGCGGGAACCAACCCGACGCTGGAGCTGATGAGCGACGTCCGGTTCCACGAGGAAGACCCCAACGCCTACAACATCCTGGCCGATATTCCCGGGACAAGCCGCTCGGGCGAATACGTCATGGCCGGGGCGCATCTGGACAGCTGGGTCGCGTCTGACGGGGCGGTCGATAACGCGGCGGGCAGCGCCGTGATCATGGAGGCGGCGCGCATCCTGCAGGCGATGGGCGTGCGGCCCAAGCGCACGATCCGCTTCGCCCTGTGGAGCGGGGAAGAGCAGGGACTGCACGGGTCGCTCGCCTATGTGGACCGTTATCTGGCGACGCGCGCGCCGCTGGCCGATCCGGCCCTGGCGTCCCTGCCCAACGGCCGCAGCTGGCGCGCCCGCTGGCCGATCCAGCCGCGTGAGGGGCATGGCGACCTGGTCGCCTATTTCAACATCGACAACGGCTCGGGCAAGATCCGCGGCATCAACGCCGAGGGCAATGTCGCCGCCGCCGCTGTGTTCGAGGAATGGCTGCGTCCCTACGCCAGCCTGGGGGCGACCAGCGTATCGCTCCGCACATCGGGCGGCACCGACCACGTCTACATGCAGACCGTCGGCATCCCCGGATACCAGTTCATCCAGGACCCGCTGGATTACTCCAGCCGTCTGCATCACACTTCGATCGACAGTTACGACCACCTGCGCCCCGACGACCTGCGTCAGGCGGCGATCGTTCTGGCCGGCATCCTGCTGACCGCCGCCAACTCGGACGAGCCCCTGCCCCGCATGCCGGTGCCGACGCGCCCGACCGCGAGCGATCCATTCGAGTATTGAGGTCGTGATGTCGGGAGCGAGTGGTCGATCCGGACGGCTTCTGCTGCTGTTCGGGCTGGCGCAATGATGCGGTGGAACGGCGAGGCCGGACAGGCTAAGCCCGCATCATGATCGGCAGACTGAACCACATCGGGGTCGCGACTCCGTCCATCGAGGCCAGCGTGGCCATGTACCGCGACCTGCTGGGCGCGACGAAGGCCCATGCGCCGTTCGACCTGCCGGAGCAGGGGGTGCGGGTGTGCTTCATCGACCTGCCCAACGCCCAGATCGAGCTGATCGAGCCGCTGGGGGACGCGTCTCCCATCCACGGCTTTCTGGCGAAGAACCCCAAGGGCGGGCAGCACCACGTCTGTTTCGAGGTCGAGGACATCCTCGCCGCCCGCGACGACCTGCGGGCCAAGGGCGCGACCATCCTGGGCACGGGCGAGCCGCGCATCGGGGCCCACGGCACGCCGATCATCTTCGTGCACCCGAAGGACATGGGCGGCGTGCTGGTCGAGCTGATGGAAACACCGAGGGAAGCCCACTGATGTCCATGCCGATCAACTGGGTGACCATGCTGGCGATCTATCTGGTCGTGTGGTGGACCGTGCTGTTCTGCGTCCTGCCGCTGGGCATGAACCAGCAGGATCAGGCGCCGCCGACCGACGGGGCCCAGTGGGGCGCGCCGGAGACGCCGAACCTGAAGAAGAAGTTCATCACCACGACCTGGCTGGCCGCCGTCGTCTGGGCGGTGATCATGCTGGTGATCTATACGGGCTGGTTGCCGCTGCCCGAGGTGGGGTCGGCCTAGCTTTCGCCCCCCGGCTGCGGCTAAAGGTCAGGTCTGTCTCGACTCCCCTCGAAAGCCGATCCCCATGCGCCTGTCGCGCTACTTCCTGCCCACGTTGAAAGAGGCGCCTTCGGACGCCCAGATCGTTTCGCATCAGCTGATGCTCCGCGCCGGCCTGATCAAGCAGGAGGCCGCCGGCATCTATGCCTGGCTGCCGCTGGGTCTGCGGGTGCTGAAGAAGATCGAGCAGATCGTGCGCGAGGAGCAGGAGCGGGCGGGCGCCGTCGAGCTGTTGATGCCGACGTTGCAACTGGCTGACCTGTGGCGAGAATCCGGGCGGTATGACGCTTACGGCCCCGAGATGCTGCGCATCACCGACCGGCATGAGCGCGAGCTGCTGTACGGGCCCACCAACGAGGAGATGATCACCGACATCTTCCGCGGCTTTGTGAAGAGCTACAAGGCGCTGCCGCTGAACCTGTTTCACATCCAGTGGAAGTTCCGCGACGAGCGCCGCCCCCGCTTCGGCGTGATGCGCGGGCGCGAGTTCCTGATGAAGGACGCCTACAGCTTCGACATCGACGAGGCCTCGGCGCGCCGGGCCTATAACCGCATGTTCGTGGCCTATCTGAACACCTTCGCACGTATGGGGCTGAAGGCCGTGCCGATGCGCGCCGACACCGGGCCGATCGGCGGCGACCTGAGCCACGAGTTCATCGTCCTGGCCGACACGGGCGAGAGCCAGGTGTTCTGTGACAAGAAGCTGGTCGAGATGCCGGCGCCGGGTCCGGACGTGGACTGGAACGACCTGCAATCCATCGTCGACGGCCGCACCTCGCTCTATGCCGCGACCGAGGAAATGCACGACGCCGGCCAGTTCGAGAGCCAGACGGCGGAGGCCGACCGTCTGACCGCACGGGGCATCGAGGTCGGCCACATCTTCTATTTCGGCACCAAATACTCCGAGCCGATGAAGGCGAAGGTCGCCGGGCCGGACGGTGTCGACACCAATGTCCACATGGGCAGCTACGGCGTCGGGGTCTCGCGCCTGCTGGGCGCGATCATCGAGGCCAGCCATGACGACAGCGGCATCATCTGGCCGGACGCCGTGGCGCCGTTCGACGTGGTGGTGATCAACCTGCGCGCCAACGACGAGGGCGTCTGCACGGCTTGCGAGGATGCGGTGACGCAGCTGGAAGCCGCTGGTTTCGAAGTCCTCTATGACGACACCGACGAGCGGCCGGGCGGCAAGTTCGCCACCGCCGACCTGATCGGCGTGCCGTGGCAGCTGACCATCGGTCCCAAGGGCGTGGCCGAGGGCGTGGTCGAGCTGAAGCGCCGCGCGACCGGCGAGAAGCTGTCCGTGCCGCTGGCCGAGGCCCTTCAGAGGTTGTCTGCATGAGGAGCACAGTGTTTTACCTTCGCCCCTCGGGGGAGAAGGTGGCTCGCGGAGCGAGACGGATGAGGGGGCTGACAACCTCACGCTCATCGTTTGCTATTCTGCCTGCTGAACCTTACCCCTCATCCGAGCGGCTATCGCCGCCCACCTTCTCCCCCAAGGGGAGAAGGACATGAGCGAGACCACGCCGAAACCCGCCGGGCCGTTCTCCAGCTGGGAGATCGGGCTGGCGCTCCGCTACCTCCGCGCCAGGCGCAAGGAGGGCGGGATCGCCCTGATCGCCATCATCTCCTATGTCGCCATCACGCTCGCCGTCATGGCGCTGATCGTGGTGATGAGCATCATGGCCGGGTTCCGCGCCGAGCTGCTGAGCCGGATGCTGTCGTTCAACGGGCATATGTATGTGCAGGGGTCGGTGCTGGTCGCGGGGGACCGCGACGCGGCCCTGACGCGGCTTCAGGCCGTCAACGGCGTGGCCAGCGTGACGCCCTTGGTCGAGACTCCGGCCATGCTCCAGGCGGGCGGCCAGGTGACCGGCGGCTATGTGCGGGGCATCCGGGGCGAGGACCTGAAGTCCATGTCCTTCGTCTACCAGAGCCTGACGCCCGACGCCCGGGCCAGCTTCGGCAAGGGGGCCTACGGCGGCGACAAGGTGCTGATCGGCAAGACCCTGGCGCAGCAGCTGGGCGTCGGCGTCGGCGCGCCGATCACCCTGTATTCCCCGACCGGCGCCGACAGCGCCTTCGGCAACCTGGGCGGCCTGACCAAGACCTATGTCGTCGGCGGGATCTTCAGCTCGGGCGCCGCAGATTACGACCGGGCCTTCGTCTTCATGCCGCTGGAGCAGGCGCAGCTGTTCTTCGGCAAGGAAGGCCTGTGGGACGTGATCGAGATCAAGGTCGATCACCCCGATCAGGTCGAGGGCATGCTGAAGCCCGTGCGCGAGGCGGCGGGACGCGGCGCGCTGGTCAGCGACTGGCGCGACCGGCTGGCGGCCTTCTGGGGCGCGCTGAAGGTCGAGCGGGTGGCGATGAGCATCATCCTCGGCCTCGTCGTCGCCATCGCGGCCCTGAACATCATCTCAGGCATCGTCATGCTGGTGAAGAACAAGACCCGCGACATCGCCATCCTGCGCACCGTGGGGGCCAGCCAGGCCTCGATGCTGCGGGTGTTCTTCGTCGCCGGCGCCGCCATCGGCATCGCGGGCACCATCACCGGGCTGGTGCTGGGGCTGCTGTTCTGCCTGAACATCGCGGCGATCCAGCATTTCCTGGAGTGGGTGTTCCAGACCCAGCTGTTCAACGCCGACGTCTACATGCTCGATTCCGTGCCGGCGCTGGTGGACCCGGTGGACGTGTTCTGGGTCGCGGCCTGGTCGTTCTTCATGTCGTGCGTGGCGTCGCTGCTGCCCTCGTGGCGGGCGGCAAAAATGGATCCGGTCGAGGCGCTGCGTTATGAGTAGGAAGCCCTCCGTTACGAAGAATGGGGCCGCGAAGAATCTGGCCGCGCCGGTTCTGTCCGCGCGCGGCGTCACCCGGACCTATGAGACCGCGACCGGCGGCCTGACGGTGCTGAAGGGCGTCGATCTGGACGTGCGGCCGGGCGAGGTCGTGGGCCTGATCGGGCCGTCGGGGTCGGGCAAGTCGTCCTTGCTGCACGCCGCCGGCCTGCTGGAGCGGCCGACCTCGGGCACGATCCTGATCGACGGTCAGGATGTCGGCGGTCTGGACGAGCGGGCGCGGACGCACATCCGCCTGCGCTCCATCGGCTTCGTCTATCAGTTCCACCATCTGCTGGCCGAGTTCGACGCGCGCGACAACGTGGCCCTGCCGCTGCGCATCGCCGGGGTCGGGCTGGCCGAGGCGCGGACGCGGGCGGAGGAAGTTCTGACGGCGCTGGGCCTCGGCGAACGCCTGACACACCAGCCGGCCCAGATGTCGGGCGGCGAACAGCAACGGGTCGCCGTAGCCCGGGCCCTGGCCAACCGGCCGCGCCTGCTGCTGGCCGACGAGCCGACGGGCAACCTGGACCCGGCCACCAGCCAGACGGTGTTCGAGGCCCTGCACAACCTGGTCAAACAGACCGGCGTCGGCGCCCTGATCGCTACGCACAACATGGAGCTGGCGGGTCATATGGACCGCGTCTTCGCCCTGAAGGACGGCCATCTGGAAGAACGCCCGGCGGAAGCGCACGCCTACTAGGTCCGTGTTACGGTCAGCCATGACCGAAATCATCCAGGCGCATCTCACCACGGCCCGCGACGCCCGTGCCGAGGGCCGCCGCATGGACGCCCGCAACGCCTACGCCCAGGCCGCCGCGCTCAGCCGGGAAGGGGGCCATGCGATGCTTCAGGCCCACGCCCTGCGCCACCTGTCGGACATCGACCGCGAGGCGGGCCAGGCCGACGCGGCCCTGGCTCATGCGGAACAGGCGCTGGCGCTCTACCGCGCCCATGGCGGCGGGGAGGGCGCGGACGTGCCGAATTCCCTGCGCCTGAAGGCGCTGGCGCTCGACGCCCTGCGCAGGCGCGACGCCGCTGTCACCGCCTGGACCGAGGCGCGGGATCTCTATGAGGCTGCGGGCGTCGCTGGCGGCGTCGCCGAGTGCGAGGCGCGGCTCGACGCCGAGTAGCGCCTACTTCTTCCCCGGAGGCGTCGTGAACGGCGACGTCCCCACGCTGATCGCCGGCTTGGGCTTCTCAGCCTTCGGTTTCCGCGTTTCCTTGTTCTTGCGCACCTGACCCTTGGCCATGACCGCTCTCCTGACGCCTGCCGCCGGGAGGGGCGGATGGTGGGTGGCGTCTTGTCTGCAACCTACTCCGACAGCGGCGCGGCGTCCTCTGAAAGTGACACGTCTTGACTAGAACAAAGCCGCAACATAGAACGTAACCAGAACAATCAATCTGGGGACAAGGTCATGGCGCGTTGGGTGAGGGATATGCTGTCGCTTGCGTCGTGCGGCGGGTTTGTTTGGATGGCGTGGCAGGCCGCCTTTCTGATTTCGTGAGTCGCGGATGGGCCTGCTCAAAGAGGGTCGGGCCATTTCCACCGCAGCGGACGCGCAATTCATCCACCTGAGGGTGCGCTCGGCCTATTCGCTGCTGGAGGGCGCGATCAAGGCGGGCAAGGTCGGGCGGCTGGCTGCCGACCACCAGATGCCGGCGGTGGCCGTGGCGGACCGGGTCAACCTGTTCGGGGCGCTGGAGTTCAGTCAGGCGGCGCGGGATGCGGGGGTGCAGCCGATCATCGCCTGCGCCATTCCGGTGCTGGGCATCGGCGGCAAGATCAACGAGCGCTGGGCCAAGACCCCGACCGTGGTTCTGATCGCCCAGGACGAGGCCGGGTGGCTGAACCTGTCGGCCCTGTCGTCCTCGGCCTATCTCGACAGCGGCGAGATGGACGAGCCGGGGGTCGCCTGGGGACAGATTGTGGATAAGTCCGCCGGGCTGATCCTGCTGTCCGGCGGGCCGGACGGCCCTGTCGATCCGCTGTTCGTGCAGGGCAAGGCAAGCGAGGCCAACGCCGCGCTCGACGCCATGAAGGCCGCGTTCGGCGACCGCTTCTATGTCGAACTGCAACGCCACGGCCGCCCGGAAGAGCGGATGGCCGAGGACGGGCTGGTGGCCTGGGCCTATGCGTCCGAGGTTCCGCTGGTCGCCACCAACGACGTCCACTACGCCAAGCCGGAGCAGGCCAAGTCCCACGACGCCCTGCTGTGCATCGCCGACGGCGCCTTCACGGGGCAGGAGGATCGCCGCCGGATCACCGACCAGCACTGGTTCAAACCGGCGGCGGTGATGCGAGAGCTGTTCGCCGACCTGCCCGAGGCCTGTGACAACACCGTCGAGATCGCCCGCCGCTGCGCCTTCATGGTCCAGACCCACGCGCCGATCCTGCCGCGCTTCGACGCCGGCGCCGGCCGCACCGAGCCCGACGAACTGGCGCATCAGGCGCGCGAAGGGCTGAAGGAGCGGCTTAAGCAGGTCACGCCGTTCGCCACCGAGGAGGAGTATTTCGCCCGCCTCGATTGGGAGGTCGGGATCATCCAGCAAATGGGGTTCCCCGGCTACTTCCTGATCGTGTCGGACTTCATCAAATGGGCCAAGTCGCACGGGATTCCGGTGGGGCCGGGGCGGGGGTCGGGCGCCGGATCGCTGGTGGCATGGGCCCTGACGATCACCGACCTCGATCCCTTGCGGTTCGGCCTGCTGTTCGAGCGGTTCCTGAACCCCGAGAGGGTCTCCATGCCCGACTTCGACATCGACTTCTGTCAGGAGCGGCGCGAGGAGGTCATCTCCTACGTGCAGGAACGCTACGGCCGCGACCGGGTGGCCCAGATCATCACCTTCGGCACCCTGCAGGCGCGGGCCGTGCTGCGCGACGTGGGCCGGGTGCTGCAGATGCCGCTGGGTCAGGTGGACCGGCTGGCCAAGATGGTGCCGGCCAACCCAGCCAATCCCGTGACCCTGGCCCAGGCCATCGAGCTGGAGCCGCGCCTGCGCGAGGCGCGCGACAGCGAGCAGTCGGTGCGGATCCTGCTGGAGACGGCGCTGGAGCTGGAGGGGCTGTACCGCAACGCCTCGACCCACGCGGCGGGCATCGTCATCGGCGACCGGCCGCTGGTCGAGCTGACGCCCCTGTATCAGGATCCGCGCTCCGACATCCCGGCCACCCAGTTCAATATGAAGTGGGTCGAGCCCGCCGGGCTGGTGAAGTTCGACTTCCTGGGCCTCAAGACCCTGACCGTGCTGGACCGGGCGCGGGGGTATCTGGAACGGCGCGGGGCCGCGCCCGACTGGAACGGCCTGCCGCTGGACGACGCGCGCACCTATGAGCTGATGGCCTCGGGCCAGACGGTCGGGGTGTTCCAGCTGGAAAGCCAGGGCATGCGCGACACCCTGCGCAAGATGCGCTGTGGCTCCATCGACGAGATCACGGCTCTGATCTCCCTCTACCGGCCGGGGCCGATGGAGATGATCGACACCTATATCGACCGCAAATTCGGGCGTCAGGAGATCGACACCCTGCACCCGTCGCTCGCCGGCGTGCTGAAGGAGACCTACGGCGTCATCATCTACCAGGAACAGGTGATGCAGATCGCCCAGATCCTGGCCGGATACAGCCTGGGCGAGGCCGACCTGCTGCGCCGCGCGATGGGCAAGAAGAAGAAGGAGGAGATGGACGAGCAGAAGGCCCGTTTCCTCCGGGGCGCGGCCGAGAAGGGCGTCGATCAGGCGCAGGCGGACTCGATCTTCGAGCTGGTGGCCAAGTTCGCGGGCTACGGCTTCAACAAGTCGCACGCGGCGGCCTATGCGCTGATCAGTTTCCAGACGGGCTGGCTGAAGGCCAACCATCCGGTGGAGTTCATGGCGGCGTCCATGTCACTCGACCTCAGCAATACCGACAAGCTGGCTATTTTCTATCAGGATTGCCGCCGGTTCGGCGTGCCGGTGCGCAGCCCCGACGTGAACCTGTCGTCCGCCGATTTCGACGTGTCGTGGGAGGGCGGCGAGGGGGCCGTGCTCTATGCCCTGGGCGCGATCCGCAATGTCGGGCTGGAGGCCATGAAGCATGTGGTCGAGGTGCGCGAGACCGGCGGGCGGTTCACCGACATCTTCGATTTCCTCGAACGGGTCGATCCGCGCGCGGTCAACAAGCGGGCGCTGGAGGGGCTGACGCGGGCGGGCGCCTTCGACGGCATCCATCCGAACCGGCGCCAGTTGTTCGAACAGGCCGACGTCCTGATGGCCTATTGCCAGAGCGTGGCGGCCGAGCGCGCTTCGTCGCAGGTGTCGCTGTTCGGCGCCGATCAGGCCGGGGCGTCGCGGCCGCGGCTGAAGCCGGTGGAGCCCTGGGGCGGGCCGGACCGGCTGGACCAGGAACTGGCGGCGGTAGGCTTCTACCTGTCCGGCCACCCGCTGGAGGACCTGGCGCCAGCGCTGAAGCGCAAGCGCGTAACCTTTGTCGCCGAGGCGATGCAACTGGCCGAGGCCGGACACGAGGCCTTCCAGATGGCGGGCGTCGTGCGCCGCAAGCAGGAACGCCAGAGCGCCAAGTCCGGCGAGAAATTCGCCTTTGTCACCTTCTCGGACCCGACCGGCGAGTTCGAATGCCTGTTCCCGCCGGAGCAGCTGAGAAAATGCCGCGAAATCCTTGAGCCCGGGGCCACGGTGATGGTGCGGGTGCGGGCCAAGTCGGCGGACGGCGAGGTGCGCTTCTTCGGCGACGACGCCTATCGCATGGAGGCGATGCTGGATGACGCGGCCCTGGGCCTGCGGGTGCATGTCTCGGCGCGCACGGCCGACGCGGAGGCGATCCGCGCGCGGCTGGACCGGGTGAAGGCCGAGGGCGGCAAGGGCGGGGAGGTGTCGCTGGTCGCGGCGCTGGACGGCCGCCGCGAGGTCGAGATCCGCCTGCCCGGACGCTACCGCCTCGACGCCGCCGTGCGCGGAGCCCTGAAATCCGCGCCGGGCGTGGTGCTGCTGGAGGACGCGTGATGACAGATGCGAAGACGCACAAGGGATCCTGCCACTGCGGCGGCGTGACCTATGAGGCCGAGACCAGCCTCGAGCCGGTGATCGAGTGCAACTGCAGCCACTGCTACCGCAAGGGGCTGCTGCTGACCTTCGTGACGCCGGCCGCCTTCCGGCTGAAGCGCGGCGAGGACCGGTTGAGCGAATATCTGTTCAACAAGCACATCATCAGCCACCGCTTCTGCAAGACCTGCGGCGTCGAGGTGTTCGGCATGGGCCAAGGCCCCGACGGCCAGCCCATGGTCGCCGTCAACGTCCGCACCCTGGAGGACGTCGAGCCCTGGTCGATCGAGACGACGAAGTTCGACGGTCTGCACAAGCTGTGACGGAGCTCTAGTCGCCGGCGGGCGTGAAATCCTCGCGGGGCGTGCCGTCCACGGCATAGAGCCGCTCGGTCGGCAGCTTGAGGACCAGGCCCGAGTTTTCGAGACGGTGATCGTAGACGGCGCCCAGCAGCCCGGCCATCGGACCGCCCTGCACATGCGCCCCGAGCGCGTCGAAACCGATGGCCATGCCTTCGCCCATGCTGCCGGTCCAGCGGCCGACCCGAACGGTTACGGGGCCGTCGTGGCGCCTGCCTGTGCGCGGCAGGACCTGCTCGATCCATTGCCGGGGAACGCCGGTCTCACGCTCCTCCGCCGGCAGGTTGTGGATCTGGTAGGCGGTCGGCCGGTCGACGAACCAGCCCATGCTCGCCCGGGCCACGGTCGTGTTTCCGCCTGACGCGGTGTCCGTCAGGTCGATGACGACCGGCTGTCCCGGCCGGGCCGAGGCCATGGCCGCGTCGAAGGCCGCGACGGCGCCGTCGTCGCCGAGGGAATCATTGAACCGGATCACCAGCGCGCCCTCTGACTGGAAGGTCTCGACCGGCGGCCGATCGACCTGGACGGCGTACAGACTGGGCAGGACGAGGTCGCGCACCGGCCCGTCCGGCGACTGGACGCCCAGGCCGCGGTCGCGGTCACGGCGGCCGGCGGCCAGGACCCGGGCGGCGAAATCGGCCTGGACCGGCGTCGGCTGCACGCCGAGGTCGGCCCAGAAGGCGGCCACAGCCTGATCCGTGGACTGTCCGTTCACGCTGATCAGGACATCGCCCGCCTGAACGCCGGCGTTCGCCGCCGGGGAGCCTTCGCGCACGGCGGTGATGCGCCAGCCGCCCTCCTGCCGCTCGATCCACAGGTCCGAATAGCTGGGAACCAGCGCCCAGCTGTCGCTGAAGGAGCTTCCCGTGATCGCATGATGATCGGCGAGCACGAACACGGCGCGCTCGGCGAAGTGCAACAGGGAGGGGCGGTCGTGGACGGCTTCGGCCTCGGCCCTGAGCCGGTCCGGCAGCACATAGGCGCCGCCGGGAAGGCGGTCGAGATAGGCGTAGTTGTCGTTGATCAGCTGTTCGACGGACAGGGCGTCCTGTCTGTAGCCGGCGTCGTCGGGCGTCTGGGCCATGGCGGCGGCGGGCAGCAGAAGGATCAGGAAGAAGCTCAGCAGGCGCATGGGTGTCTCCGGGGAGAGGGGAGCAAAACCCGGCAAGGACCGGCGGGCAAGTGAAGCATCCTTCATGTCTGCGGACGGGTGGGCCGGTTGAGATTGCGCCGCTTGCCTTTGCGCGGCCTGTCCCCTATATGCCCGCCCACTTCACACGCAGGCGTGGCGCGGTCAGGGAGACATCCTGATCTGCTCCGTTCCGAGGGCCCAACTCTTTTCGAAGATGGGGGCCTTTACAGCGCCTGCGGCGGATCAATCGGATAAAGGACTACACCTCATGGCTCTGCCAGAATTCTCCATGCGTTCGCTGCTCGAAGCCGGCGCGCACTTCGGCCACCAGACGCACCGGTGGAACCCGAAGATGGAGCGCTACATCTTCGGATCGCGCTCGAACATCCACATCATCGACCTGTCGCAGTCGATCCCGCTGCTGCACCAGGCGCTGGTCGCCGTGCGCGACGTCGCCGCCAAGGGCGGCCGCGTGCTGTTCGTCGGCACCAAGCGCCAGGCCGCCGATCCGGTCGCCGAAGCCGCCAAGCGTTGCGCCCAGTACTACATGAACAACCGCTGGCTCGGCGGCACCCTGACCAACTGGCGCACCGTGTCGGGCTCGATCGCCCGCCTGCGCGAGCTGGAAGGCCTGCTGGAAGGCGGCGAGGGCGGCGGCCGGGTCAAGAAGGAACTGCTGAACCTGACCCGCGAGAAGGAAAAGCTGGAGCTGTCGCTGGGCGGCATCAAGGACATGGGCGGCATTCCCGACATCATGTTTGTGATCGACACCAACAAGGAAGCGATCGCCATCCAGGAAGCCCGCAAGCTGAACATCCCGGTCATCGCGATCCTGGACACCAACTGCGATCCGGACGGCATCACCTATCCGATCCCGGGCAACGACGACGCCGCCCGCGCCATCCAGACCTACTGCGACCTGATCGCCGACGCGATCCTGGACGGCCTGGCCGCCGGCCAGTCAGCCGCCGGCGTGGACCTGGGCGCTTCGGAAGCTCCGGTCGAACCGGCGCTGCGCAAGTCGGCCAAGAAGGCTGAAGCCGAAGTCGAGGCCGCTCCGGCCGGAACCGAAGCCGTCGCCGAGGAAATGCTCGCCGTCGAAGAAGCCCCTGCTGCGGTCGCCGCCGCTGAAGAAGCGCCGGTCGAAGCCGTCGCCGAAGAGGCTCCCGCTGTCGCTGACGAAGCCGCCCAGGCCGCTACGTCGGACGCCAACGACGCCGTCGAAACCGAGAAGGCCACGGGCTGACGCCCGGCGGTCTTCCCCGACGCTCAAGCAGCGAGCCGCCGCGCGGCGAGCGGTAGCGTCAGGGATCAGGACCGTGCCTGAACAAACAGCGCGGCCGGGCTGATATCAGCCCGGCCGTTCCCGCATACGAAGACCAAGGAGCTATACAATGGCCGAGATCACCGCCGCCCTCGTCATGGAACTGCGCGCCAAGTCGGGCGTGGGCATGATGGACTGCAAGAAGGCGCTGAAGGAAACCGACGGCGACATCGCCGCCGCGATCGACTGGCTGCGCGCCAAGGGCCTGTCCAAGGCCGCAACGAAGGCTGACCGCGTCGCGGCCGAAGGCCTGGTGGCCGTCGCCTCGAAGGAAGTCGGAGCCGGTGAAATCGGCGCCGCCATCGAGTTCAACTCGGAAACCGACTTCGTCGCCCGCAACGAGCTGTTCCAGAACGCCGCCAAGTCGTTCGCCCAGCTGGGCCTCGAGCACGCGACGCTCGAAGGCCTGCACGGCGCCGAGCTGGAAACCGGCAAGACGGTCCAGGACGAAGTGACCCAGCTGATCGCCACCGTCGGCGAGAACATGCAGCTGCGCCGCGCCGCTCGCCTGTCGGTCGATGAAGGCGTTGTCGCCTCCTACGTCCACAACGCGGTGTCGCCGGGCCTCGGCCGCATCGGCGTTCTGGTCGCCCTGCACGGCGGCGGCGACAAGGCTGCCCTGCGTGAACTGGGCCGCAAGATCGCCATGCACGTGGCCGCGACCGCTCCGCTGTCGCTGAATACGGACGATCTGGACCCCGCCGCCATCGAGAAGGAACGTCAGGTCCTGACCGAAAAGGCCAAGGAAGAAGGCAAGCCGGAAGCCATGATCGCCAAGATCGTGGAAGGCCAGATCAACAAGTTCCAGAAGGACGTGGTGCTGACCAAGCAGCCGTTCGTCATGAACCCCGACGTGACCATCGAGCAGCTGGTCGCCGACACGGGCAAGGAACTGGGCGCGCCCGGCCTGCACCTGGCCGGCTTCGTCCGCCTGGCGCTGGGCGAAGGCGTCGAGAAGGTCGAAGGCCCGGACTTCGCTTCGGAAGTCGCCTCGATGATGGGCGGCAACTAAGTCCGACCACGATCTATTAGGTCACGGGGGCGCGTTCGGCTTTGAAGCCGGGCGCGCCCTTCGTCTATGATCCCCAAGCCGATTCCGCGAAGCGAGACCTCCATGCCCGACGCCCCCTCGAAGTTTCGCTACAAGCGCGTCCTGCTGAAGGTGTCCGGCGAGGTGCTGATGGGCGAGCAGGCCTATGGCATCGACATGAAGACCGTGGACACGGTGGCCAAGGCCGTCGCTGACGTGGCGGCCGAGGGCGTCGAGATCTGTCTGGTCATCGGCGGGGGCAACATCTTCCGCGGCCTGTCCAAGGCGGCGGGCGACATGGAGCGCGCCACGGCCGACTACATGGGCATGCTGGCCACCGTCATGAACGCCCTGGCCATGCAGGCAGCGCTGGAGAAGATCGGGGTGCAGACCCGGGTCCAGAGCGCCCTGACCATGAACGCCGTGGCCGAGCCCTATGTGCGCCGTCGCGCGCTGCGGCACCTGGAAAAGGGCCGGGTGGTGATCTTCGCCGCCGGTGTGGGCGCGCCGTTCTTCACCACCGACTCGGGCGCCGCGCTCAGGGCCGCAGAGATGGGCTGCGACGCCCTGCTGAAGGGCACCAGCGTGGACGGCGTCTATACGGCCGACCCGAAGAAGGACAAGACGGCCACTCGATACGACACCCTGACCTATCACGACGTCCTGTCGAAGGACCTGAAGGTCATGGACGCCTCGGCCATCGCGCTGATGCGGGACTCGGGCATTCCGATCGTGGTCTTCTCGATCCGCGAGGAAGGTTCGTTGCGCAAGACATTGACGGGCGACGGCGTTTTCACCGTCATCCGCGCTTAGAGAAAAGACCGAGAGGAAACGATCATGGCGAAGCCCGATCTGAAGACCTACCGCGACCGCATGGACAAGGCCGTCGCCGCGCTGAAGGAAGAGTTCAACGGCCTGCGCACCGGCCGCGCCAACGGCGGCATGCTGGACCCCGTCCAGGTCGATGCCTACGGCTCGACCTCGCCGCTGAACGCGGTGGCGGCCATCAGCGTGCCCGAACCGCGCATGATCTCCGTCAGCGTCTGGGACAAGGCGATGGTCGGGGCGGTCGAGAAGGCCATCCGCTCAGCAGGCCTGGGCCTGAACCCCATCGTCGACGGCCAGACCCTGCGCATCCCCGTGCCGCCCCTGACCGAGGAGCGCCGCAAGGACCTGGCCAAGCTGGCCGGCAAATACGCCGAGCAGCAGAAGATCGCCGTCCGCAACGTGCGCCGCGACGCCAACGACGACCTGAAGAAGGCCGAGAAGGCCAGCGAGATCAGCCAGGACGAACAGAAGAAGATGGAGGCCGAGGTCCAGAAGGACACCGACGCCGCCATCAAGCGCATCGACGAGTCCTTGAAGAACAAGGAAGTTGAGATCATGCAGGTTTGACCTGCTGATTTCAGGAGCCCCGCCCGCATGTCCGATCCCGCCTCATCGCCGCCGCCCGCAGCAGGGCCGCGCCATGTGGCGATCATCATGGATGGAAACGGGCGCTGGGCCGCGGCTCGGGGCCTGCCACGCGCCCTCGGGCACAAGGCGGGCGTCGAGGCGCTGAAGCGCACGGTCAAGGGCGCCGCGAAGCTGGGGCTGGAGTGCCTGACGGTGTTCGGTTTCTCGACTGAGAACTGGCGCCGTCCGGCGGAAGAGGTCTCGGACCTCATGGGTCTGGTCCGCGCCTATGTGACCAATGATCTGGAAGGCCTGAAGCGGGAAGGGGTGCGCATCCGCATCCTGGGCCGGCGCAAGGGCCTGCCGCCCGACATCGCCGCCATCGTCGACAAGGCCGAGGCGGCGACGGCGCACAACACCCGCTTCCTGTTGCAGGTCGCCTTCAACTACGGCGGCCGGGCCGACATTGTGGACGCCGCCAACCGGGCGATGGCGCGGGGGCAGGGGCCGTTGACCGAGGACACGTTGGACGCGGAGCTGTCCACGGCCGGCGGGCCGCCCGTCGATCTGATCGTGCGCACCTCGGGCGAGCAGCGGCTGTCGAACTTCCTCTTGTGGGAGGCCGCCTACGCCGAGTTCGTTTTCCAGGAAATCCTGTGGCCCGACTACGGCCCGGACGCGCTTGCCGAGGCCGTCGCGGCGTTCGGCACGCGTGAGCGGCGCTATGGCGGCCGCGAAGCCGTGCCCGCACAATCCGCGTCAGAAATGGCGGCCGGCTGATGGCGATGTCGGCGCGCGCCCTCGGAATCCGCGCCGTGTCGGCCCTGGTGCTGGCCCCGACGGCGGTGCTGGCCATCTGGGCCGGCGGCTACTGGTATCTGGCCCTGATCATCGCCGCCTGCCTGTTCCTGGCCCGCGAGTGGGCCGAGATGAGCGCCCCGCGCCGGGTGTGGCCGATCACGGTCGCCGTGGCCCTGGCCCTGATCGCGGTGACGACCATCACCGACGCTGGAGCCCTGTCGGTGGCGCTGGTGGCGCTGGTGTTCGCGGCGGCGGCCTCGGCCCTGTTCGCGCGGCGTCTGGGGGCCGAGCCGGTCGATGCGGCCTATGGGGTGCTCTATCTCGGCTGGCCCGCGATCCTGCTGATCTGGCTGCGCGACGACCACAGCGTGATCGGCCTGAACTGGACCATGCTGGTGTTCGTGGTCGCCTGGTCGTCCGACGTGCTGGCCTATCTGGCCGGCAGCCTGATCGGCGGGCCGAAGCTGTGGCCGAAGTTTTCGCCAAACAAGACCTGGGCCGGGTTCACCGCCGGGCTGATCGGCGGCATGGGCGCGGGCCTGATCCTGACCAGCCTGCTGGACTTCGGTCTGCCGCACCCGGCCTGGGGCGCGGCGCTGGGGCTGGCGGGCGCCTTAGCGACCATGGCCGGCGACCTGTGGGAATCGGCGCTGAAGCGGCGCTTCGGGGTCAAGGACGCGGGCAGCATCATCCCCGGCCACGGCGGCCTTCTGGACCGGGTCGACGGCATGATGTTCGCCGTGGTGGTGATCGCCGCCGCGCGGCTGGCCATCATGCTGATGGAGCGCACGGCGTGATCCGTCGGCGCGTCACCGTGCTGGGTTCGACCGGTTCGGTCGGGCGGTCCACGCTGGAGCTGATGGACGCGGCCGAGACGGCCGGGACCGGCGCCTTCGAGGTCGAGGTCCTGACCGGCGGGGCCAATATCGCCGAGCTGGCGAGGCAGGCGCGGCGCTGGAAGCCGAAACTGGCCGTGACCGCCGATCCGGCGCGGCTGGACGAACTCCGGGACGCCCTAGCTGGAACCGGCGTCGAGACGGCGGCGGGCGACGAGGCCATCGTCGAGGCCGCGACCCGGCCCGCCGACTGGATCATGGCCGCCATCGTCGGTTCGGCGGGGCTGAAGTCGGCCTGGGCCGCGGCGCGGACGGGCGCGACCCTGGCGCTGGCCAACAAGGAGAGCCTGGTCTGCTGCGGCCCGGCCCTGATCCGGCGCATCGCCGAGGCGGGCGGGCGGCTGATTCCCGTCGATTCCGAGCACTCGGCCATCTTTCAGGTCTTCCCGGCGGGGCGGCCCGAGCAGGTGTCGAAGCTGGTCCTGACGGCGTCGGGCGGGCCGTTCCGCACCCGCGCCCGCGCCGATCTGGCCGCCGTGACCCCGGAACAGGCCGTGGCGCACCCGAACTGGAGCATGGGGGCCAAGATCTCGGTCGACAGCGCCACCATGGCCAACAAGGGCCTGGAGATGATCGAGGCCGCCTATCTGTTCGACATGCCGGCGGAGCGGATCGAGGTGGTGGTGCATCCCCAGTCGATCATTCACAGCATGGTCGAGTTCACCGACGGCTCGACCCTGGCCCAGATGGGGCCGCCGGACATGAAGACGCCCATCGCCTGCGCCCTGGCCTGGCCCGAGCGGCTGACGTGGCCCGCGCCCCGGCTGGACCTCGCCGCGCTGGGCAGCCTGACCTTCGAGGCGCCCGACGAGGCCCGCTTCCCGGCCCTGAAATTGGCCCGGCAGGCGCTGCAGGCGGGGGGCGCGGCCCCGGCGGTGTTCAACGCCGCCAACGAGGTCGCGACCATGGCTTTTCTTGACCGTCGTCTGGCCTTTCTCAATATTGCCGCAGTCGTCGCCGACACCTTGGAGCGCGTGACGATTTCGGGGATGGATTTCGGCTCCGGCGATGCCTGTTCTGCGGCCCTGGCCGTGGACGCCGAGGCGCGCCGGGTGGCCCGGACCGTCATCGACAGCGTCGCGCAGGCGGCCTGATTCCAGGACGGGGAGACGAGTTTCGACATGTTGAGCGTGCTGGGCCAGATACTGCTCTATGTCGTGCCGTTCCTGCTGGTGCTGACGCTGATCGTCACCATCCATGAACTGGGCCACTTCCTGGTCGCACGCGCCTTCGGGGTGAAGATCGACCGCTTCTCCATCGGTTTCGGCAAGGCCCTGCTGAGCCGCACCGACCGCAACGGCACGGAATGGCGCATCGGCTGGCTGCCGCTGGGCGGCTATGTGAAGTTTTCGGGCGATCTGGATGCCTCCAGTGTGCCCGACGAGGCCGGGCTGGCCGAGCTGCGGAGCCGGGTCATCGCTGAGCACGGGCCAGGGGCCGAGCGCGACTATTTCTACTTCAAACCGATCTGGCAGCGCGCCCTGGTCACCGTGGCCGGGCCGGTGGCCAATTTCATCCTGTCGATCACCCTGCTGAGCATCTTCCTCGGCGCCTATGGCGATATAGTCCAGCCGGTGCGGGTGGACGAGGTGCCAGCTGGTTCACCGGCCGCAGCCGCAGGCATACGCGTGGGCGACACCATCACGCGCGTCAACGGACGCATCGTCCGATCGCGCGACGACGTGATCCGCGTCGTCCAGCTGAGCAGCAACACGCCCGTGGCCTTCATCATCGATCGCGCCGGGTCTGAACTGACCCTGTCCGCCACGCCGGAGCGGTCGACCACGACGGATCCGCTGGGCGGGCGCATCACGGTCGGGCGCGTGGGCATGGGGCTGGTGTCGACCCGCGCCGAGACCCGGGTCATTCGCTATAATCCCGTCGAGGCGGTCGGCGCCGGGTTCAGGCAAACCTTTGAAATCCTTGGCGACACCCTGACCTATGTCGGCCGCATCTTCACCGGCCGCGAGAACGGCGACCAGTTGAGCGGCCCGCTGGGCATGGCCAAGGCTTCGGGCGCCCTGACCGACGCGGCCGTGAAGGCCAATCCCGATCCCGGCGCCATGATCGGCAACGTCGCCAAGACCCTGTTTTTCCTCGCCGCCATACTTTCGATCGGAATCGGCTTTCTAAACCTGCTTCCGATACCGATCCTGGATGGGGGGCATTTGGTGTTCTACGCCTATGAGGCTGTGGCCCGAAGGCCAGTGGCCGCGAAGGTTCAGGAGGCCAGCTACCGTGTCGGTCTTGCTTTGCTGGCGGGATTGATGTTGTTCGCCACCTGGAACGACGTTCAGAAATATTTCCTCGGCGGGCTCGCCTCATGAGCCGACGCCAGCCCCCGATGGTTCACCGTATGACTGACAATGACCTGCGTATCTCGTTCCGCCTGAAGGGCTGCGCCAGCGCCCTGGCCATGACGGCCGTTCTCGGCCTGTCCGGCACGGCCTGGGCCCAGACGGCTCCCGCCGCGCCCGCGCCGACCGCCGCGCCCGCTCAGGAGGTGGTGCAGACCGCCCCGACGCCGCCGGCGCGCGAGGTCGTCAACCGCATCATCGTCCAGAGTCTGGCCCCGGACGGCACTGTCCTTCCGCCCGGCGCGCGCCGGATCGAGGCTTCGACGGTCCTGTCCTATCTGCCGGTCCAGCCGGGCGATGCGGTGGACGAGAGCGTCATTGACGTCGCCGTGCGCACCCTGTCGCGCACCGGTCTGTTCGCGGACGTCCAGATGGGCATCCAGAACGGCGACCTGGTCGTCCAGATCGTAGAGAACCCGATCATCAACCAGGTGGTGTTCGAGGGGAACAGCGCGGTTGGCGAGGACAAGCTGCGCGAGGAAGTGACCATCTCGGCGCGCGGCATCTACACCCGCGCCAAGGTCCAGGAAGACGTCGGCAAGATCGTCGAGCTGTACCGCCTGTCGGGCCGCATCTCGGCCTCGGTGACGCCCAAGATCGTCCAGCTGGAGCAGAACCGCGTCGACGTGATCTTCGAGATCGACGAGGGCCCGGAAACGGGCGTGCGCGCCATCACCTTCCTGGGCAACGAGGCGTTCAACGACAACGATCTGCGCGAGGTCATGGTGACCAAGCAGTCGGTGTGGTGGAATTTCTTCGGCACCAACGACAACTACGACCCCAACCGCCTCGACTACGACCGTGAGCAGCTGCGGAAATTCTACACCAACCGCGGCTATTACGACTTCCGCGTGGTGTCGGCGGTGGCCGAGCTGGCGCCGGACAACAGCGCCTTCGGCATCACCCTGACCGTGGATGAGGGCGACCGCTACAACTTCGGGCTGGTCAAGGTGGTCACCGAGAACGACCGCCTCAATGCGGGCTTCCTTGAACTCCTGCTGCCGATCCACACCGGTGACCTGTACGAGAGCGACAAGATCGAGGCCGCCGTCGACGCCCTGACCTTCGCGGCGGGTTCGGCCGGGTATGCCTTCGTGGAGATCAATCCGACCTACAAGGCCAACCCCGATACCGACACCATCGACGTCACCTTCAATGTCGCCGAAGGCCAGCGGGTCTATGTCGACCGCGTCAATATCGTGGGCAACACCCGCACCATCGATCCGGTCGTGCGCCGTGAAATGATGGTCACCGAGGGCGACGCCTTCAACCGCACCCTGCTGGAGCGTTCACGCAACAACCTGCGCGGCCTGGGCTTCTTCAAGGACGTGACGGTCGAGGAGACCCGCGGGTCCGCGCCGGACCGGTCGATCGTCAATGTGACGGTGACCGAGCAGCCGACGGGCGAACTGTCGGTCGGGGCCGGCTTCAGCTCGGTCGATTCGTTCGTGGTGAACCTGGGCATTTCCGAGCGGAACTTCCGCGGGCGCGGCCAGAATGTGGTCGCGCGGGTCGAATGGGGTTCGCTGCGCCAGCAGGTCGACTTCCGCTTCACCGAGCCGAAGTTCCTGGGCCGCGATCTGCGCGCCGGGTTCGACGTGTTCCACTCGCGCTACGACCTCAGCGAATACTCGTCCTACGATTACCGCTCGACCGGGGCGGGCTTGCGGCTTTCCTATCCGCTCAACGCCTACACGCTGCTGAGCACCCGATACTTCCTGAAGTCGGACGAGATCATTGTTCCGGACAACTTCTGCAGCGCGACGGGCGGCGGGGCCGCGGCGCTGTGCGACCAGATCGGCAGCTTCATCAACTCGTCGGCGGGCTACACCCTGCTGGTCGATCGCCGGAACGATCCGATTCGCCCGACGCGTGGCTGGACGGGTTCGATCCGCCAGGACATGGCCGGCCTCGGCGGCGACGTGAACTTCGTGAAGACCGAAGCTGATGTCTCGGCCTACTGGGGCATCGCGCCTGAGTGGATCGTGACGGCCTCGGCTTCGGCCGGTTACGTCACCGGCTGGGGCGGCGATCCGGTGCGGATCAACGACCGCTTCTTCAAGGGCGGCAACAGCTTCCGTGGCTTCGAGACCGCCGGCATGGGTCCGCGCGACCTGACCAGCACCGACGCCCTGGGCGGCAATTTCTACGCTATCGGCACCCTTGAGGTGACCATTCCGAACCGGCTGCCCGAAGAATACGGCATCCGCACCTCGGCCTTCATCGACGTGGGCACCCTGGGGCTGCTGGACGACCGCTATACGGTCAACGCCGCCGGCCTTCCGAACGCCAACATTGTCGACGAATTGTCGCTGCGCGGATCCGCCGGCGTCAGCATCCACTGGAAGTCGCCCATGGGACCGATCCGGTTCGATCTGAGCAACGTCTTCGGCAAAGAAGAATTCGACAAAACAGAAACGTTCCGCTTCTCGACCTCCACCCAGTTCTAAACCGCGGCGCATTTCGCCCGCTAAAGGTTATCTATGAAACTGTTCGCCATTACCGCTTTCGCCGCCGCAACGCTGGCCGCCTCGGCCGCGTCGGCCCAGACCCAGCCCGCCAACCCCGGCCCCGTCATCCCTGGCGTCTGCGCGCTCAACCTCGAAGGCGTTCTGGCCAGCTCCGTGCCGGGCCAGGCCATGTCCGCCCGCATGCGTGAGCTGCGTCAGGAAGTCGAAGGCGAGGTCGGCCCGTACTATCAGGCTGTCCAGACCGGCCTGACCGCGTTGCAGCAAGGCGCCGCCGCCATGACCCCTGAACAGCGCGACGCCCAGACGGCTCAGCTGAAGCAGCGTTATGACGAAGCCCAACAGCTGGAAGAGGCCCGCTCGAACGAGCTCGGCTACACCGGGCAGGAGCAGCTGAAGGTTCTCGCCGTTGCGGCGCGCCCGATCATCGCGGCCGTCTATGCCGAGCGCGGCTGCGGCATCCTGCTGAACACGACCAACATCATCGAGATGAATCCGGCGATGGACATCTCGGAGGCCGTGCTGCAACGGGTGAACGCTCAGGTTCAGCCGAACCGCAACTTCAACCGCCTGCCGGTGCCGGTTCAGGCCCCGCAAGGCCAGTAAGAGGCCGCGAGGAGCGGCGCGTCCATGCCCGACAGCCGCTTCTTCGACACTCTTGAGCCCATGACGACAGAGGGTCTCGCCGAGCGCATCGGCGGGACCCTTCTGCGTGGTGGGGGCGTCCTGATCCATGCCGTCGCCCCTCTGGCGACCGCCGACGCCCGTTCCGTCGCCTTCCTGTCCGACCGAAAACTGGCCCAGGCCCTGGCGGAGACGCGGGCCGGCTGTGTCATCGTTTCGGCCGCCGCCGCAGAGCTCGCGCCCGCGGGCGCGGGCGTGATCGTCTCGTCCGAGCCCCAGGCCGCCTGGGCGCGGGCTTCGGCTCTGCTGCACCGCCCCGTCATGCTGGACCGCGCCGCATCCTTCGCCGAAGCGGCCGAGGACGACAGCGTGATGATCGAGCCGGGTGCGGTGATCGGCAAGGGCGCGCGCATCGGGCGGGGAACTCGCATCGGCGCTAACAGCGTCATCGGCCCCGGCGTCCAGATCGGCCGCGACTGCCACATCGGTGCGGGCGTGACCGTGGGCTTCGCCCTGATCGGCGACCGGGTCAGGCTTCTGGCCGGCGCGCGGATCGGCGAGGCGGGCTTCGGCGCGGCGGCGTCGAGCGCCGGCCCGGTAGACATTCCCCAGCTGGGCCGCGTCATACTGCAGGACGGGGTCAGCGTCGGAGCCAACAGCTGCATCGACCGGGGCGCCTATGACGATACGGTCGTCGGCGAGAACTCCAAGATCGATAATCTTGTGATGATTGGCCATAACTGCGTCATCGGCCGTAACGCCCTGATGGCGGCCCAGACCGGCATTTCGGGCTCTGTCACCGTCGGCGACAACGTCATGTTCGGCGGCAAGGCCGGCGTCGGCGATCACCTGACCATCGGCCAGGGGGCCCGGATCGCCGCCGGAGCGGGGCTTCTCAGCGACGTGCCGCCCGGCGAAACCTGGTCCGGCTATCCGGCCCGGCCCCTGCGACAATTCTTGCGCGAAACCGTTTGGCTCTCCAAACAGTCGAAACGCAGGAAGGCGGACGAAGAATGAGCGACACGACCATCGACTATGCAGAGGTGATGCGGCGGATTCCGCACCGGTATCCCTTCCTGCTGGTCGACAAGGCCGAGGACTTCGTGTCCGGCCAGTCGATCGTGGGCATCAAGAACGTGACGTTCAACGAGCCGTTCTTTCCCGGTCATTTCCCCATCGATCCGGTCATGCCGGGCGTCCTGATCGTCGAGGCCCTGGCCCAGACCGGCGCGCTTCTGATGTCCAAGACCATGGACGTGACGGTCGAGGGCAAGGTGATCATGTTCATGTCGATCGACGGGGTGCGGTTCAGAAAGCCGGTGCGGCCGGGCGACCAGCTGAAACTGCACGTCGCCGTGACCAAGCAGCGCGGCGACATCTTCAAGTTCCGCGGCGAGGCCTATGTCGACGGCAAGATGGCCTCCGAGGCGGAGTTCGCCGCCATGATGGTCGAAGTCGAGCAGAAGGTTTCGCAATGAGCCGTGTCCACGCGACGGCCGTCGTCGATCCGTCCTCTGTTCTCGCCGCCGACGTCGAGATCGGCCCGTGGTGCATGGTCGGGCCGCGTGTGACTCTGGGCGAGGGCGTGCGGCTGGTCAGCCATGTGGTCGTGCAGCAGGACACGAAGGTCGGCGCCCGCACCGTGATCCATCCCTTCGCCGTCATCGGCGGCGACCCGCAGCACAACGGCTACAAGGGCGAGCCGGTGACGCTCGAGATCGGCTCGGACAACGCGATCCGCGAGCACTGCACCTTCAACCGCGGGACGCCGCAGGGCGTGGGCGTCACGCGCGTGGGCTCGAACGGCCTGTTCATGACGGGCGCGCACGTCGGGCATGACTGCGTGGTGGGCGACAATGTCGTCATGGCCAACAACGCCACCCTCGGCGGCCATGCCCAGGTGGGCGACAAGGTCTTCCTCGGCGGACTGGCGGCGGTGCACCAGAACGGCCGGGTGGGGCAGGGCGCCATCGTCGGCGGCCTGGCGGCGGTGACGCGCGACGTCATTCCCTATGGCTCGGCCTGGGGCAACCATGCGCGGCTGCAGGGGCTGAACCTGATCGGGCTGAAGCGGAAGGGCTACGGCAAGGACGCGGTGCGGCGGCTGCTGGCGGCCTTCCGGGATCTCTTCGAAGGCGAGGGCGTGTTCGCCGACCGTCTCGATGCTGTGGAGGCCGGTTACGCCGACCTGCCGGAGATCATGGAGATCGTCGCCTTCATCCGGGACGGCGGGAAACGCCCCCTCTGCCTGCCGGGCGAATGAGCAAGCTGGGCCTGATCGCCGGGGGCGGCGACCTGCCCCTGTCCATTGCGGCGCGGTGCGAGGCTGAAGGCCGGCCCGTATTCGTGGTGCGGCTGACGGGATTCGCCGATCCGCATCTGGCCCGCTATCCGGGGCTGGAAGCCGGGATCGCCGAGCTGGGCCGTGTCTTGTCGGCGCTGAAGAAGGCGGAGTGCCAGGCGGTCTGCTTCGCCGGCATCGTCAACCGGCCTGATTTCAAGAGCCTGAAGCCGGATCTGAAGGGCGCGACGTTGCTGCCCGGCATCATCTCGGCGGCGACCAAGGGCGACGACGCCCTGCTGCGCAAGATCCTGTCGATCTTCGAGGGCGAGGGCTACGCCATCGAGGGCGCCGACGACATTCTGGGCGGGGAGACCCTGACGGCGGGCGCGCTGGGCAAGGTCCAGCCGACGCCGCAGCAGCTTTCTGATCTCAGAAAAGCGCTGCATATCGCTGAAAAGGCGGGAGAACTCGATATCGGCCAAGGCGCGGTCGTGTGCGACGGCCTGGTGCTGGCGGTCGAGGCGCAGGAGGGCACGGACGCCATGCTGGCCCGCGTCGCCGGCCTGCCCGCCGATCTGCGCGCGGCCCGGGGCGTGCTCGGAAAGGCGCCCAAGCCGATACAGGATCTGAGGGTGGACATGCCCGTGATCGGGGCGCGGACGATCGAGCTGGCGCACGCCGCGGGGCTGGCCGGTGTCGGCGGCATGGCGGGTCAGCTGATCCTGATAGACCGCCCGGCCATCATCGCGGCGGCGGACCGGCTGGGCCTGTTCGTCTGGGGCGAGGAACGGTCGTGACCCGTCCGCTGAAGATCATGCTTGTCGCGGCCGAAGCTTCCGGCGACGACCTCGGGGCGGGGCTGGCGAAGGCGCTTAAGGCACGGCTGGGCAAGGGCGTCAGCTTCGTCGGGGTCGGCGGGGCCAAGATGGCCGAGTGGGGCGTCGACAGCCCCTTCGACATCGCCGAACTGTCGATCCTGGGCTGGCTGGAGGGCCTGCGCGCCTATGGCCGGGTCAAGGCGCGGGTGGCCGACACGGCGGCGCTGGCGGCGCGGGAAAAGCCTGACGCCGTGGTCCTGATCGACAGCTGGGGCTTCACCATCCGGGTGGCCAAGGCGATCCGCGCGGCGGCGCCCGAGACGCCGCTGATCAAATACGTCGGCCCCCAGGTCTGGGCCTCGCGGCCGGGGCGAGCGAAGACACTGGCCGGGGCGGTGGACCACCTGCTGGCGCTCTACAGCTTCGACGCGCCGTGGTTCGAGCGGGTAGGCTTGCCGACGACCGTGGTGGGCTCACAGGCCCTGCATGTGGACATGGACCGGGCCGACGGGGCGCGTTTCCGCAAGAGCAGGGGCATCGCCGCCGACGCGCCCCTGCTGCTGGTGCTGCCCGGCAGCCGGCCCAGCGAAATCAGGCTGATGACGCCCGTCTATGAGAAGACGGTAGCGCGGCTGAAGGCGGCGGATCCGTCGCTGGAGGTCGCCGTGGTCGTGGCCGGCACGGTCGCCGCCGACGTCACCGCCCGCGTCGCCGCCTGGCCGTTCCGCGTGCATCTGGTGCAGGAGACCGACAAGTACGACGCCATGAGGGCCGCGACCGTGGCCCTGGCCACCAGCGGCACGGTCTCGACCGAGCTGGCGCTGGCCGGCGCGCCGATGGTCATCGGCTACCGCTTCGGACCCGTCAGCTATGCGGTGATGAAGCCCTTCTTCACCGGCAAGTTCGCGACCCTGTTCAACACGGCGGCGGACGAGGAGATCGCCCGCGAGCTGATCCAGGCCGACGCCACGCCGGAGCGGTTCGCCGGGGCCGTGGGGCGGTTGCTGGCCAATGCCGACCTGCGCAAGGATCAGGCCGTGCGCCAGACGGCGGCGCTGGGCCTGATGGGCCGCGGCGGCGGGGACCCGTCTGAACTGGCGGCGGACGCGGTGCTGCGGGTCATCGCAGAGAAGACGGGCGGTTAGACGCACGGCCGGCCGGCTCATGCGTTCATCACCGCAGACATCAGCGAGACGCATGGCGAAGCCTTCCACAGCGAAGAAGAAATCGGTCTCCGCGCCCAATCTGGCGGCGTTGGGGGCGGAGCGTCTCGCGTCGCTGTTGATGGAGGCCGCCGACATCGATCCCGCGCTGAAGCGGCGGTTGCGAATGGCGCTGGCCGCCGAAGTCGGGGCCGGGGATCTGGCGTTCGAGATCGACAAGAGGCTGACCGCCATCGGCGAGAGCAAGGCGCGCGTATCCTGGCGCAAGCGGCCGGCGCTGCTGAACGAGTTGCGGTCACTTCTGCGGATCATCGTCGTGACCCTGGCCCCGCTGGATGCCCGGCTGGCGCTCGATCGGCTGGTGGCGTGGTTCGACCTCTATCCCCGGCTGACCGCGCGGGTCAGCGACGCCAAGGGCGAGCTGCCGGTGTTGTTCGACGCCGCCACCGCTGATCTCGCGGCCGTCGCGGGCCTGGCGGGGGCTGACGTCGCCGCACCCGTGCTCTCGGAGGCCCTGTCGACCCGGCTCGACCCGTGGGCGTCGTGGATCGGACGAGGGGCGGCGGCGTTTGAACCCGTCCTCGCGCGGCGCATCCTGGCCGAACTGCCGCGAGGCGCGAACCCGACCGGGCGTCTCGCGCTGGTGGTGCGCCGCCTGGCCGACCGGAGCGGCGATCTCGATCTGTGGATCCAGTCGATCGCGCCGGATGACGCGCGCAAGCCGGAGGTGGGGGCGGAGATGGCGCGCCGCCTGTCCGTCGCCGGCCGCGCGGCGGAGGCTCGCGCCGCACTTGAGGCCTCCCGCGTTTCGCCAGAGAAGTCCCGATGGGGCCGCCCCGCCACGCCCGAGCCGCCGCCAGAGGCCTGGACCGCCGCCGAGATCGCCGTGCTGGAGGCTGAGGGGCGGGGCGATGAGGCCGAGGCTGCGCGCTGGCGCCGGTTCGAGCGGACCCTGTCGGCTGACGACCTGCGCGCCCTGATCGCCGGCCTGGCGGATTTCGAGGACGTGGTGGCCCTCGACCGCGCCTTCGAGACGGCGGTGAACCATGCCGACGCCATGCGCGGTCTGGCCTTTCTGATGAACTGGCCGGCGCTGAGAGAGGCGGCCGATCTGGTCGTCGCACGGCGCGATGAACTGCGCGGGGCGCATGACGAGACGCCTCTGTGGACCGCCCGGCTGGCGGGGCGTTATCCGCTGGCCGCCTTGCTGCTGGTCCGGGCTCGGGCGAAGGCTCTGATCACTCTGGGCGACAGCGTGACTGAAGAGGTCGAGCAACTGATCGCCGAGGCGGAGGGCCTGGCGCTCACAGCGGAGGCGAAGCCGGATCACGCAGCCTTTCTGGCGGAGCTGAACGCGGTGGCCGCGAGCAAACAGAGACGGCGTTGGTGATCCTCGCTTCAAAGAAAAACGCCGGGGCTTTCACCCCGGCGTTCTGCATTTCAATCTGACTCTTAAGCCTCAGCCCCGGTTCTGGATCGGCACGTAGTCGCGCTCGGTCGGGCCGGTGTAGAGTTGGCGCGGGCGGCCGATCTTCTGCGAGGGGTCGGCCATCATCTCCTGCCACTGGGCGATCCAGCCGACGGTGCGGGCGAGCGCGAACAGCACCGTGAACATGGTGGTGGGGAAGCCCATCGCCGACAGGGTGATGCCGGAATAGAAGTCGACGTTCGGGAAGAGCTTCCGCGAGGTGAAATACTCGTCCTGCAGCGCGACCTTCTCCAGTTCCTTGGCGACCTGGAACAGGGGGTCATCGCCCCGGCCGGTGGCGGCGAGAACCTCATAGGCGCTCTCCTGCATCACCTTCGCGCGGGGATCGTAGTTCTTGTAGACCCGGTGGCCGAAGCCCATCAGCTTGAACTTGCGATCCTTCACGCCCTGGATGAACTCAGGGATTTTGTCCGGGGTGCCGATCTCTTTCAGCATGTTCAGCGCCTCTTCGTTGGCGCCGCCGTGCGACGGACCCCACAGGCAGGCGATGCCGGCGGCGATGCAGGCGAACGGGTTGGCGCCCGACGAGCCGGCCAGGCGGACGGTCGAGGTCGAGGCGTTCTGCTCATGGTCGGCATGCAGGATAAAGATGCGGTCCATCGCCCGGGCCAGAGCCGGATCGACATGGTAGTCCTCGGCCGGCACGGCGAAGCACATGCGCAGGAAGTTCTCGGCGTAGCTGAGGTCGTTGCGCGGCGACACGAACGGCTGGCCCACGTGGTATTTGTAGGCCCGCGCCGCCATCGTCGGCATCTTGGCGATCAGGCGGATGGCCGAGATGTTGCGCTGGACCGGATCATGGATGTCCAGGCTGTCGTGATAGAAGGCCGACAGGGCGCCGACCGTGCCGACCATGATCGCCATCGGGTGGGCGTCACGCCGGAAGCCCTCGAAGAAGCGGTCGAACTGCGAATGCAGCATGGTGTGCATGGTGATCGAGCGCTCGAAGGCCTCGTATTCCGCGGCGTTCGGCAGTTCGCCGTGCAGCAGCAGGTGGCAGACCTCGATGAAGTTCGACTTCGACGCCAGCTGGTCGATGGGATAGCCGCGGTGCAGCAGCACGCCCTCGTCGCCGTCGATGAAGGTCAGGCCGCTTTCGCAGGCCGCCGTCGAGGTGAAGCCGGGGTCGAAGGTGAAGGCGCCGGTCTCGCCGTACAGCTTTCGGATGTCCATCACGTCGGGACCGGTGGAGCCGGAGATCACCGGCAAGTCCACGGTCTTGTCGCCGTAGGTGAGGGTTGCGGATTTCGTCATGTCAGGCCCCTTGTGGAGCCGCGGCCTCGCCGGGGAGGGCGCGCCGCGCTCGCTTGTGTGACGCTAGATAGTCTGTTGCAGCGCATCATTCAAACGCCCCAGACTCTCTTCCTTCCCGAGGGCTGAGAGGGTCTTGGCGATGTCGGGCGAGACGCCGTCGCCGGTGAGGGCCGCGCGAACCGCCGGGCCGATCTTGCCGAAGCCGACGGCCTCTTCCTCGGCGAAGGCTTTCAGCTCCGCTTCCAGCGCGAACACGTCCCAGGACTGGAACAGGGCCAGCCGGTCGCGCAGCCGCCCGATGCGTTCGCCCGACTCACCCGCCAGCATCGGCAGGCCCTTTTCGTAGATGGTCAGTGGGCGGGTGCGCAGGACGAAGGCGGTCTGGTCCGCCAGCTCCAGCGTGGTCTTCGCGCGGTCCTTCACGAACGGCATGGCTTTCGACAGGCGCGCCTCGTCGTCGGGGCCGAGCGTGTGGCCGCGCGACAGGTGGACGTCGAGCACCAGCTTGGCCAGCCGGTCGTCGTCGGCAAGCCGCATCCAGTGGGCGTTGACGTGGGCCAGTTTGTCGAAGTCCAGCCGCGCCGGGGCCTTGCCCACGCCGGTCAGGTCGAACCACTCCAGCGCCTGGGCGTCCGAGAACAGCTCCTCGTCCCCATGCGCCCAGCCGAGACGGGCCAGGTAGTTGCGCATGGCCTCGGGCAGATAGCCCATCTCGGCGTATTCATGCACCGCCTGCGCCCCGTGCCGCTTCGACAGCTTGGCGCCGTCGGGGCCGTGGATCAGGGGGATGTGGGCGAAGCTGGGCCGGGTCCAGCCGAGGGCGTCGTAGATCAGGCTCTGGCGCGCGGCGTTGTTCAGGTGGTCGTCGCCGCGGATGACATGGGTCACGCCCATGTCGTGGTCATCGACGACCACGGCGAGATTGTAGGTCGGCGCGCCGTCCGAACGCAGCAGCACGAGGTCGTCGAGGTCGGCGTTGTCCCAGCTGACAGGGCCCTGGACCTGATCCGCCACCTCGACCTTGCCGGGCAGGGGGCGGCGGAAGCGCACGACGTGGGGCTGGGACAGGTCGTCGACCGTCGGCTCGCGGTCGCGCCAGGGTGATTCGAACGGACGGCGCTCGGCCTTGGCGAGGTCGCGCAGGCGGCCGGTCTCCTCCGCCGTGGTGAAGTCGCGGTAGGCGGCTCCGCGCTCCAGCAGCTCATCGACTACCTCGCGGTGGCGGTCTGCGCGGCTGAACTGGAACACCGGCTCCTCGTCGGCGAACAGCTCCAGCCAGCTCAGGCCGTCGAAAATCGCCTTCACCGCGGCGTCGGTGGAGCGCTCGCGGTCGGTGTCCTCGATGCGGACCAGGAACTTGCCGCCCCGGCCCTTCGCGTAAAGGTAGTTGAAAAGCGCCGTGCGGGCGCCGCCTATGTGCAGATAGCCGGTCGGCGAGGGGGCGAAGCGCGTGACGACTGCGGGGGCGTCTGAGGATGAGGTCATGGGGGGCGGGTCCGTTCGGGCCGCCCTTATAGCGCCCGACGCGCCGAATCCCAGCCGCCGCGAGCGGATCGTATCGTGGCTGAGGGATCAGGCGGCGGCCCAGTCGCTGCGCTGGCGGCTGTGGGCGCCGGTGGCGCTGGGGACCGGCTGCGCCATCTATTTCGGGCTGAAGAGCGAGCCGCCGCTGTGGCCGCTGTTGCTGGCGGCCGTTGTGACGGCGGGCGGATGGCTGTGGGCGCGGCGGGCCGGGTTCGGGCGGTCGGTGACCCTGCCGCTGATGCTGCTGGCCTGCGTGGCGTCCGGCGTCGCTCTGGCCAAGGCGCGGACGGTGCAGGTCGCCGGGCCGATCGCCCCCTCCATGAGCGAGCCGACCGTCGTCGAGGGCTGGGTTCTGGACGTCGACAGCCCCGGCGAGAACGGCGCGCGGGTGGTGATCGCGCCGGTGCGGGTGCGGGGCCTCGCGCCCGAAGACACACCGATCCGCCTGCGAGCCACGGTCAAGGGCGATCCGCCGCCGCCGGGCGCTCCGGTCCGGCTGTTCGCCATCCTGAACCCGCCGCCGGCCCCGGCCAGCCCGGGGGCATACGACTTCGGCCGCAACGCCTTCTTCCAGGGCATGGGCGGGGTGGCGTTCTCGCTGGCTGAGACGCGGCCTGCGCTGCTGGCCCCGCCGCCGTGGCGGGTGCGGCTGGACATGGCGGTCAACGGCGCGCGCTACGGACTGGCTGGGCGGATCGTGGCGCGGCTAGGGCCTCGCACGGGCGGGGTCGCCGCCGCCATGGTGACCGGGCACGAGGCCTGGCTGGAGCGCGAGGATCTGGACGCCATGCGCGACAGCGGCCTGGCGCACATCCTGTCGATCTCGGGCCTGCACATGGCGGTCGTGGGCGGGTTCGTCTTCTTCCTGATCCGGCTGCTGGTCGCGGCATGGCCGTGGCTGGCGCTGAGGGTCAATGGCAAGAAGGTGGCGGCGGTGGCCGGGTTGATCGCGGTGGGGACATACCTCGTGGTGTCAGGATCGCCGCCGCCGGCCGAGCGGGCCGCGATCACGGCCTCCATCGCCTTCCTCGCCATTCTGCTGGACCGACAGGCGGTGACCATGCACGGGCTGGCTGTCGCGGCCTTCGTGGTGCTTGCGCTGCAGCCCGAGGCCATCGTCACGCCGGGCTTCCAGATGTCGTTCGCGGCGACCTGTGCGCTGGTGGCGCTGGTGGAGGCCTGGCCGCCGCGGACGCGCGAGATTTCCGCGCCGTGGCTGATCATCGCGGCGCAGCGGCTGGGGACATGGCTGACCGCAGCCTGCGCGGCGAGTCTGGTGGCCGGGATGGCGACCGGGCCGTTCGCCATGCAGCATTTCAACCGCACGGCGGTTTATGGCCTGCTGGCAAACCTGGCGACATCCCCGGTGGCGGACTTCGTCATGATGCCGGCGCTGGCGGTCGGCGCGGCGCTGGAGCCGCTGGGGCTGGGCGCGCCTTTCCTCTGGGTCGCGGGCAAGGCGGTCGATCTGATGCTGACCATGGGTCACTGGACGGCCGATCTGCCCGGGGCAGTCAAGACAGTCGCCAGCGCGCCGGGCGCGGCCCTGCCCATCGCCTTCATGGGGGTGCTGATCCTCTGTCTGGTGCGGGGCCGTCTGCGCTGGATCGGCCTGCCGCTGGCCATGGCGGTGATGTTGTGGCCGCGCCCGCCCGCGCCCGACCTGTGGATCGGCGACGGCGGCACGAACGGGGCCTGGCGAGTGGAGCGGGAGGCGGTCGTGATGCGGACGGGCGTGCGCGCGTTCGCCGCCGACCTGTGGTCGCGCAGGCGCGGGCTGGCGCTGGCCGAGCGGCCCGCCGAGGGCTGGGTTTGCGGGCGGTTTTCCTGCGCGCCGGAGGCGGAAGGGCCGCTGGCGATGTGGTGGGGGCGGCGGGCCCCATCGGACGAGCAGCTGACGGCGATGTGCGCAACTTCGGCGGTGGTCAGCGTCAGGGCCGAAGTGACGCGCATCCCTGCGGCGTGTGAGGGCAGGCTGGTGATGGACGGCGTGGACTATGCGCAGGGGGGCGCGGTCGAGCTGTGGCGCGAAGGGTCGGGCTGGCGGGCGGTCTGGACGTCGCAGGTTCGCGGCGACCGGCCGTGGAGCCGGTTGCCGGACGGTGAGGCGGAGTATTGAAAAGATCTCCTTCTCCACTTGGGGGAGAAGGTGGCCCGTGAGGGCCGGATGAGGGGGCTGGTTCAGTTCGCTCATCGTCAGAAGGTCAGCCCGTCTCAGGCATCCCCCTCATCCGAGCGGCTATCGCCGCCCACCTTCTCCCCCGGAGGGGAGAAGGAAAGTGGTCAGTGATACCGGCGGAACAGTCCCACCAGCTTGCCCTGAACCTCGACCTGATCAGGGCCGAAGATACGGGTTTCGTAGGCGGCGTTGCAGGGCTCCAGCGCGATGGAGGCGCCGCGTTTGCGCAGGCGTTTCAGAGTGGCTTCCTCGCCCTCGACCAATGCGACGACGATCTCGCCGGTGGCGGCGGTGTCGGCTTTCTTGATGACCACCAGGTCTCCGTGAAGGATGCCGGCCTCGATCATGGAGTCGCCGTCGATCTCGAGCATGTAGTGTTCGCCGGCCCCCAGCATGGCCTCGGGCACCGGATAGCGGCCGGTCTCATGCTGGATGGCGGAGATGGGCGTGCCGGCGGCGATCTTGCCCAGCAGAGGCAGTTCGCGGGTGTCGTTGGCGGCCTCGGCCGGGGCCGAACGGCCGCCGCCCTGGATCACGTCCGGCTTGAAGGGCGCGCGGCCCTTGGCGGGGGCGGAGGTCGTCGCCTGTTCCGGCAGCTTCACCACCTCCAGCGCGCGGGCGCGGTGGGCGAGGCGGCGGATGAAGCCGCGCTCCTCCAGCGCCGTGATCAGCCGGTGGATGCCCGACTTGGACGCAAGATCCAGCGCCTCCTTCATCTCGTCGAACGACGGCGACACGCCGCTCTCGCGGATGCGCTGATGGATGAACATCAGGAGTTCGTGTTGCTTCTTCGTGAGCATGGTGACCTCGAGGCGAATCCGATCCGGGAACGCTAACGGAACAAACCGCAAACGTCCATACGGTGTTCCTGTGGTGTTCCGGTTAAGGTCCGGTTACCGGCTGGGGGGAACGCGCCTCAGCGGAGTGGCTTCGCGATCGTGGGATCCTCAACGTGGAGGCTGAACCGCTCGCCCAAGTCGGCAGCGACCCCCGAAGCGGACTCCTCATAGAAGGTGATCGGCAGCCGGCGCTCTGTACCGTCCTTCAACACGAACACCGTGGCGGATGGGCGGATCGTCAGGCAGCCGGCCTGATCGACTGCAACCCGGTCAACCAAGCGCATGTCCAGCGGTTTGCGCCAGACCTCTGCATGAAGAAGCAGGCCTTCAAGATAAACAGGAGGATTCCGCCACTTCCCCATCTTGATAAGCCGCCATGCGATCATGATTGGCATGAGGGTTGCCGACAGCAGCAGAACCCAAGGAGATCTTCGGCCGTCATAGTGCTCAAGATATCCTTGGACGCCGCCATCGAACGTCGCTGCCTCTATCCATATCCAGAGACTGCCGCCGCCGAGAAAAAGAACAGCCAGTACGATGAGCAACTTGCTTCGGTTGGCGATGGCGACTGGTGTAGTCATCCCAGCAACGCCCGCGTCGCCGCTTCCACATCCGCCTGACGCATCAGGCTTTCGCCGACCAGGATGGCGCGGGCGCCGGCCGCAGCGACCTCAGCCACGTCCGCGGCGGTGAAGAGGCCGCTTTCGGCCACCAGCAGGGCCTCGGGCGGGGCCATGGAGGCGAGGCGGGCCGTGGTGGACAGGTCGACCTCGAAGGTGCGGAGCGAGCGGTTGTTGACCCCGATCAGGTCCCCGCCCAGCGATACGGCGCGCTCCATCTCGGCCTCGTCGTGGGTCTCGATCAGGGCGTCCATGCCGAAGCGGCGGGCCTCGGACAGCAGTTCGGCGGCAAGGACGTCGTCGACCATATCGAGGATGATCAGGATGGCGTCGGCGCACAGGGCGCGGCTCTCGGCCACCTGCCAGGGATCGACGAGGAAGTCTTTACGCAGGCAGGGCAGGGTGGTCGCGCCCCGCGCCGCGGCCAGATAGGCGTCGTCGCCCTGGAAGCTGGGGCCGTCGGTGAGCACCGACAGACAGGCCGCGCCACCGGCCTCATAGGCGGCGGCCAGCGCCGGCGGGTCGAAGTCGGCGCGGATCAGACCCTTGGACGGGCTGGCCTTCTTGATCTCGGCGATCAGGGCGGGACGGCCGGGCGCGGCGTGGCGCAGCAGCGAGGCGCGGAAGCCCCGCGGCATGCCGGCGATGGCGGCCTCAGCTTCGATTTCGGCCTGGCCGCGCGCAGCCTTTCGCCGGGCCACGTCCTCGCGCTTGTAGGCGGCGATGCGGTCGAGAATGTCGCTCACGCGGCCTCGTCGGGCTCGATGGGGGTGTTGGTGGCGGCGACCAGCTCGGCCAGCGCGGTCGAGGCGCGGCCATCGTCGATGACGGCGGCGGCCAGCGCGGCGCCTTCGGACAGCGTCTGCACCCTGTCCGCCACGATCAGGGCAGCAGCGGCGTTCAGCAGCACGATGTCGCGATAGGCGCCCTTCTGACCGTCCAGCAAGGCGCGCAGGGCGACAGCGTTCTCCTCAGCATCGCCGCCGCGGATGTCGGCGATGTCAGCGCGGGGCAGGCCGGCGTCCTCGGGGCTGACGGTGAAGCGGCGGACGGCGCCGTCCTTCCATTCCGCCACCTCGGTCTCGCCCGTGGTGGTCAGCTCGTCCAGACCCTGACCGTGGACGGTCCAGGCGCGCGCGGCGCCGAGCCGGCCCAGCACCTCGGCCAGCGGTTCAAGCAGACGCGGATCATAGACGCCCATGACCTGTCGTTTCGCACCCGCCGGATTAGACAGCGGGCCAAGCAGGTTGAAAACTGTGCGGAAACCGATCTCGGCCCGCACCGGCCCGACGTGACGCATGGCGCCGTGGTAGGCGGGGGCGAACAGGAAGGCGATGCCTGCCCGGTCCAGCGCGCGGCGCTGCTGGGCCGGCGTGGCGGCGAGGTTCACGCCCAGCGCCGACAGCACGTCGGACGAGCCGGATTTCGAGCTCAGCGCCCGGTTGCCGTGCTTGGCGACCTTCAGCCCCGCGCCCGCCAGCACGAGCGCCGCCGCTGTCGAGATATTGTAGGTGTGCTGGCCGTCGCCGCCCGTGCCGCAGGTGTCGATGGCGTCATAGGGGTGATCCAGCGTCAGGGCCGCGCTTCTCATGGCCCCGGCGAAGGCCGCAATCTCGTCCACCGTCTCGCCACGAATGCGCAGGGCCGTGACAGCCGCGGCGACCTGGGCCGGGGTCGGCTCGCCGCGCAGGCAGGCGGCGAAGAAGTCGCCGGCCTCCGCCGCCGTCAGCACGCGGCCGTCGACCAGCTTGGCCAACAGGGGCTTGAACCCGTCAGACATGTCAGGCGGCCATCAGGCGCTTGACGCCCGCCAGATCGAGGAAGTTCGCCAGCATGGCGTGGCCATGCTCGGTGGCGATGGATTCCGGATGGAACTGCACCCCGTGGATCGGGCGGGTCCGGTGCTGGAAGCCCATGATCTCGCCGTCCTCGGTCCAGGCCGTGACCTCGAGCACCTCGGGCAGGGTTTCGCGCCGAACGGCGAGGCTGTGATAGCGCGTGCCGATGAAGGGGCTGGGCAGGCCGCGGAACAGGCTCTTGCCCTCGTGATGCATCGGCGAGGTCTTGCCGTGCATCAGGGCCTTGGCGCGGATGACCTCGCCGCCGAACGACTGGCCGATGGCCTGATGCCCCAGACAGACGCCAAGAATGGGCAGGCTTTCGGGCGCCGAGGCGATCAGGTCGAGACAGATGCCGGCTTCATTGGGCGTGCAGGGCCCGGGTGACAGCAGCACCGCCTCGGGCTTCATCGCAATGGCCTCGGCCGCCGTCAGGTCGTCGTTCCTGACGACATGCGTCTGCGCGCCCAGCTCCGCGAGGTAGTGGACGAGGTTGTAGGTGAAGCTGTCGTAGTTATCGACGACCAGGATCATGCTCCGCTTCTAGGCGGCGCGGCCGGGAACGCCAAGCGGGCGTTGACGATAAGGCTTGGTTAACCGGCGGCTGATGCAATCCCAGCGAACACAGCCGGGGCCGCCATGACCGAATCCGACCAGATCAAGCGCGCCCGCAAGCTGCTGAGCCCGGCCGCGCCGGTGGCGGGCAGTCCGTGGAGCACGTTGGGCGCCGCCTTCATCGCGGCGACGGCGGCTGTCCTGATGGCGGGGGTGGTGATCCTCGGCCCCGGCGTCCAGTTCGAGGACCCGACCGTCGAGGCGCCGCTGCGCTAGCGGTTTCCACTCGGAAAGCGCCAGGCTTCCTCGGCGGCGCGCATGGGGGCGCGGGCCTTGTGGCGGGTTTCGGCGTATTCGGCGGCCGGGTCGCTGTCGGCCACGACGCCGGCGCCGGCCTGGACGAAGACCTGCCCGTCGGCAAACAGGGCGGTGCGCAGGACGATGCAGATGTCGGCCTCGCCGCCCGCCGAAATGTAGCCCACGCCGCCGCCGTAGCCGACACCGCGCTTTTCGCCCTCAAGCTCGTCAATGATCTCCATGGCCCGCACCTTGGGTGCGCCGGACAGGGTGCCGGCGGGCAGGGCTGCCAGCAGGGTGTCGACGGCGTCCAGCTTCGGGTCCGCCTTGCCGCGCACGTTGGAGACGATGTGCATCACCTGGCTGTAGCGCTCGACGCGGAAGCTCTCGGTCACCTCGACCGTGCCGGGCGCGGAGACGCGGCCCACGTCGTTGCGGCCCAGATCGAGCAGCATCAGGTGCTCGGCGCGCTCCTTGGGGTCGGCCAGCAGCTCGGCCTCCAGCGCGCGGTCAGCCTCGGGCGTCGCGCCGCGCATGCGGGTGCCGGCGAGCGGGCGGATGGTGACCTCGCCGTCCTTCAGCCGCACCAGAATCTCGGGGCTGGACCCGGCCAACTGGAAGCCGCCGAAGTCGAGATAGAACAGATAGGGTGAGGGGTTCTGACGCCGCAGCGAGCGGTAGAAGGCGAAGGGATCGCGGTCCCACGGCGCCGAGAACCTGTGGCTGAGCACCACCTGGAAGATGTCGCCGGCGCCGATGTAGTCCTTGGCCGCCGCGACCATGCGGTCGAAGCCCGCCTCGTCCACGGGCGACTGGAACACCGGATCGGGCAGGGGCGAAGGGCGGGGCAGGGCGGGCAGGGGCGCACGCAACTCGCGCTCGAAGGCGTTCAGCCGCTCGACGGCGGCGTCATGGGCGTGTTGCGCGTCCACGCCGCTGTCGGGATAGGCGGCGGCGACCAGGACGATCTCGTGCTGGACGGAATCGAAGATGGCGACCAGCGACGGGCGGGTCAGGACCGCGTCGGGCAGGTCCAGCGGATCGGGGTTGGCCGGCCCCAGCGGCTCCAGCAGCCGCACCATGTCATAGCCGAACACGCCGAACAGGCCGGCGGCCATGGGAGGCAGGCCTTCGGGCAGATCGAAACATGTGGCGGCGATCAGCTTGCGCAGGGACGCCAGCGACGGCTCGGCCTCAGGCTTGAAGCGCTCGGTCGTCACGCCGGTGCCGCGCGCGATCTCGGCGGCCTCGCCGCGGCAGCGCCAGACCACGTCCGGGTCGCGCGTCAGGATGGAATAGCGGCCGTTGACCGCGCCGCCCTCGACGGATTCCAGCAGAAAGGCGTAGGGCCGTCCACGTCCCAGCTTCAGATAGGCCGAGACCGGCGTCTCGAGGTCATCGACCAGACGCCGGACCAGAACTTGGGGCCGCCCCTCGGCCCAACCCTGGGCGAACGACGCGAAAGCGTCCGCGTCGTCGCCTGAAATCATCGCGCGGGCGTGGCCGGAGCCGCGTCCTCGGCCGGCAGACCGAGGGCCTGACGAGCGATAGCGATGTCGTAGCGGGCCTTGGTGCGGTTGGCGCCCGCCTGGACGGCGGCGTCGCCCATGGCCTGGACCATGTCCTGGGTCATGCGCGGACGGACCTGTTCGGCGATCGGCGCGGCCAGGACGGCCGTGGGGGCGTGGACCTGATCGACCCGTCCGACGGCATAGGCGGTCTGGGACACCGGAGCGCTGAACGACTGGCCACGGCCCTGGGCGTAGACGGCGCGGAGCACGCCCTGGCCGACCGCTTCCTGGGTCGTCTGGTTCTGCTGCATGCCGGTCCTGGTGGTCACGGTGGCGTTGACCGAGCGGGCGACGGCGGCGATGTCCTCGCCGGCGCGGACGCGCCCGGCAAGTTCCTCGGCCTTGGAGGCCAGGCGGCGGCTGTTTTCACGCAAGGTCCACTGTTCGCTCAGAATGCCGCGAGCTTCGGCCAGTGCGGGCATGGCGGCGGGGAGGACGTTGTCGACGCGCAGGACGAAATACTGGCCCTGGCCGGCGTCGATGATTTCGCTTTCGCCGCCCTTGCCGAGACCCCAGGCGGTCGAGAAGACCAGCGGCGGGGCGTTCAGCTGACCCTGTGCGGTCTGGCCTTCCTGGGTGAAGGCCGGCAACTGGACCATGCGGGCGCCGACTTCGTTTGCGGCCTGCTCCAGCGACTTGCCGGCCTCGCGGGCCTTCTCGTAGTTTTCGACGCGGGCGTAGGTGCGGGCGCGGGCGTCCTCGGCCTGGAGCTCCTGCACGATCTGTTCGCGGACGCTGTCGAGGGTCGCCGGGGCGCCCGGAATGATGGAGCTGACCTGGGCGACGGTGAAGCCGACGCGGCCCTGAACCGGATCGGAAACCTGCCCGGCGGCGGTGCCGAAGACGGCGCCGGCCACGGCCGGGTCGCCCAGCGCGCTGCGCGGGGTTTCCGGATACTGGGCGGGCTGCACGCCGCCGTTGGCGCGGCCTGCCTCGGCCGGCGACTGACCGGCGCGCAGAGCGGCGGCGATGCGGTCGGCGGCGGCCTTGGTCGGGGCGGTCAGGGTGACGAAGGTCCGGCGCTCCGGCGTCGACAGCTGGTCCTTGCGGAAGTTGAAGCGCTCGACGATGCGGGCCTCGGGGATGGCGGCGTCGGCCCTGGGGCCCTCGCCGAACAGCACCATGGTCACGACGCGCAGTTCCGGGCGGCGCAGCTGGGCGGCGTTCTCGTTCATGAAGGCGGTCAGCTGGGCGTCGGTCGGGGCCGATGCCGTCCCGGCCATGGCCTGGGTGACGGTGAACCAGCGGGCGTCGCGGGTCTCAAGCACCTGGTTGGCGACCAGGGCGCCGTAGATGCGCGGGGCGCGGGCGCCGGCGAACAGGGCGGCGCCGAAGTGGCTGGTGGCGTACTGGTCGCGGAACTCCTGCTCCAGTTGGGCCGGGGTGGCGTTCTGCTGGGCCAGGACGGCGCGGTACTGCTGCTCGTCAAAGGCTCCGGTGACCTGGTTGAAGAAGGCCGGCGCCTGACGGATCTGCTTCAGCACCAGCTCTTTGCCGGGGCGGATGCCCGCGTGCCAGGCCCAGTTCAGGAAGCCCATGCGGCGTGTGGCGTCGGCCAGATACTGCAGGTGCACGCCCTCGGCGACCAGCTCCTGGATCGTCAGCGGCTTGCCCGCCCGCTCTTCGTAGCTGGACTTCACCCGGTCGAAATCGTTGCGGAAGGTCGCCTGGTCGACGCTGCGTTCACCCGCCGAGATGACGTTCTTGGGTCCCAGCGAGCCGAAGACGTCGCTGCGCGCGCCCACGACGACGAAGCTGAGCATCACGAGTCCCAGCAGGCCGGCGGCCCAGGGTGACTTGGCGAAGTTGCGGAAGAGGGAAATCATCGATCAACGGGTCCGGTCGGCGAAGAATGCGCCAGTATCGGCGTATAGGGTGTCGTCGCACCCGACCGCAAGATGATGGCGAGACAACGGCTTGGCTTGCGCGCGATTGGCGCCTAGAAATCCGCGCATGAAACAATCCGTGAAGCTGATCGCCGGCAATTGGAAGATGAACGGCCTGAGCGCCGATCTCGCCGAGGCCAGGGCCCTGCGAGAGGCGCTGGACGGTGAGCCGACTCCGCACCGTGTCGCCCTGTGCCCCGCCGCCACACTGATCGCCCAGATGGCGTGGAACCTGAAAGGCGGATCGGTCGAGATCGGCGGGCAGGACTGCCACGCGGCTGCGTTCGGCGCCTACACCGGCTCGGTGTCGGCGGCGATGCTGGCCGATGCGGGGGCGAAGCTGGTGATCCTGGGCCACTCGGAACGCCGCGCCGGGTTCGGCGAGTCCGACGCCGATGTGGCGGCCAAGGTCGAGGCGGCGCTGGCCGCCGGGCTGGAGCCTATCATCTGCGTCGGCGAGACCCTGGAGCAGCGCCAGACCGGCGAGGCCGTGGCCGTGGTCAGCGCACAGATCGCCGGGTCGCTGCCGACATCGCTGTCCGGCAAGGCCTTCGCCGTCGCCTACGAGCCTGTCTGGGCCATCGGCACCGGCCTGACCCCGACGCTGGAGCAGATCGAGGAGGTCCACGCCGCCGTGCGCGCGGCCATGATCGAACGGCTTGGACAGGGCGGGGCGTCGGCGCCGATACTCTATGGCGGCTCGGTGAAGCCGGGCAACGCCGCCGAGATCCTGGCCGTGGCCGAAGTCGGCGGCGCGCTGGTCGGCGGCGCCTCGCTGAAGGCGGCGGACTTTCTGGGCATCATCCGGGGCGCCTGACGCCTGCCCCTTCCGCTTTGCCGTCACGAATGATACAGCCCGCCGCTTGATCGGCGGACATCCCCGCCACACATGTAAGCCGCCATGCTCCAGACCATTCTCCTCGTCGCCATGATCATAATCTCCGTCGCCCTCACGGCGATGGTGCTGCTCCAGCGCTCCGAAGGGGGCGCTCTGGGCATGGGAGGCGGGCCTTCGGGCTTCATGACCGCGCGCGGCGCTGGCAACCTCTTGACCACCACGACCTGGTGGCTGTCGGGCGCCTTCTTCGTCTGCGCCCTGTCACTGACCATCGTCGGCAACATGGATCGGGCCGCGACCTCGGTCGTGGACGCGGAAGCCGTGGGCGCCATCGCCGTCGGCGACACCCCGGCCCAGCCGCAACAGGCCGCGCCGACCCAGACCGCTCCGGCCCAGCAGGCCGCGCCGTCGCTCGACGACTTGGAAGCCAGCCTGACGGCCCCGGCCCAGCAGCCGGCGCCCCAGCCGGCTCCGGCTCAGTAATCCGGTGGGGAAGGCGGTTATCCCCGCCTTCCTCTCCCGCCCTCAAAGTCTCCAGCTTACGCCGCGCGAATCAGCGGTAAGGTGACCCCCCATGGCCCGTTATGTGTTCATCACTGGCGGCGTGGTTTCCTCATTGGGAAAAGGCCTCGCTTCCGCCGCTCTCGGCGCGCTTCTGCAAGCGCGCGGCTACAAGGTGCGTCTGCGCAAGCTCGACCCCTATCTGAACGTCGATCCGGGCACGATGAGCCCGTATCAGCACGGCGAGGTCTTCGTGACCGACGACGGGGCCGAGACCGATCTCGACCTCGGCCACTACGAGCGCTTCACCGGCGTGTCGGCGGCGAGGTCGGACAACATCACCACCGGCCGCATCTATTCGACGATCCTGGAGAAGGAGCGCCGGGGCGACTATCTGGGCGCCACCGTGCAGGTGATCCCGCACGTCACCGACCAGATCAAATCCTTCTGCCTGACACCCGCCCTGACCGACGACGGCGAGGAGGTCGACTTCGTGCTGGTCGAGATCGGCGGCACGGTCGGCGACATCGAGGGCCTGCCGTTCTTCGAGGCGATCCGCCAGCTGGGCCAGGACCTGCCGCGCGGCCAGTCGTGCTTCGTCCACCTGACCCTGCTGCCGTTCATCAAGACCGCCGGCGAGATGAAGACCAAGCCGACGCAGCACTCGGTCAAGGAGCTGCGCTCGATCGGCATCCAGCCCGACATCCTGCTGTGCCGCTGCGAGTTCCCGATCCCCGAGGACGAGAAGCGCAAGATCGGCCTGTTCTGCAACGTGCGCCCCTCCGGCGTCATCCAGGCCATGGACAGCGCCGACATCTACGCCGTGCCGCTGGATTATCACGCGCAGGGACTGGACGCGGAGGTGCTGGCCCACTTCGGCATGTCTGACGCGCCCGCGCCCGACCTGGCGATGTGGGAGGAGATCGCGCGCCGCCGCCTGCACCCGGACGGCGAGGTCACCGTGGCCGTGGTCGGCAAATACACGGTGCTGAAGGACGCCTACAAATCCCTGATCGAGGCTTTGCAGCACGGCGGGGTGGCCAACAACGTCAAGGTCAACATCGACTGGGTCGAGGCCGACACTTTCGAGGGCGACCGCGAGGCGTGCGAGGCGCGGCTTCAGAACGCCCACGCGGTGCTGGTGCCCGGCGGCTTCGGCGAGCGCGGGGCCGAGGGCAAGATCGAGGCGGCCCGCTTCGCCCGCGAGCGCAAGATTCCCTATTTCGGCATCTGCTTCGGCATGCAGATGGCGGTGATCGAGGCGGCGCGGAACCTGGCCGGCTATCCCAAGGCGTCGTCCACCGAGTTCGGCCCGACCAGCGAGCCGGTCGTCGGCCTGATGACCGAGTGGACGCAGGGCAACCAGCGGGTGCTACGAACCCAGGGGGGCGACCTGGGCGGCACCATGCGGCTGGGCTCTTATGACTCGACGCTGGCGGCCGGATCGAAGATCGCCGAGATCTATGGCTCCAACGCCATCAGCGAGCGGCACCGCCACCGCTATGAGGTCAACATCAACTACCGCGAGGCGATCGAGCAGAAGGCTGGACTTGTCTTCGCCGGCCTGTCGCCCGACGGCGTCCTGCCCGAGACGGTCGAGCGGCCGGACCATCCGTGGTTCATCGGCGTTCAGTACCACCCCGAACTGAAGAGCCGCCCGTTCGCGCCGCACCCCCTGTTCGCCAGCTTCATCGGCGCCGCCGTGGTGCAGAGCCGGCTGGTCTAGGCATGTTGCGGGTCGCGGCCCTCTACCGGTTCGCCGCGGTTCCAGACCCGGCGGCGATGCGCGACCTTCTGGAAGACCTGTGCGGCGCTGAAGTGCGCGGCACGCTTCTGGTGGCGCATGAGGGCGTGAACGGGACCATCGCCGGGCCTGATGCGGCGGTGGAGCGGGTCCTGACCGGCCTGCGCGCCCTTCCGGGCTTCGCCGACACCGATGTCAAATACTCGACCGCCCGGACCATGCCGTTCCACCGGCTGAAGGTCCGCGTGAAGCCCGAGATCGTGACCATGGGCCAGCCGGGGCTCGACCCAAACGACGCCGGAACCTATGTCACGCCGGGGGACTGGAACGCCCTGATCTCGGACCCCGACACGGTCGTGATCGACACCCGCAACGATTATGAAGGCGCGGTCGGCGCCTTTGTGGGCGCGGTGCAGCCGAACACGCGCAGTTTCCGCGATTTCCCCGCCTGGTACGAGGCCGAGGGGCGGGCGCTGCTGGACCGGCCGAGCCCGCCCAAGGTCGCCATGTACTGCACCGGCGGAATCCGCTGCGAGAAGGCGACGGCGTATCTGAAGGCCCAGGGCGTCACCGACGTGCATCACCTGCAGGGCGGCGTGCTGCGCTATCTCGAGACCATCCCCGAGGCCGAAAGTCTGTGGCGCGGCGAGTGCTTCGTCTTCGACGAGCGTGTCGCGGTGGGCCACGGACTCGCGCCGGGGAGCCACAGCCTGTGCCGCGCATGCCGCATGCCGCTGAACGCCGAAGATCGCGCCTCAGATCGCTATGTCGAAGGCGTCAACTGTCCCCGCTGCCACGACAGCCGCACCGACGATCAGCGCGCCGGCTATCTCGAGCGTCATCGGCAGGTGAGCATCGCCGAAGGCCTCGGCATCGCTCATATCGGCAAACGCGGCGTCTAGGGCCCGTTCGGCGGATCCCGCTCAAGCGTAGCCAGCGCCTGACCCGCATGCCCGCCCGCCTGTTTGCGACGCAAACGGCAGCGGACGCAGACCTCGACGTCGGCCTCGGTCCGGCTCGCCACGAAGCGATGGCCCTTGAAAAGGCAGCGGATCTTTTTGAAGAGGGAGTCCAGCGCGTCCATGCTGCACTGCATAACACGGAACAGCGTTACCGTTATCCGCATTCGCAACACGGTCAGGAACCGTAAGAGCCTGGCGGACAGGGTGGGATTCGAACCCACGGTAGGCTCACACCTACGGCGGTTTTCAAGACCGCTGCCTTAAACCACTCGGCCACCTGTCCCTGCATCGCCGGGCGGGGAGGGCATAGCGGGGAACCTGCCGTTAACCAAAGAGGAAAATGTCCACGCCATCCTGATTTCGAACTCAGGCGGCGAGCGGACCATGGGACGGCGAACGATCAGGCTGATGATGGTGGCGGCGGCCATGTCGCTGCTGGCGGCCTGCGCCTCGGCCGGCGGCGCTGCATCGCCAAGACCGGGCATGGCGTCCGCGCGGCCCGTGGTGACCAATCCCGCGCCGATCGTGTCAGGCACGACCCGCGCCTATCAGGTGCGCGGCCGCTGGTATCAGCCGATGCAGGACGCCGCGGGCTATGACGAGGTCGGGATCGCCTCCTGGTACGGCGACCAGTTCAACGGCCGGCCCACGGCGACCGGCGAGATCTTCGACATGCATGGGCTCAGCGCCGCCCACAAGACCCTGCCCCTGCCGGGTCTGGTGGAGGTCACCAACCTGGCCAACGGCCGCACCGTCGTGCTGCGCGTCAACGACCGGGGACCGTTCGTGGACGACCGGATCATCGACCTGTCGCGCGGGGCGGCGGAACAGCTGGACCTGCTGTCGCAGGGCGTTGGGCGGGTGCGGGTGCGCTATCTTGGCCTCGCCCCGCGCGGCGGCGGCACCGGCGTGGGCGCGGGAGTCCAGTATGCGGCGGCTTCGGCCCCTGAAGCGGCGGCCCGGGCCGAAACCGGCGTCTTCTGGGTCCAGGCCGGCGCCTTCTCGCAGCGCAACGCGGCCGAGCGAATCGCAGGCCGTCTGGGCGACCGGGCGCGGGTGCAGCAGGTCGACGGCGCCTCGGGCCGCATGTTCCGCGTCCTCATCGGCCCTTGGGGCGATCCGAACAGCGCCGAAGCGGGCCGTCAGGCCGTGATCGCGCGCGGCTATCCCGACGCGCTGTTGATATCCGGCGGCTGAGGCTTGCCGTTCGCGGGCGGGACGCCATTGTGCGCCGGTGACCCGTGGAAAATTCATCACCCTTGAAGGCGGCGAAGGAACCGGCAAGTCGACGCAGGCGCGTCGGCTGGTCCAGCGGCTGCGCGACCTCGGCTACGAGGTGGCCCAGACGCGTGAGCCCGGAGGATCACCGGGCGCCGAGGACATCCGCAATCTGGTTCTGAACGGCGAGGCCGAGCGCTGGTCGCCGCGCACCGAGACCCTGATGATGTTCGCCGCCCGCAGCGACCATCTGGAACGCACCATCCGTCCGGCGCTGGATGCAGGGTCGTGGGTCGTGTGCGACCGCTTCGCCGATTCCAGCCGGGCCTATCAGGGCGCGGGCGGCGGCGTGCCGCTGGACTTCATCGAACAGCTGGACGCCGCCATCGTCGGCGCCGACCAGCCGGACCTGACGCTGGTGTTCGACCTGCCGGTCGAACTTGGGCTGGAGCGCGCCTTCGGCCGCGGCCTGTTCGAGGTGCGGTTCGAATCCAAGGGTCTGGCCTTCCATCAGCGGCTGCGTGACGGCTTCCTGCAGATCGCTCGGGATCATCCCGAACGCTGCGTCATTATCGACGCCGCCGGCGACGAGGACACGGTCGAGACGCGGGTCTGGGCCGCCGTTCAGGACCGCCTGGGATGAGCGAGCATCCGCGCGACCGCTTCGATCTGATCCCCGACGCGGCCGCCGAGGCGGCGTTCGTCGACGCGATGGACCGCGGGCGGTTGCACCACGCCTGGCTGCTGTGCGGGGTTGAGGGGTCGGGCAAGGCCACCTTCGCTTATCGCGCCGCGCGCCGGTTGCTGGGCGCCGCGCCGGACGCCGGACGGGGACCGCTGGGCACTCGGCCCGACGATCCGGTCAGCCGTCTGGTCTCGGCCCAGTCCCATCCTGACCTGCTGGTGCTGGAACGCCTCGTCGAGGGCGGCAAGACGAAGAAGTCCATCTCGGTCGATCAGGCCCGCGACCTGCCGGAGTTCTTCTCCAAGAGCCCGTCACAGGCCGAATATCGTGTCGCCATCGTCGACGCCGCTGACGACCTGAACATCAACGCAGCCAACGCCTTGCTGAAGATACTTGAAGAGCCGCCGGAACGTGGCGTGCTGTTCCTGGTGACCCATGCGCCCGGTCGGCTGCTCGCCACCATCCGCTCGCGCTGCCGTCGCTTGGCCTTCCCTGTCTGGCCCGAGGCGGCCCTGGCCGATCTGGTGCGGTCGCGCACGGGTCTGGATGATGCGGAGGCCGCGCGGATCGCAGGCATGGCGGGCGGCTCGCCCGGCGCGGCCCTGAACCTGTCCACCGCCGCGACGCTGGAGCTGGACGCCCTGGTGCGCGGCTGGGTCGATGCGCCGACCGGGGACCGTGCCGAGCAACTGGCGATGGCCGACACCTTCCGGGGCGGGGAGGGGCAGGCGAAGTTCGACATGGTGCTGGACCGGCTGCTGGCGGCGGTGAAGACCCGCGCGGTCGAGGCGCCGGCGGGGGACGGCGCGCGCTGGGCCGAGCTGTGGACCCGCCTCAGCGATCTGCCCGACCGTACGGCGGGGCTGAACATGGACCGCGGCGACGCACTTCAGGGCGCGCTGGCCGATCTGGCGCGGACGCGCGGCTGATGCTGATCGACAGCCACGTCAATCTGCACGCGCCGCAGTTCGACGAGGACCGCGACGCCGTCATCGACCGGGCTCGCGCCGCCGGAGTCGGCCTGATGGTCGAAATATCGGACAAGCTGTCGACCTTTGAGGCCACCCACGCCCTGGCCATGGCGCACCCCGACATCTGGTGCACCGTCGGCGCCCATCCGCATGAAGCGAAAGACCACACGGCCATGACGGCGGCCGATCTTGTGGCGCTGGCCCAGCGTCCGCGCGTGGTGGGCATCGGCGAATGCGGCCTCGACTTCCACTATGATCTCAGCCCTCGCGACGTGCAGGCGGCGGTGTTCAGGGAGCACATCAAGGCGGCGCGCGAGATCGGCCTGCCGCTGGTGGTCCACACGCGCGAGGCTGACGATGTGATGGCCGATATCCTGACAGAGGAACACGCGCGCGGGGCGTTCAAACTGCTGATGCATTGCTACACCAGCGGGCCGGAACTAGCTGAAACAGCAGCGAAACTCGGCGCGTGGTTCTCGGTTTCCGGCATCGCCACCTTCAAGGCGGCCGAGGATGTGCGGACGGTCATCCGCGCCATGCCCGCGGACCGCATCATCGTCGAGACCGACTGCCCGTATCTGGCGCCTGTGCCACACCGGGGGCGCCGCAACGAGCCGGCCTGGATCGGCCACGTGTTGGAGAAGCTGGCGGAGATCCGCGGCTGGTCGGCGGAGGAGGCGGACCGCCGCACGACCGACGCCTTCTTCAGCCTGTTCGACCGCATCCCGAGGCCCGACCGATGACCTTGGAGGTGACCATCCTCGGCTGCGGTTCGTCGGGCGGGGTGCCGCGTGGGGACGGCGACTGGGGCGCCTGCGATCCGGCCGAGCCGAGGAACCGCCGCACGCGCTGTTCGGCCCTGATCCGCCGCCATGGGCCCGACGGCGTCACCACGGCCCTGATCGACACCTCGCCGGACCTGCGCCAGCAGATGCTGTCAGCGGAGGTCAAGGCCATCGACGCTGTGCTCTACACCCACGACCACGCCGACCAGACCCACGGCATCGACGACCTGCGCGTCTTCGTCATGCGGGCCCGCAAACGCATCCCGGCCTGGATGGACGCGGCGACTGAAACCGCGCTGCGGGGCCGGTTTCCCTACATCTTCGACAGTCATGAGGGCTATCCGGCGCTGCTGGAGGGCCGCCTCATTCCACCGCACGGCCAGCCCTGGAGCGTCAGCGGTCCCGGCGGCGACATTTCCGTCGTGACCTTCGACCAGGCCCACGGGCCGATCCGCTCGGTCGGCTACCGCATCGGCGGCGTCGCATACTCAAGCGACGTGTCAGATCTGGACGAAGCGGCGCTGGAGGCCGTGCGCGGCTGCGACCTCTGGATCGTCGATGCGCTGCGCTATCTGCCGCATCCGACGCACGCGCATCTGGACCGGACGCTGGACTGGATCGCCCGCGCCGACGTCAAACGCGCCGTGCTGACTAATCTGCATATCGACATGGATTACAACACGCTGGTGGCGGAAGTTCCGGCCAACGTCGAGATCGCTCATGATGGCTGGACCGCCCGTATCGCCCTTTAGCAGCAATCTAATTTCGCATAATATATCTTAGGCGATAAATAGGTCGTGCGGTTCAGGCGACCACGCCGAACACCCTGCCGATGCCGGCGGTCACCGCCAGGGCTACAGCGCCCCAGAACACGACGCGCGTCACAGGCTTGAGCATGGCGGCGCCGCCCGCCTGTGCCCCCAGCCCGCCGAGCGCCGCCAGAAAGATCAGCGATGACGCGCTGACAGCCGGGGCCATCCAGTCCACGGGCGTCAGAGCCACGGTCGCCAGCGGCGCCGCCGCGCCCACCGCAAAGGTCGCCGCCGACGTCAGGGCCGCCTGGATCGGCCGCGCCGTGGTGATTTCCGAGATGCCCAGTTCGTCCCGCGCGTGGGCGCCCAGGGCGTCGCTGGCCATCAACTGTGTCGCCACCTGGCCTGCCAGGTCCGGCGTCAGTCCTCTGCTGACATAGATGCCCGCCAGTTCGGCGTGCTCGGCCTCGGGGCTGGCCTGAAGCTCGGCCGCCTCCCGGGCCAGATCGGCCTTTTCAGTGTCCGACTGGGAGCTGACCGAGACATACTCGCCGGCCGCCATGGACAGGGCGCCGGCGACCAGCCCGGCCACCCCGGCCACGATCACGGCGCTCTTGGACGACCCTGCGGCGGCGACGCCGACGATCAGGCTGGCCGTGGAAACGATCCCGTCGTTGGCGCCGAGGACGGCCGCCCGCATCCATCCGACGCGAGAGACGAGATGGGTTTCACGGTGCGTCAGGGCTCTCATTCGCCCATTCGACGCCGCATGGCCGAGCTGTGCAAGGCCTAGATGTGGATCACCCGCCCATAGGCGTCCAGCGCGGCCTCATGCATCGCCTCCGACATCGTCGGGTGCGGATAGACAATGCCGTGGATGTCTTCCTCGGTCGCTTCCATGGCGATGGCGGTGACGTAGCCCTGGATCATCTCGGTGACCTCGTGGCCGATCATGTGGGCGCCGATCAGGGCCCCCGTCTTCGCGTCGAAGATGACCTTCACGAAGCCGTCGATATCGCCGGCGGCCACGGCCTTGCCGTTCACGCGGAACGGGAAGCGGCCGATCTTGACCTCACGTTTGGCCTCGCGGGCCCCCTGCTCGGTGATGCCGACCGAGGCGACCTGGGGCTGGGCGTAGGTGCAGCCGGCGATGGGCGAATGGACGTTGGGCGTCTTGTAGCCCGCGATGTGCTCGGCGGCGTGGATGCCTTCGTGGCTGGCCTTGTGTGCCAGCCAGGGCGCGCCGGCGCAGTCGCCGATGGCGTACAGGCCCTTCACATTGGTCTGGCAGTGGCCGTCGATGACGATATGGCCGCGGTCCATGTTCACACCCAGCGCCTCCAGCCCGATGCCGTCGGTGTTGGCGGTGATGCCGACCGCCGAAATACAGACCTCGGCCTCCAGGGTCTCGGCCTTTCCGCCGGCCTCAATGGCGACCTGCACGCCCTTCCCGCCCTTCTTGACACCGGTGACCTTGGCTCCGACGCGGAACTTGATGCCGCGCTTCTCGAACGACTTCTGCGCGGCCTTGGACACCTCCTCGTCCTCGACCGGCATAATGCGGTCGACGGCCTCGACCACGGTCACTTCACAGCCAAGGGCGCGGTAGAAGCTGCCGAACTCGATGCCGATGGCGCCCGATCCGATCACCACGATCGACGCCGGCATTGTCTTCGGCGCCATGGCCTCGCGATAGGCCCAGATGCGGTCGCCGTCGGCCTCAAGGCCGATCTGCGGGATGGCCTTGGCGCGGGCGCCGACGGCCAGCATGACCGTCTTCGCCTCGACCGTGCGCGAGCCGCCGGCCTTGAGCGCGATGACGACCTTCGGAGCGCCTGCGCCCTTCTCCAGCTTCGCCGAGCCCTCGATGACCTCGATCTTGTTCTTCTTCATCAGATAGGTGACGCCCTTGTTCATGGTGGCGGCGACGCCCCGTGAACGCTGGATGATGGCGTCGAAATCGAAGCCGACCTTGTCCGCAGACAGGCCGTAGTCCTTCAGGTGCGACAGGCTCTCGTATTTCTCGCCGGACTTCAGCAGGGCCTTGGTGGGGATGCAGCCCCAGTTCAGGCAGATGCCGCCCAGTGCCTCGCGCTCGACGATCGCGACCTTCTGGCCCAGCTGGCTGGCGCGGATGGCGGCGACGTATCCGCCGGGGCCCGAGCCGATGACGATGAGGTCGAATTCAGCCACGGTCTGATCCCTTAAGCCAGCATCGTCACAGGATCTTCGATCATCGCCTTGAAGACCTGCAGGAATTTTGCGCCGATGGCGCCGTCCACCACGCGGTGATCGCAGGTCAGGGTGACGGTCATCACGGTGGCGACGGCCAGGGCGCCGTTCTTCACGACCGGGCGCTGCTCCCCTGCCCCCACGCTCATGATCGCGCCCTGGGGCTCGTTGATGATCGAGGCGAAGGCCTTGATGCCGAACATGCCCAGGTTGGACACGCTGAAGGTGCCGCCCTGGAACTCGTCCGGCTTCAGTTTGCGGTCGCGGGCGCGCTTGGCCAGATCCTTGGACTCCGTCGCGATCTGCGACAGGGTCTTGGTCTCGGCCTTGCGGATAATCGGGGTGATCAGGCCGCCGTCGATCGCCACCGCCATCGCCACGTCGGCGTTGTGGTGCATGGCGATGCCTTCGGGGCTGTAGCTGGCGTTGGCCTCCGGCACAGCCTTCAGGGCCATGGCGCTGGCCTTGATGACGAAGTCGTTGACCGAGACCTTGATCCCGTCCTTCTCCAGCATCGCATTGACCTTGACCCGGGCGGCCAGCAGGCCGTCGATCTCGCAGTCGATGGTCAGGGGGAAGTGCGGCACGTCGCGGAAGCTGTCGGTCAAGCGCCGCGCGATGGCCTTGCGCATGCCGTCCAGCGGGATGAGGTCGTAGCTGCCGACCGGGATGCCCTGCTGCTCAAGCGACAGCACCTGGCGCGCCTCGCCCTTTGGAGCGGCCGATGCGGCGGGCGCGGAGGTTCCCCCCTTCACGCCCTCGACGTCGCGCTTGACGATGCGGCCGTGCGGGCCGGTGCCCTTGACGGCCTTCAGGTCCACGCCGTTCTGCGCGGCGATGCGGCGGGCCAGCGGTGAGGCGAAGACGCGTTCGCCGTCGGCCTTCGCCGGCGATGGGGCGGCAACAGCCTGAGGCGCCGGGGCGGGCGCGGCCTGAGCCGATCCGCGGTTGGCGGACGCAGCGGGTGCGGCGGTCGGGGCCTTGGCGGGTTCAGCCTTGGCCGGAGCGGCCGCGCCGCCCTCGTCCTTCAGGCGGGCGATGGGGGTGTTGACCTTCACGCCTTCGGAGCCCTCGGCCACCAGGATGTCGGTGACCTCGCCCTCGTCGACGGCCTCGACCTCCATGGTCGCCTTGTCAGTCTCGATCTCGGCGATGACGTCGCCGGCCTTGACCACGTCGCCGACCTTCACGTGCCACTTGGCCAGCACGCCTTCTTCCATCGTCGGCGACAGGGCCGGCATCAGGATGTCGGTCATTGCTCCGTTCCCTCGACGACGGTTTCGACCCCGGGGCCCCTCAGCACCAGCGAGAAGCCTTCGAGGATGCGGTTGTAGACCTGCTTCTCGTCGTGCCCGTGGCGGACGGCATAGCCGTGGGCCATGTGCCGGGCGGCCATGGCCAGGACCTGGCCGAACTGGGCGGGATCGTTGAAGGCCGGCTTGATCGACATGACCGGTTCGCCCTTCGACCACCAGATGCGGATGATCTCGACGGCGTCCGGATCGGCCGCGACGCTGTCGGGCAGGGTCAGCTGGAACTCGGGGGCTTCGCTCATGCCATCACCTGCTTCACGGCGGCCACGATCTTGTCCACGCCCGGCAGCGACAGCGCTTCCAGGTTCGCGGCGTAGGGCAGCGGCACATCTTCCTGGTGCACCCGCAGCGGCGGGGCGTCGAGATAGTCGAAGGCGTGCTCGATCACCCGGGCCACGACCTCGGCGCCGACGCCCATGGGGCCCCAGCCTTCCTCGGCCGAGACCAGACGGCTGGTCTTCTTGACGCTCTCGATGATGGTGTCGCTGTCCAGCGGACGCAGGGTGCGCAGGTCGACGACCTCGCAGCTGATCCCCTCCCCGGCCAGCTGTTCGGCGGCCTGCAGCGCGAAGCCGACCATGCGGCTGTGGGCGGTGATGGTCACGTCGGTCCCCTCACGGCGGACCTTGGCCTTGCCGATCGGCACGACCCAGTCCTCGACATCGGGCACGTCGAATTCCAGCCCGTACATCATCTCGTGCTCGAGGAAGACCACGGGGTTCGGATCGCGGATCGCCGCCTTCATCAGGCCCTTGGCGTCGGCGGCGTCATAGGGCGCGATGACCTTCAGGCCCGGGATCTGGGCGTACCAGGCGGAATAGTCCTGGCTGTGCTGGGCGCCGACGCGGCTGGCGGCGCCGTTGGGGCCGCGGAAGACGATGCTGGCACGGATCTGGCCGCCCGACATGTACAGCGTCTTGGCCGCCGAGTTGATGATGTGGTCGATGGCCTGCATGGCGAAGTTGAAGGTCATGAACTCGACGATGGGCTTCAGCCCCGCCATCGCCGCCCCGACGCCCAGACCGGCGAAGCCATGCTCGGTGATCGGGGTGTCCACGACGCGTTTGTCGCCGAACTCCTGCAGCAGCTCGCGGCTGACCTTGTAGGCGCCCTGGTACTGGGCGACCTCTTCGCCGATCAGGAACACGCCCTCGTCGCGGCGCATCTCTTCCGCCATGGCGTCGCGCAGGGCGTCACGGATGGTGGTCTTGACCAGCTTGGCGCCGGCCGGAAGCTCCGGATCACGCAGCTCCACCTTGGGCGCGGCGGCGACCGGCGCGGGGGCCTTCTCCGGCTCGCCGGATGATGCGACGGGCGCATCGGCCTTCGGCGCGGGCGCGGCGGCTCCGGCCTCGCCGGCCAACCGCGCGATCGGCGTGTTGACCTTCACGTTCTCGCTGCCCTCGGCGACGAGGATTTCAAGCACCTCGCCCTCGTCGACGGCCTCGACCTCCATGGTCGCCTTGTCGGTCTCGATCTCGGCGATCACCTGGCCGGCGGAGACGACGTCCCCCGCCTTGATGTGCCACTTGGTCAGCGTGCCCTCTTCCATCGTGGGGGACAGCGCCGGCATCAGAATGTCGGTCACGGATCAGGCCTCCACGTAGACGTCGGTGTAGAGCTCGGACGGGTCCGGCTCCGGGCTTTCCTGGGCGAACTGGACCGCTTCGGCGACGATGACCTTGACCTCGTTGTCGATGGCCTTGATCTCGTCCTCGGTGGCCTTGGCCTGCTCCAGCAGCATCTTCACATGGTCGATGGGGTCGCGGGTCTTCTTGACCTCGTCGACCTCTTCCTTGGCGCGGTATTTGGCCGGATCGCTCATGGAATGGCCACGATAGCGGTAGGTCTTCATCTCCAGGATGAAGGGGCCGCCGCCCTCGCGGGCGCGCTTGACAGCCCGTGCCACGGCGTCCCGCACGGCCAGAACGTCCATGCCGTCGACCTGTTCGCCGGGGATGCCGAAGCTGGAGCCGCGTTGATACAGCTCGGTCGTCGAGGACGAGCGCTCGATGCTGGTCCCCATGGCGTACTGGTTGTTCTCGATGATGTAGATGGCCGGCAGCTTCCACAGCTGGGCCATGTTGAAGCTCTCGTAGACCTGGCCCTGGTTCGAGGCCCCGTCGCCGAAATAGACGAAGGCGACCGAGTCATCACCGCGATAGCGCCCGGCGAAGGCCAGGCCGGTGCCCAGCGCCACCTGCGCCCCGACGATGCCATGTCCGCCGTAGAAGCCCGTGGCGGTGTCGAACATGTGCATCGACCCGCCCTTGCCCTTGGACGAACCGCCGATGCGGCCGGTAAGCTCGGCCATGACCTCTTTCGGGTCCATGCCGGCGCACAGCATGTGGCCATGGTCGCGGTAGCCTGTGATGATCTTGTCGTGGCCCTGGCGCACGCTCTCCTGCACGCCCACAGCCACGGCCTCCTGGCCGATGTACAGGTGGCAGAAGCCGCCGATCAGGCCCATGCCGTACAGCTGGCCCGCGCGCTCCTCGAAACGGCGGATCAGCACCATCTCGCGGTAGAAGCGCAGCAGGTCCTCTTTCGAGGCCGCAGGCGTGTTGGGAATTGTCTTCGGTGCGTTCTTGGCGGGGGCTTTCGCCATCCGGCGTCTCCGGGCTGGGCCGCCGTGGTCCGGCAGGCCTCTTATCGTTACGGAAAGGGGGCTTTAGCAGCCTTCGTTCCCGAAACGCAAAGCGCGCCGGTCAAGCTGTAACGAAAGTTCAGGACTTGCGGGGTTTGGCCGGGGCCGCAGGCTGATGCGCGATGCGGATCACATAGTCGCGCGGGTCGCTGAAGCCCAGCACCGCCCTGGCCCGCTCTTCCAGCAGGTCGCGCGACAGGCTGTCGGTACGCAGATAGCGGACGCGGACCTCAAGGTCCCGGCGCTCTTCCGTCAAGGCTTCCAGCTGAGTTTCGCGCGCCTCCAGCAGCGCGGCGCGTTCGCCGCCGCTCAGGAGTCCCCGCTCGCCCGTCAGGGCCTGAACGCCGAGATAGCCGACGAGCAGCAGCAGAAAGGCGGACAGGGCGTACGGCTTCATCCGTTCAAGCACTTGGGACGCTCCTTCTGAGCGAATACAAAGTTGCTTAAACGTGCCCGAAAATGCCTAACAAAACCTAGCTGAGCCGTAACAGGTTCGTCCGTTAACCCTCTTTATTTCAACAGCATCCCGTCGCCGAAATAGGCGCCCTGGTCGCCCAGCATCTCTTCGATGCGCAACAGCTGGTTGTACTTGGCCGTGCGGTCCGAGCGGGCCAGCGAGCCGGTCTTGATCTGTCCGCAGTTGGTGGCGACCGCCAGGTCGGCGATGGTCGCATCCTCGGTCTCGCCCGAGCGGTGGCTCATGACGGCCGTGTAGCCGGCGCGGTGGGCCATATCGACCGCATCCAGCGTCTCCGAAAGCGTGCCGATCTGGTTGACCTTGATCAGGATCGAGTTGGCCAAACCCTCGCCGATGCCGGCGGCCAGGCGGGCGGGGTTGGTGACGAACAGGTCGTCGCCGACGATCTGGACCCGGTCGCCCAGGCGGTCGGTCAGCAGCTTCCAGCCGTCGAAGTCATCCTCGGCGCAGCCGTCCTCGATGCTCACGATCGGGAAGCGGGCGCACAGGTCGGCGAGGTAGCCGACCATGCCGTCCTGGTCGAAGGTCTTGCCCTCGCCCGCCATCACGTACTTGCCGTCCTTGAAGAACTCGGTCGCGGCGACGTCGAGGCCGAGATGGAAGTCCTCGCCCGCCAGATAGCCGGCCGCCTGGCCCGCGCGGGTGATGAAGCTCAGCGCCTCCTCGGCCGAGGCCAGGTTGGGGGCGAAGCCGCCCTCGTCGCCGACGTTGGTGTTGTGGCCGGCGTCCTTCAGCTGCTTGCGCAGGGCGTGGAAGATCTCGGCGCCCATCCGAAGGGCGTCCGAGAAGGTCTCGGCCCCGGTCGGCAGGATCATGAACTCCTGGATGTCGATCGGATTGTCGGCGTGGGCCCCGCCGTTGATGATGTTCATCATCGGGGTCGGCAGGATGCGCGCCGAGACGCCGCCGAGGTAACGGTGCAGCGGCAGGTTCGAGCTGACCGCGCTGGCCTTGGCGCAGGCCAGGCTGACGCCCAGGATGGCGTTGGCGCCCAGCCGGCCCTTGTTCTCGGTGCCGTCGAGCCCGATCAGGGCCTCGTCAATGCGGCGTTGGTCCTCGGCGTCCATGCCGGACAGGGCGTCGAAAATCTCGCCGTTGACGGCGTCGACAGCCTTCTGCACGCCCTTGCCGCCCCACATGTCCTTGTCGCCGTCGCGCAGCTCGACAGCCTCGTGCGCGCCGGTGGAAGCGCCCGAGGGCACGGCGGCGCGGCCGAAGCTGCCGTCCTCCAGCGTCACATCCACCTCCACCGTCGGGTTGCCCCGGCTGTCGAGGATCTGGCGGGCGACGATGTCGGCGATGTCGGTCATGGCGGCGGCTTTCGGCGATGAGAAAGAGTGTGGCGGGGGTCTAGCGCAACCCCCGCCGAATCGCCAACGCCCTCCCACCGGAACCCCTCGCGGTTTCCGGTGGGCGTATGCTTAGGAGCAGCCCTCGACGTACTGGATCGAAGGCCCGCCGGCGTGGATGGCCGTGACGGTCCCCTCCCCGCCGATCTCATAGACGATGCCTCGCGCAGTATCCGGCGTCGGCGTGTCCGGCGTCGGCGCGGCGCCGCTCCAGGCCGTGATGTATTCGGCCGGTGCGTCCTGATATTTGTGCGGTGTGGCGACGGCCGCGGCGCCGTAAGCGGTCTTGATCGCGGCGGCGCTGTCGCCCAGGCCGAAGCCGCGGTCGGTCTTCAGGGTGTTGGCCCGGCCTATGGAGATGCGGGTCAGCCTGCCCTGCTCGACCATCAGCAGCATGCCCTCGGGCGCGCGCTCGGGCCGGAACTGATCGCAGGCCGCGGGATCGGCCCCGCCGACCGCCTTGGGATCGGCGTCCGGTCCCAGGACCGCTGTGATCTCGGCCAGCGTCATGCCGATGCGCAGCGGTCCCCACCCTTCGGCGGTCAAGGCGTTCGCATCGACCGGCGGCGTCGGCGTGGTGACAGGCGGTTCGGTCGGCGCAGGCGCCGGCTCAGCCGGCTGCTGGCAGGCCGCCAGCGTCAGGACGGTCATGGAAACAAGGGCTAGGGTGCGGATCATGGGGCTCTCCCGGTGAAGCTTTCGGGAAGCACAACGCATGAAAACGGCGCGCGGTCGAACCGCGCGCCGTTATTTTTCAGTCCGCCGGTGACGGCCTTGAAGGCCTAGTCTTCCTTGGGCGTCAGGACCTGGCGGCCGCGATAGGTGCCGGTCTTCAGGTCGATGTGGTGCGAGCGGCGCAGCTCGCCCGTGTCCTTGTCCTCGGTGTAGGGGTTGGTCCCCAGCGAGTCGTGGGCGCGGCGCATATTGCGACGCGAGGGCGATACTTTGCGCTTCGGAACGGCCATGTCCGTCTCTTCTCGTATTCTAAGGCGGCGCCGGCGAAGGCGCGAAAACAACAGCGGCGGCCCTCGGAAGAGCCGCCAGCGAGCGCGGGCTTATGCCTGAACCGGCCGGAGAGTTCAAGCCTGACGGCGCGCAATCCAGTCCGACCGCGAAAGTCCATAGTAGACGCTGTCTTTCCAGGCGCCGCCGATGCACCAGGTGCGCTCAGCAAAGCCGGTTTTGACGAATCCCAGCCTCTCCAGCAACCGAATCGAGGCGGCATTCTCCGGATCGACGTCGGCGGCCAGGTCCTCAAGGTCCGTCGTGCCGAAGACGTGGTCGATGGCCGCCCCCACAGCCTCGCGCGCCAGCCCCTGTCCCCAGTGATCGGGATGCAGGATGTAGCCCACCTCCGGCAGCTTCCAGAACCCGGCCTTGCCGATCACCTGGCCGTCCTTCTCGATGACGAAGTCGGGCTGGTCCGGCCCGTTGGCGATCATCCCGGCCAGCCAGGCCTCGGTCTGATCCCGCGTCTCGTGCGGCAGGCTGGACCACCAGGTCATGGCGCGCGCGTCCGACAGCACCGCGTGCATCGCCTCCACGTCGCCCGGCTCGGCCGTGCGCAGCACCAGTCGTTCAGTGACGATCCGCATCAGCCCAGGTCCCGGGCCAGCACCAAGAAGGTCAAGTCCGTCGCCTTTGGCAGGCCGAACCGCACGTCTCCCATCGGAAACGGTCGCCGCTCGCCGGTCGCGGCGTAGCCCAGCCGCTCGTACCATGCGATCAACTCGCCCCGGCTGTGGATGACTGTCATCTCCATACGGTCGGCGCCGAACCGGGTCATGGCTGTATCCTCCGCCGCCCGCACCAGCCGACGCCCCAGTCCGCCCGACTGCCGCGCCGGATCGACCGACAACATCCCGAGATAGGTTGTCCCCTGCCCCTTGTCGGTGATGCAGACACAGCCGATCAGGTCGCCGCCGGCCTCGGCCGCCAGCACCGACTGTGTGGGATCGGCCAGCAGCTCGGTCAGGGCCTCCACATCCGTCCGTTGGCCGTCCAGCAGGTCGGCCTCATGCGTCCAGCCGCGCCGGGCGCTGTCGCCGCGATAGGCGCCCTCCACCAGCCCATGCAGGGCGGCCAAGTCACCGGCGCCGGCCGGCCGGATCGCGATCTCGCTCATGCCAGCATCCCCGCCACGGCTTTGCCGATGGCCAGCGAGCTCGTCAGCCCGGGGCTCTCGATCCCGAACAGCGCCACCAGCCCCTCGATCCCATGCACATCCGCGCCGTGCAGCTGGAAATCCGGCTGCGGCTCGCCCGGACCGTGCAGCTTGGGCCGGATGCCGGCGTAGTCGGGCGTCAGGCGTTCCGCCTCAACACTCGGCCAGAAGCGGCGGATATAGCTGACGAACTCATCCCGCTTGGCCGGATCTACGGAGTAGTCTTCCGCTGACACATACTCCAGGTCCGGCCCGAACACGGCCTGCCCGCCCAGGTCCCGCCGGTAGTGGGTGCCCAGCGCGCCGGGGATCGGCGGCGGATAGATCAGCCGCTCGAACGGCGCCTTGCCGCTCAGCCGGAAATAGACGCCCTTGCCGAAGTGCCCGGCCGGGATGCGCTCCGCCGGATAGCCGTCGATCAGTCCCGCCACAGCCTGCGCCTGCAAGCCCGGCGCGGTGACCAGCAGACCGGTCGTCAGCGTCGCGCCGCCCTCCCCGCCTGCCGTGATGCGGAAACCGCCGCCCGGCAGCCGTTCAGCCCGCTCGAAAGGCGTCGAGACCACGACCGATCCGCCCGCGTCCTCGATCTCGCCCTGCAGGGCCAGCATGTAGCCGTGGCTGTCGAACACCCCGCTCTCGGCCGACAGGATGGCCGCATGGGCGTTCAGCGTCGGCTCCAGCGCCCGCGCCTGCGCGCCTGTCAGGTGATCCAATCCCTCGACGCCGTTGGTGACGCCCTGTTCAAAAATCGCTTCGACGCGCGCGACCTCAGCCTCATCCGTCGCCACGACCAGCTTGCCGCATTTGCGGTAGTCGACCTTGTGGCTGTCGAGGAACTCATACAGCGCCCGCCGCCCCTCGACGCAGAACCGGGCCTTCAGCGATCCGGTCGGGTAGTAGAGACCGCCGTGGATGACCTCGCTGTTCCGCGACGACACGCCCTGGCCGATGTGCGCCTCGCGCTCCAGAACCAGCACCGACAGGCCCCGCTTCGCCAGCGCCCGGCCGCAGGCGAGACCCACGGCCCCGGCCCCCACGACCACGGCGTCGAAGTCGAAGCTCATTTCGGGCCGTACCGCCGCGCCGCCTCGGTCTCGAAGCAGCGGATCAGGGCGTTGACCGCCCGGTCGAAATTGGCGTGCAGCATCCCGTCCAGCAGCCGCGACTTGAAGGCGAAGTCGATCATGAACTCGACCCGCGTGCCGCCAGCGACCGGGTGAAACTCCCATCGGTTCTTCAGCGACCGGAACGGCCCGCGGATCAGCCCGACCTCGACGGCCGGCGCATTCCTGTCATGCCGCACCCAGGTCGAAAACCGCTCCTTCAGGAAGGAGAAGCCGACGCCCGCCTCGGCGTCCAGCAGGTCCACGCCCGGCGCTTCTTCCCGCGCATTCCACGTCCGCATCGACGTCACCCACGGCACGAAGTCCGGATAGGCGCGCACGTCGGCCACCAGCACGGCCAACTGGTCCGGCGTATAGGGAAGGATGCGGGTGACACGGTGGACGGCCAAGCGGGGCTCAGCGGCCCGTCTGCGCCAGCCGCGCGGCTCTCAGCCGGGCGAAGTCGTCGCCGGCGTGGTGCGAGCTGCGCGTCAGGGGCGACGACGACACCATCAGGAAGCCCTTGGCCCGGGCTATGGCCTCGTACGCCTTGAACTCTTCCGGGGTCACGAAACGTTCGATAGCGGCGTGCTTGCGGGTCGGCTGCAGGTACTGGCCGATGGTGATGAAGTCGACGTTCGCCGAGCGCATGTCGTCCATCACCTGCATGACCTCTTCCTTGGTCTCGCCCAGGCCGACCATGATGCCGGACTTGGTGAACTGGTTGGGGTCGCGCTCCTTGACCATCTGCAGCAGGCGCAGCGAGTGGAAGTAGCGGGCGCCGGGCCGGATCTTCAGATACAGCCGCGGCACGGTCTCCAGGTTGTGGTTGAACACGTCCGGCGTGGCGTCGATCATCACCTCGGCCGCGCCGTCCTTGCGCAGGAAGTCGGGCGTCAGGATCTCGATCGTGGTGTTCGGCGCCTGGAGGCGGATCTGGCGCACCACCTCCGCGAAGTGGGCGGCGCCGCCGTCCGACACGTCATCGCGGTCGACCGAGGTGATGACCACGTGGTTCAGGCCCATCTCGCGGACGGCCAGACCGACCTTGGCCGGTTCTTCCGGGTCCAGCGGCTGCGGCAGGCCGGTCTTCACATTGCAGAAGGCGCAGGCCCGTGTGCAGGTGTCGCCCATGATCATCAGGGTGGCGTGTTTCTGGCTCCAGCATTCGCCGATGTTGGGACAGGCCGCCTCCTCGCAAACGGTGACGAGGCCCTTGTCCTTCACGATGGCGCGGGTGGCGTTGTATTGCCCAGACCCCGGCGCCTTGACCCGCAGCCAGTCGGGCTTCTTCAGCACGACGCTTTCCGGGCGGTTCTGCTTCTCCGGGTGACGCAGGGCGGCCGGCGAGGTCTTCAGGGTGTCGATGAGATTGACCATCGAGGGCGGGCCGGCTCCGGGGATTGAAGCCGCTATGTCGTCTTTCCGGGCCGGGAAGGCAAGGCGGCCGCCCGTTCACGCAACGTAACGCGTCTTTTCAATCGCCTGCCCCGGCTCTAGGTTGGTCAGCTTGAACTCGAGAGGGCGTCAGACCCTCCGAAGGAGGATGCGTTTGCGCGAAGCCCTGGCCCCGTCGACCGGCGACGACACGATCTTCGACGCCCTGCTCGCGGCGCGCGACACCTATGGCGACAAGGAAATCCTCGAGGACATCGACCGCAAGCCGCTGACCTACACCGGGGTGATCCGCGCCGCCTTCGTGCTGGGCAAGAAGATCGCCGACATGACCACGGCGGGCGAGCGCGTCGGCGTGCTGCTGCCGTCGTCGAACGGCGTGGTGATCACCTACTACGGCCTGCACGCCTTCGGCCGCGTGCCGGTGATGCTCAACTTCACCTCCGGCGAGCGGAACCTGAAGGCCGCGATCAAGGCCGCCGGGGTCACCAAGGTGCTGTCGGCCAAGCGCTTCGTCACCCAGGCCAAGCTGGACGACCTGATGAACGCCCTCGGCACGGTGGCCGAGATCGTCTGGCTGGACGACGTGCGCAAGACCATCGGCCTGCCGGACAAGCTGTTCGGCCTGATGGCCGGCATGTTCCCCAGGAACTTCCGGGTGAAGACCCAGCCGTCGTCGCCGGGCGTGATCCTGTTCACCTCCGGCAGCTTCGGCGCGCCCAAGGGCGTGGTGCTCAGCCAGGCGAACCTGGTCGCCAACTGCCGTCAGGTGGCCCAGCACATCGAGCTGAAGCCGGAATGGGTGCTGTTCAACCCGCTGCCGACCTTCCACTGCTTCGGCCTGACCGGCGGCGTGCTGCTGCCGCTGCTGCGGGGCCTGAAGGCGTTCCAGTATCCCTCGCCCCTGCACGCCAAGCAGATCGTCGAACTGCTGCCCGAGATCAAGGCGTCGATCCTGTTCGCCACCGACACCTTCCTGAACCAGTGGGCGCGGGTGGCCTCGCCCGACGATTTCGCGACGCTGGAGTTCGTGGTCGCCGGCGCGGAGAAGGTGCGCGACGAGACCTATCACCTCTACAACACCAAGTTCCACGGCCTGAAGCTGCTGGAGGGCTATGGCGCGACCGAGGCCGCCCCCGTGGTCGCCGTGAACCATCCCGACCGCAACCGCCCCGGCACCGTGGGCCAGATGCTGCCGGGCATGGAATGGCGCATCGATCCGGTGGACGGCATCAGCGACGGCGGCCGCCTGTTCCTGCGCGGGCCGAACGTGATGCAGGGCTATCTGTCGGCCGATGATCCTGAAGTCATCGAGCCGCTGGCCGGCGGCTGGCACGACACCGGCGACATCGTCGACATCGACAAGGACGGCTACGTCTCGATCCTCGGCCGCGCCAAGCGCTTCGCCAAGATCGGCGGCGAGATGGTCAGCCTGACCGCCGTCGAGGGTCTGGCCAGCGCCGTCTGGCCCGACAGCCGCCACGCCGTCATCTCCATCCGGGATGCGCGCAAGGGCGAGAAACTGGTCCTGGTCACCGACCGCCGCGACGCCGACAACACCCGCCTGGCGCAATGGGCGAAAGAGCACGGCGCCCCCGATCTGGCGGTGCCCAAGAAGATCATGCGCGTGCAGGAAATCCCGGTGCTGGGCACAGGCAAGACCGACTACGTCCTGATCCAGCAGATGGTCGAGCTGGAAGAGGCGGCTTAACCCGCCCCTTGACTGTCACAGCCTAGGTTGCAGACTGCCCTCATGGCTCCACCGGGGAGTCGCAGAGGGGGAGACTCCAACATGGATCTCGCATCCACGCTTAATCCGCACGCGTCCAAGGTCCTGTCGGGCCTGCGTATCGTCAGCGGCCTCATGTTCATGCAGCACGGTACGCAGAAGATTTTCGGCTTCCCTGCCGAGGCCATGGGGCCGTTCGACATCGCGTCCCAGATGGGCGTCGGCGGCGTGCTCGAACTGGTCGGCGGCGCCCTGATCGTTCTGGGCCTATTCACCCGCCCGGTGGCGATCCTCCTGTCCGGCATGATGGCCGTGGCCTATTTCCAGTTCCACGCCCCCGGCGGCCTCTATCCCCTGGTCAACAAGGGTGAGCTGGCGGCCCTGTACTGCTGGGTCTTCCTCTACCTCGGCTTCGCCGGCCCGGGCGTCTGGTCAGTCGACGCCGCGATGAAGCGGGCGTGACACTAAAATCCTTCTCCCCTCCGGGGGAGAAGGTGGTCGCGCAAGCCACCGGATGCGGCGCCTCACCCATCCAACTTCCACAGTCTCAGCCGGACGCAGTTCGGATAGCGCTGGTTACTCAGTCGCTTTATAATGATGCGCTGCATCGGGACCGTACCGCTTCGGCGGGCGAAAGGGGGCGGGAGGATGACTTTTTGGGCCGTGATCGGGCTGGTGGTCTGCGGATTGCTGCTAATCGACGTTGTAAAATTCCAAAGCGTAATCAGTCGCTTGTTCGCTGTTGAAAACGAAACAGAACACAACGCCGAAATAGCCCGCGCAAAACGGGATGCAGTTCTCGGCCAGCTTTTGCAAGTCGCCCGCGAGTTTGCAGCCTTAGAGGAGCGCGTTCTAAGCCAAGCCGAGACATATCCTCAGGCCATCGCAATACTCGGATCTCTGCCGAGCAAATTCCCAAACATCAGTGCTAGCTCTCACTATCTTGCCTTGATGGCGGAGATATCTCGCGAGCAGACCGCTGTGCAAATGAAGGCGGAAACGCACAATGCTGCTGTTCGAGAATACAATGCGGCACTGAATTCGTTTCGAGGTTCGCTTTACACCTTGGGACAAAATGCTGATCGGACATATCTCGGTGATGACTGGATCAATCGATTGAGCTCCACAGCCAAAACGCTCCTGACCTGATCTGGTGCGCTCTGCTTGTGTCGGCGTCTATCCGATCCGCACGCCCGTCATCGAGATCGAGCCGCCCTCGATGACGTCGTTGAAGAAGCTGACGTCGTCGCCCGGCCCGCGCTGGGCGGCGACGTAGAGCAGCGGCAGGAAATGCTCGTCGGTCGGCACGCTCAGCTGTGTATCCTCGGCCAGACCGACCCAGTCGACCAGCGCGGCGTCGTCGCCGCGGACCAGCGCCGCCTTCACCGCCTCGTTGAATCCGGTCGCCCACGGATAGGCTTCGCCGCCGGCCCGTTTCCAGGTGCGCAGATTGTGCACGAAGTCGCCGGAGCCGGCGATCACCACGCCCTCGTCCCGCAACGGCGCCAGCCGTCTGGCCAGGTCGAAATGCCCCTGCGCGTCCAGCCGCCGGTTCAGCGACAGCTGCACCACGGGCACGTCCGCCTCCGGCCACACATGGGCCAGCACCGACCATGTCCCGTGGTCCAGTCCCCAGTCGTGGGTCTGCACCGCACCGGTCAATTCTGACACCCGCGACGCCAGCTCAGGCGAGCCCGGCGCCGGATACTGCATGGCGTGCAGCTCGGCCGGGAAGCCGCCGAAGTCGTGGATCGTCGCCGGCCGTTCCTGCGCCGTCACGCCCAACCCCTCGGTCTCCCAGTGGGCCGAGATCATGACCACGCCCCGGGGCTTGCCCACGGCCTCGCCAACCGCACGCCACTCATCGGCGTACGGCCCGCCCAGCGCATTCATGGGCGAGCCGTGGCCGAAGAAGATCGCCGGCCGGCGCATTACGCGGCCAGTTTCTTCGCCGTCTCGGCGATGTAGCGGCCCTGCCAGCGCGCGCCCTCCAGCTCGTTCTCGCTGGGCATGCGCTTGCCGTCACCGCCGGTGATGGTGGTCGCGCCATAGGGGCTGCCGCCGGTGATCTCGTCGATGCGCGACTGGCCGGCCCAGGCGTAGGGCAGGCCCGCGATCAGCATGCCGTGATGCAGCAGGGTCTGGATCAGGCCGATCAGGGTCGTCTCCTGTCCGCCGTGCTGGGTCGCGGTCGAGGTGAAGGCCCCGCCGACCTTGCCGACCAGCGCGCCCTTCATCCACACGCTGCCCGTCTGGTCGAGGAAGTTGCGCATCTGCGACGCCGCTGTGCCGTAGCGGGTGCCCGCGCCGACGATGACGGCGTCGTAGTTTTCAAGATCCGCCACGGTGGCGATCGGGGCCTTCTGGTCCAGCTTGTAGCCGCTGGCCCGCGCCAGTTCCTCGGGCACCAGCTCGGGCACGCGTTTGATGTCCACCTGCACGCCTTCGACCGACCGAGCGCCCTCGGCGACGGCCTGCGCCATCGTTTCGATGTGGCCGTAGGTGGAGTGATAGAGGACGAGAACCCGGGTCATGGGGAGTGGCTCCTGAAGGACTAGCCGACGTTACTGCAACATCAGCAGTGCCAGATATGGCTCCTCCTGTAGAACGCGCAAGTCCCCGTTTCAGATTTCCATGCGTTTCGCCAAAGGGCACAGCCGGTCGAAATGTGCGTGCGCCATGGGCACGTTCACACCGCGCGAAGCCAGGAACCGGTGCTGCACCACCATCGCCTGCTGCTCGATGTTCAGGGCGTCCCAGTGGCATGGCGCATCGGGATAGCGATAGGCCGCATCGGAAAACCCGGCCTTCAGCTTGGCCCGCGCCAGCCCGATGCCCGCCTGCGACTGCCACACATGCGTCAGCTCATGGATAAACACGGACTGCCGCCGCACCGTCTCGGCCGCGAAATCTGCCCTCGCCTCGGACCTGGGCCACACCACCCAGTCCCGCCCAAACCAGCGCCCGGCGACGAAGGCCCGGAACACCGGCCAGGGCGCGGCGACCATGCGGATGGTTTCCAGCCTCAACGCCTCGCCGAACATCTCGCCCGCCAGCGCCGCCTCACCTTCGGTAAGGCCCCGGATCACGGCGTTTGCGCACTCTCGTAGGATCCGACGTATTCCCAGTGCCAGGGCTCGAACACATAGGGCACGAAGCCGTAGCGGTGGGCGTTGCGCACCAGCCAGCGGTAGGCCACGCCCCGGGTCATGAACAGCCGACTCGGCGCCGAGGTGTTGTCGACCCCCAGCCCCGCCACCTGGCCGACATACAGATCGACCGCCGTGCCCGTTCGGTGTGGTGAACAGACGGCCCTGCGCACCCCGTCGCAGTTGTTCTGGGCCGCGCATCGCGCCGCGTCCGCCTCCGGATCGCGGAAGCCTGAGAATATCTGCAGCAGTTCCGGATTGGCGGCCAGCAACGGCTCGTCCCGCCGCGCCTGGGCCACCATGCGGCGATAGGCCTCCAGCACGTCTCGGCGCAGCAGGCGCGTCAGCCGGTCGGCGTGCTCCTCCTCCTCGACCAGATAGCCCAGGTCGCGGATGCGCGGCGGATCGGGGCACTCTCCCCTTACCCGCGCCATGACGAACGGCCGCCGCTCCTGCCAGACTCCGCGGAACGCCTGGAAGGTCGCGGCGTCGAACCCGCCCGCTGACGGCAGGCCGTGCGCCGCCTGGAACCCGGCCAGCGCCTGGGCGAAGCGTTCGGTGCCGGGGGCGCAGCGTGTGCCCAGCTCCTCCTGGATCATCGGCAGATAGGCCTCCCAGCCCCACTCCTCCGACCCGAACGGCGCCCACTCCATCGAATAGATCGACACGGTGTTGGCGAAGGCCGCGCCGCGCCAGTCGCCGCCGTCGGTGGCGTTGCACCGCCGCGACTGCGCCGCCGCCGGCGTCACGAACGCCACGGCCACAGATGCGATCGCCAGCAGGATCATCCGCCCGAACATCCGCGCAGTAGGCCCGGCGTTGCGCGTCGCCGCAAGCACCCGCTCCCGTCGCGCGTAAAAACCCGGCATGGTGAGGGCGCGGCCGACTCGGAGCCGCATATCGGGCCTGTTCATGACCGACACCGTCGCCGCTCCGGCTCCCGCGCCCGCGCGCCGCTCCAACGCCGTGCTGGCCGCCTTCTCAGGCCCGTGCCTGCCGCTGGCGGCGTTCGGGGTCGCCCTGCCTGTCACCCTGCCGGAGTATTACGCCACCCACGTGGGCATTGAGATCGGTCTGGTAGGCGTGGTCTTCATGGCCGTGCGGCTGATCGACATCTTCTTCGACCCGCTGATCGGCGGAGCGATGGACCGCACCCGCACCCGTTTCGGCCGCTATCGCCCGTGGATGGCCGCCTCGACTCCGATCCTGATGCTTGCGGCCCTGATGGTGTTCGTGATGGTCAAGCCGGGAGCCGGGCCGGTCTATCTGTTCGCATGGCTGCTGGTTCTCTATCTCGGCTTCTCGGTGGCCACCCTGGGCCAGCTGGGCTGGGCCTCGGTGCTGGCGCCGCAATATGACCAGCGCAGCCGCGTCTACGGCTGGTGGCAGTCGTTCAACATCATCGGCGTGATCCTGATCCTGGTCCTGCCGGCGGCGATCATCGAACTGAAGCTCGGAGACTACGTCGCGGGGGTCCACATCATGGGCTGGGCCATCATCGCCGCCCTGCCCCTCGCCATCGGCCTGGCCGTCACGGCCGTGCCGGAGCCGGTCAACCCGGGCGCCGCGCCCCACGGCGGCCTGTCCGCCTATCTCGACCTGTTCAGGCGCGGCACGGTGCGCCGCCTGCTGACGGCCGACCTGCTGCTTGGCATCGCGCCCGGCATCACCGGCGCTCTGCTGTTCTTCTTCTTCGACCAGATCAAGGGCTACGGCCGGGCCGAGGCCTCGATCTTCATGCTGCTGTATTTCCTCGCGGGTCTGGTCGGCGCGCCGATCTGGACGGTGCTGGCGGGTAAGGTCGGCAAACACAAGGCGCTCGCCATCGCCAGCCTGATCTTCGCCAGCCTGTATTTCGTCGCCACGCTCCTGCCCGGCGGCAACTTCGCCCTGACGGCGGCGGCCATGTTCATCGCCGGCCTGCCCTATGCGGCCGGGCTGCTGCTGCTGCGCGCCATGATGGCCGACGCGGGCGACGAGGTGCGGCTGGAGACGGGCGTCGACCGCACGGCCCTGATGTTCTCGATCCTGTCGGCCACGACCAAGATCGGCCATGTGGTCGCGGTCGTGCCCTACATCGTCCTCGGCTGGGTCTTCGGCTTCCAGGCGGTGCCGCCGCCGGGGGGCAACAGCGCCATGTCCCTGACCATGCTGCAGGTGTTCTTCGTCGCCGTGCCGGCCGTGCTGATCGCCACGGCGGCCTGGGTGCTGAAGGGCTATCCCCTGACGCCCGCGCGGCATGAGGAGATCCGCGCCGGTCTGGCCGCCCGCGACGGTCAGCCTGCATGACGCCTATCGACCGCCTGAACGGCATCATGGCTCGCTTACGCGACCCTGACGGCGGCTGCCCGTGGGATCTGGAGCAGACGTTCGCCACCATCGCGTCCTACACCATCGAGGAGGCCTATGAGGTCGCCGACGCCATCGAGCGCGGCGAAATGGCGGAGCTGAAGTCCGAGCTGGGCGACCTGCTGTTCCAGACCGTCTTTCACGCCCGCATGGCCGAGGAGGCCGGTCTGTTCGCCTTCGACGACGTGGCCGACGCCATGTCTGACAAGCTGGTGCGCCGCCACCCGCATGTCTTCTCGGACGAGGCCGCCAAGCCCGACGCCTGGTCGCAGAAAGCCCGCTGGGAGGACATCAAGGCCGAGGAGCGTAAGGCGAAGGCCCAGGGCGGCGTTCTCGATGACGTACCCGTCGCCCTTCCTGCCCTCGCCCGCGCCGCCAAGCTGACCAAACGCGCCGCCCGCGTCGGCTTCGACTGGCCGTCGACCGACGAGGTCTTCGACAAGCTGGACGAGGAGGTCGCCGAACTGCGCGCCGAGATCGCCGCCGGCGACCTGGACAAGGCCCGCGAGGAGATGGGCGACCTGCTGTTCGTCGTCGCCAACCTGGCGCGGAAACTGGGCGTCGAGCCCGAGGATGCCCTGCGCGGCGCCAACGCCAAATTCGTGCGGCGCTTCGCCTTCATCGAGGCGGAGCTGGCGAAGGACGGGCGGTCGCCGGAGCAGTCCGATCTCGCCGAAATGGACGGCCTGTGGGACGCGGCCAAGGCGGCGGAGCGGGCATGACCGCCGCCACCTTTCCAGGTCAGGGGCACGACCCCGGCGGCAAGGTGCGGCTGGCGCTGATGGAGGGCGTCCGGGGCGACGCCGAGTTCAGCGCGGACGGGCGCTATCGTCCCCTGATGCGCCGCTGGCTGGGCGACGCCTTCCCGGATCGGTACCTGCTGTTCATCGGCATGAACCCCTCCACCGCCGACGCCACGGTGAACGACCCGACCTGCGGGCGGGAGTGGACCTTCACCCGGCGCGAAGGCTTCGACGCCATGGTCAAGGCCAACGTCGGCGACTACCGCGCCACCGATCCGAAGATGCTGCTGCAGCCGGGCGTTCAGGCGTCATCCCCCGCCAACCTGCCTGCCATCCGCGAGGCTGCGAAGGGCGCGGCGCGGGTCATCCTGTGCCACGGCAAGCTGAACAAGGCGTTGGCCCCGGCGGGGAAGGCGCTGGTCGAGGCGCTGACCCAGGACGGTGTCGATCTGTGGTGCTTCGGGACCAACGGCGACGGCAGCCCGAAGCATCCGCTGTATCTGCGGGCGGATACGCCGCTGGTGCGGTGGACGCCCTAGGTCGCCACCTTGTCCTTGTTCATGCGGATGCGCGCCACCAGACCTTGCGGCGACCAGTCGCGTTCGATGGAGCCGCCCAGCTGACGGGCGATGGCGCGTTCGACCATCCTGCTGCCGTAGCCGTCGGCGTTGTCGGGCGCGATGACGGGCGGGCCGCCCTGCTCTGTCCAGGCGATCACCAACTCGGTGTCGTGAGCCGAGCACGACACGTCCAGCGTGCCGGACTCGGTCGACAGTGCGCCGTATTTCAGCGAGTTGGTCGCCAGCTCGTGCACGACCAGCGCCAGTGTCGTGGCCGCCTGTTCGCCGACGCCCATGCGGGGCACCGACACCCGGATCCGTCCGGCGAACGCCCCCAGATCGTCGTAGGGCGCCAGCAGAACGGACAGCAGGTCGCCCAGAAGCGCCGCCTTGCCTTCTTCTCCGGGCAGGGGCCGGACCAGATCGTGGGCGCGGCCCAGGGCCGTCAGCCGCTGGGTCAGCTCGCGGGCCATGTCGCCGGTCGATCCCACCGAGCGCGAGGTGATCGCCGTCAGACCCGACGCGATCGCCAGCAGGTTCTTGACCCGATGACTCATCTCCCCGGCCAGCAGCTCGTGGCCTTCCTCAGCCTGTTTGCGGCCCGTCACGTCGATGAATATGCCGAACATCTTGCGGCTGACCATGCCCAGGTCATCGCCCTGCCCCCGGGCCGAGATCCAGCGGACATCGCCGGCGACCAGAATGCGGAAATCGATCTCATAGGGGCCGATCACCGCCCGGGTGGCGGCGAAGGCGGCGCGGACGCGGTCACGGTCGGCCGGGTGGATGTGGGCCGACAGATCCTCGAACGTCACGGTGGGCTGAAGCGCCATGCCCCACAGCTCAAACGCCGCATCGTCCATGGCGAAGGTGTCGTCGTCGACATTCCATGACCACAGGGCGACCCCGGCCGCCTGCAGGCCCCGCTTCAGGTCACGCGCGTCCCAGTCGGTCGGCGCGGCTTCATTGTTCGACATGTCAGGCCCGCCCCGTGCTCAATCACGGTGCGCGAATGCCGCGCTCGTCTGAACCAACCGTCCCCGAAAGGTGCGGTTCCAAAGCCTTAGCACAGTCAGGCCGTTACGCCGAATGTCCGGTCGGGGACGAACTGGCGCGCCGTGATCCCTCTTGTGCAACAGGGCGAGTGTCAGCTGTGTCCGGCGACCCTGCCACGGCTTCGCCGACGGTCAGACCCGACCCTCATCCGTCTCGCTTCGCGAGCCACCTTCTCCCATCGGGAGAAGGATCTCAGAGGACGGATTGGACTCCGAAAAAACCGGGTGCAAGGAGTCCAACAGCTCCGGTCCGGCTTCGGAAGCGTCGGTCAGGGCCTTCAAATCGTTGGCGCTCGTGTCTTCGGCGGCGACCAGTCTCAGCGGCTCGCGGCTGGACTCGAGCCGGGGCGGCGCCGCGTCCGGCAGGTCGGCCATGACCTGTGATCGCGCCCGGTCGGCCAGCCTGTCGTAGACGCGCATCCAGGTCGAGGCCTCGGACGCGCGACCCATGCCCAGCGCCCGGCGGATGTTCAGGAAGGCCTCGTCGGCCAGGTCGGCGAAGCTGACATTGTCGTCCGGATGATACTCCCCGGCCTCCGGCGCCACGTCGCACGCGGGCTGGTCCATGCGCCGCCAGCCGCCCGCCCGCGCGTGCATGCGGAACGAACTCAGCGACATGCCGTACCGCTGGCAGATCGTCGTGGCCTTCACCCCCGCGAGATATTCCCGCCGGGCGTGGTCCCAGAAATTCCCGCCCGAGCGGTCGAAGTCGGCCGGATTGAGCTGTGTGTTCGAGGTCATGCCGGGAGGTTGGCATGCGCCTGCGTCAGGAGCGGTCGTTGGAGGGGCGACTCAACTGGGGCCGGCAGGATCGCCGAAAAGCGGACGCTCTGAATGTCCGCTATGGGGGAAAGCGGACGTTCGAAATGTTGACGCAACGAACGAGCCCGCTCTGCATTACGGCCAAGGTTCAAATTTTTTTGGGGCTCATACCTTGGCTCGTTTTTCCCTGACTTTTGCGGCGCTTGCCGTACTGGCTGTCCCCTCGGCCGCCCTCGCCCAGGTGCGGTGGGAGCCATCGATCGGCATTGACTATTCCACCGGTTCTTACGGCGCGAGCGAGGACACTGAGGTGCTCTATGCGCCCATCGGCCTGCGCGCCTCGACCAACCGCTGGCGCTTCGACGCCACGGCACCCTGGCTGCGGATCAAAGGCCCGGCCGGCTCGGTCGTCGGCGGCGTGGTCATCCCCGGCGGCGGCCCCGTCACCAGCCGCGACGGCTTCGGCGACGTCACCCTGTCGGCAACCTATCAGCTGGTCGAGCCCGTCGCCGGCCGCACCCAGTGGGAGATCGGCGTCGGAACCAAGCTGGACACCGCCGAGGACGGACTCGGCACCGGCGAGACCGACTACAATGTCCAGGTCGGCGTCAAACAGCCGATCAGCGACACCCTGACCCTGATGGGCAGTCTGGGCTACCAGTGGCTGGGCGACCCGACCGCCTTCGAGCTGGAAGACGGCCCCACCGCCATGATTGGCGTCAACTACGCCTCGAACCCGCGCGCGAATTTCGGCATCCAGGCGACCTATCGTCATGAATATATTGCCGGGTTCGATGAGCAGGTGATCTTGAATCCCTACTTCAGGCTGGACGCGGAAAGCGGTTGGTCTCTCACAGGTTACGCAACGGCCGGCCTGACCGACAGCACGCCTGACTTTGGTGCGGGTCTCATCGTAGGACGCGCCTTCTAAGCTTGGCTGGAGGAACCGGCGGTTGAGAGACGTGTTTAACGGGCCTCGGGAAACCCTTAGGAATATCAACATGAAGCCCGTTCTTTTCGTCTCCGCCGCCGCCGGCGCCCTTCTCATCGCCGGCGCGGCCTCGGCCCAGGTTCTGCCCCGGGTCGTCACCCCGCCTGTCACTGTCCCGACCGTAACCACCCCGACGGTGACCGTGCCGTCGATTTCGACCCCCTCAGTCACCGTTCCCTCCGTTTCGACCCCGGCCGTCCGCGCGCCGAACGCCGCCGCCAGCGCGGCCGGGACGGTCAATGGCTCGACCTCGGCTACGGTCGGTCGTGAAAACGGCCGCAGCGTCTCCGCTGACGGCTCCATCGACGGAGACATCGCGGCGTCGGCCACCCGCCGCGCCGCCTCGGCCACGGGGTCCGCTGCCGGCGACGGTTCGGTCACCGTACAGGGCCGTCGCGGCCGCAGCGCCACGGCCGGCACATCGGCCGCCAGTGACGCCGCCGGGACCGTGACGCGTCGCGGCGCCTCAGCCAGCGGTTCGGCCACGGGCGCGGCTGACGCAGCTGTCCGCGGCCGTCGTGGCGGTGGCGCAGGCTCGGGCATGACCACCGCACAGCTGAACGCCGAAAGCCTGCGTAACGCTGAAAACGGCGTCAGCGCCTCCGCCTCTTCGGCCGCTTCCGCAGCCGGATCCGCAACGGGCCGGGCCACCAGCCCGACCAATGGTGGAAACGGCAACGGCAACGGCAACAGTGGAACCGGCGCGGGCAACGGCGGCAACACCGGCAACGGTGGAAATGGCTCGAGCACCGGCTCCAGCCCCGGTGCCGCGACGCCGGACACGGACGCCACGCGAGGCGACCGTGGCAACACGTCGCGCGACACGACCACGGTCCGTCAGAACGACACGCGGCCCGACTAAGCCGTCTGCAGCCTGACAAAGTGAGCGGGGCCGTCTTCGGGCGGCCCCGTTTTCGCGTCTCCCCATGCTTGACTGGCTAGCGCTTAGACGGGCCTTCCGGGACCAGCATCGTCGCGCCCGGGCGTCGCAGTCCAATATGAGACGCGGCCCGAACAAGGATAGCCAGGCTGTTGACGTCCAAATGTCCGCTTTGGGTCGTTAGCGGACAAGCACATACGGGGGCGAAGCGGACTCTAAGCACGATGCGTTGCCGACCCCACCGATCAGATTATCATCTCCCGCAGGCATGCCTTTAGAAGCGGCAGCAGCGAAAGAGTGCTGATGGACAACCCGATAATTTCCGCTGCGGTCTTTTTCGTAATCGCCCTTCTCTGGCAAGGCGCGGCAACCAACGTCTCATTTTACGTGCATCCCGACCACGCGAGAAAAAGCGATCAGAACTTCGTTCCAAAGTGGTCGAGAGTCTTTGTGAAGCACCACGATTTCATGAAACGGGGCAGCGTGGTCTTATCGTGGGCATGTTTCGCAATGGCGCAGGTAGTCAAGCCGCACAGTGCTGCGGCCTATCACACGTTTTTAGCTGGATCGGTGATCGGAGCATTCCTTTTCGGCTTCACTCTGAACTGGCGGATGCATGCCGTCATCGAAGGAGGGCGAGGGCCTGACGAGGAACCGTAGCAGAACCGAAAATCTCCACCTTGATCGCCTCAAACGTCCGCTTTGGGTCGAAAGCGGACATCGCCTCACCCCGCCTGAAACTGCCGCTCGAACCGCCCCATCGCCGCAGGGTGCAGCCTGACCACCACATGCGTCCGCCCTTCTGCGTCCGTCTCGCGGCTCGTGACCCGGCCGTTCTCGTACAGCCACGCCATCGCCTCGCCCTGTGACGGGTCCAGCGTCAGGCGGATCTCCGGGTCGTCGTCGATGCTGGCGGCGATGACCTCGCGGACCGTCTCGATCCCCTCGCCGGTCCAGGCGGAGACGGCGACGGCCTTGCCCTCGCGCTGCAGGCGCTCGGCCTGACCCATGACGGCTTCGCGGACGTCGGGGTCCAGCAGGTCGATCTTGTTCCAGACCTCGAGGATGCGGCGGGGTTTGCCTTCCACCATCGGGATCTGTTTCAGCACCGCCTCGACGTCCTTCGCCTGCGCGTCCGAGTCCTGCGTGGCGATGTCGCGGACGTGCAGGATGAGGTCGGCCTCGCCCACCTCCTCCAGAGTCGCGCGGAAGCTTTCGACCAGTTCATGCGGCAGGTCGGAGATGAAGCCGACGGTGTCGGCCACGATCGCGGGCCGGCCCTGCGGCAGGCGGATGGTGCGCTGGGTGGTGTCCAGGGTGGCGAACAGCAGGTCCTTGGCCAGCACCTCGGCGCCGGTCAGGCGGTTGAACAGCGTCGACTTGCCGGCGTTGGTGTAGCCGACCAGGGCCACCGTCGGGAACGGGACCTTCTGGCGCTGCTTGCGGTGCAGGCCGCGGGTGCGGCGCACCTCCTCCAGCTCGCCCTTCAGCTTGACGATGCGGTCGGCGATCAGGCGGCGGTCGAGCTCGATCTGGGTCTCGCCGGGGCCGCCGGTCGAGCCGGTGCCGCCGCGTTGCCGCTCGAGGTGGGTCCAGGTGCGGACGAGGCGGGATTTCTCATAATCCAGCCGCGCCAGCTCGACCTGCAGCCGGCCTTCCTTGGTCCGCGCGCGGCGGCCGAAGATCTCGAGGATCAGGCCGGTGCGGTCGATGACCTTGCAGTCCCAGGCCTTCTCCAGATTGCGCTGCTGCACCGGCGACAGGTCGTCGTCGATGACGGCGGCCTCGGCGTCGGCCGCGCGGATCAGTGCGGCCAGTTCGTCCACCTTGCCCGCCCCGAACAGGGTCGCGGGCGTGACCTTGCGGATGCGCACGATCTCTTCCGCGCGCACGTCGAGGTCCAGCGCCCGGGCGAGGCCGGCGGCCTCTTCCAGACGCTCTTCAGGGCGCCGCGAGCTATCGCTGCGGCCCTCGGGATGGATGACGACCGCCCGGATCAGCGGAACGGCGTGGTCGATGAGCTTGGAGGTCAGGCTGAAGGGTCTTTCAGGTCTCAGACGGTATGGTTTCCGTCCATAGATAGGAACGCGCAAGATAAGTGGCCACCCATCTGCCTTCTCCCCTCCGGGGGAGAAGGTGGCCCGTGAGGGCCGGATGAGGGGATGCCGGATTACAGGCTGCCCCTCTGGCGATGAGCGAGCTTGAACAGCCCCCTCATCCGTCTTGCTCCGCAAGCCACCTTCTCCCCCGAGGGGAGATGGACGAAGACCTCAGTCCTCGTCGGCCTCGGGCTCGTACATCTGCACGGGCGCGGAGGGCATGATGGTGGAGATGGCGTGCTTGTAGACCAGTTGCGACTGGCCGTCGCGGCGCAGCAGCACACAGAAGTTGTCGAACCAGGTCACGATGCCCTGCAGCTTGACGCCGTTCACCAGGAAGATGGTCAGCGGGGTCTTGGTCTTGCGGACGGTGTTGAGGAAGGTGTCCTGAAGGTTCTTGGACTTGTCTTGCGACATGGCAGGTTCAGCCTGTTCTTTGTTGTTTCGCCACGTCGGGGAGGACGCGGGGCCGGATCGGTTGTCCGATGCCCTAGCTTAGACGGCGGGCGGCGGCGGCGGCAACCCAATCTCACCGCTCATCCCGGCGAAAGCCGGGACCCAGTCCTGTCCAGCTTGACGCCAGTGTTTCAGGACTACGGTTTGCGGCGCTTCACCAGCCGTCTCATCACCCAAAGCACTGGGTCCCGGCTTTCGCCGGGATGAGCGGAATATTTTAGCCTAAACCGCGTCGCGGCGCGCCCGTTCAAGGTATTCCCGGCGCAGGCGGGTGGTGATCGGGCCCGGCTTTCCATTGCCGATCTTCGTCCCGTCGATCGACACCGCCGGCATGACGAAGGCGCTGGCGGCGGTGAAGAAAGCTTCCTTCGCCCGCTTGGCCTCGTCCACGCTGAACGGCCGCTCGTCGAGCTCGAGTCCGTCCTCGGCGAGGATCTCCATCAGCGTCGTGCGGGTGATCCCCTTCAGGATGTTGGCCTGGGTGTCGCGGGTCCGCAGCCTGCCGTTCTCGTCGACGATCCAGGCGTTGGTGGACGATCCCTCGGTGACCAGACCCATCTCGTCGACCATCCAGGCCTCATAGGCGCCCCGCTCCTTCGCCGCCTGTTTGGCCAGGACGTTGGGCAGCAGGCCCACGGTCTTGATATCGCAGCGGCCCCAGCGGATGTCAGGCTGGGTGATGACGGCCACGCCCTTCGCCGCCGTCGCCTCCATCCTGCGCAGGTCGAACGCCTTGGCGGTCACGACCACGCTGGGCGGCGTGCCCTCGGCCGGGAATGGATGGTCGCGCCGCGCCGTGCCGCGCGTGACCTGCAGATAGACCATGCCGTCGCGGACCCGGTTGCGGCGCACCGTCTCCTTCAGCACATTCGTCAGCGCCTCGCGCGTCATCGGAATGGCGATGCGGAGCTCGGTCAGGCTGCGCGCCAGCCGGGTCATGTGCCCCTCGAAGTCCGCCAGCCTGCCGTCCAGAACGGCCCAGACCTCATAGACCCCGTCCGCGAACTGGAAGCCGCGGTCCTCCACATGCACGGTCGCGTGGCCGTGCGGCAGATAGGCTCCGTTGACATAGGCGACGCGCGACATCAGGCCTCGGCCCCCTCATCTTCTTCCTCGCCGCCGCGGCTGGGGGTGACCCCCAGCGACTTCAGCTTTCTATGCAGCGCCGACCGCTCCATGCCGATGAAGGCGGCGGTGCGGCTGATGTTGCCGCCGAAACGCATGATCTGGGCGTTCAGATATTCGCGCTCGAACACCTCGCGCGCCTCACGCAACGGCAGGGCGATGATCCGCTCGGACCCCAGGCCGCCGCTGGCGCCGGCGTTGGTCGCCTCCTGCGGCAGCATGTCGGCGGTGATCGGTTCGCCCGGATCGCCGGTGGCCAGGATCAGCAGACGCTCGATGTTGTTCCGCAGCTGGCGCACGTTGCCGGGCCACGGATGCACCTGCATCACCGCGATGGCGTCATCCCCGACCCGTCGTCTCGGCAGCCCCTGCGACGTGCACAGGGTGTCGACGAAATATTCCACCAGTTCCGCAATGTCCTCGCGCCGTTCCGACAGCGGCGGCACCCGGATCGGCACCACGTTCAGACGGTGGAACAGGTCCTCGCGGAACCGGCCCTCGGTGATCTCGGTCTTCAGGTCGCGCGAGGTGGACGACACCACCCGCACATCGACCTGCACGTCCTGCTCGCCGCCGACGCGGCGGAAGCGCTGCTCGACCAGCACCCGCAGGATGCGGCTCTGGCTCTCGCGCGGCATGTCGCCGACATCATCTAGATAGAGGGTGCCGTTGTGTGCGCGTTCGAACACGCCGATCTTGCGAGGGCGGCCGTCATGGCCTTCCTCGCCGAACAATTCGCTGTCGAGGCGTTCGGGCGTCATGCCGGCGGCCGAGATGGCGACGAACTCGCCCCTGGCCCGGGGGCTGGCCTCGTGGATCTGGCGCGCCACCAGCTCCTTGCCTGATCCGGGGGGGCCGGAGACCAACACGCGGCTGTTGGCGCTGGCCACCTTGGCGATCGTGCTGCGCAGGGTCTGCGCCGCCGCCGACCGGCCGATCAGGCCCGAGGCATGGATCGCGCCCGCGCGCAGCCGCTTGTTCTCACGCTTGAGCGACGCCGCCTCCAGCGCCCGCTGGATGACCACCACCAGCCGGTCCGACTTGAACGGCTTCTCGATGAAGTCATAGGCGCCGCGCTTCAGGGCGCTGACCGCCGTTTCGATGTTGCCGTGTCCCGAGATCATGACCACGGGCAGGTCCGCATCCAGCTCCTTGATGACATCCAGCAGCTCCAGCCCGTCCAGGCCGCCGCCCTGCATCCAGATGTCCAGCAGGGCCAGCGAGGGCTTCCTCGCCCGGATCGCCGCCAGGGCCTCGTCCGAGTTCGAGGCCACGCGCACGGCGTGTCCCTCGTCCTCCAGCAGGCCTGAGACCAGGTCCCGGATGTCCGCCTCGTCATCGACGACAAGAATGTCAGCGCCAGTGGGTCGCATGGGTCCTCGCTTACTCGGCCGCGGCCGTCCGCGCCTTCGCATCGGGTGCACGGGCGGCGGCGATCGGTTTCAGGGGGAAAATCAGACAGACGCGCGCGCCTGTCAGTCGTTCGGCGTCGGCCAGCTTCAGCTCGCCGCCGTGGTCCTCGCAAATGCGCTTGACGATGGCCAGGCCGAGGCCCGTGCCCTTCTCGCGCGTGGTCACATAGGGTTCGGTCAGCCGGTCGCGGTCCTTGGCCGGCAGGCCGACGCCGTCGTCCTCGACCACGAAGGTGGCGATCCCGTCCTCGACCGTCAGCCGCGCGATGATGCCCGGCCCGTCGTCGTTCGGCCCCGGCGCCATGGCCCGGCGCGCCGCGACGCTTTCGCCCGCGTTCTTCAGGATGTTGGCCAGGGCCTGACCGACCATTCGCCCGTCCGCCTGCAGCACGGCCTTGGGCAGGGCGTCGGCCAGTTCGACCTCGATGTCGGGGGCCGCCACCCGCTGGGCGAACACGGCCTCACGCAGCAGCTCGGCCGGGTTTTCGGCAGTGAAGCGCGGCGCCGGCATGCGGGCGAAGGACGAGAATTCGTCCACCATCCGGCCGATGTCGCCGACCTGGCGGATGATGGTTTCGGTGCAGCGGTCGAACACCTCGACGTCGTCCATCACCTGCGCCCGATAGCGGCGGCGCAGGCGCTCGGCCGACAGCTGGATCGGCGTCAGGGGGTTCTTGATCTCGTGGGCGATGCGCCGCGCCACGTCGCGCCAGGCGGCGTTCCTCTGGGCGGTCACCAGACGGGTGATGTCGTCGAAGGTCAGCACCATCTCGCCGCCCACGCCGCCTTCGATCCGCACGCGCAGCCGCCGCGTCTCGCCCGCGCGGGTGACGTCGATGTCCTCTTCAACGTGCGCTTCGGCCCGTTGCAGCAGGGCGCTCAGTTCCGGCGACAAATCTTTCAGCGCCCGCCCGATCATGGCGTCGTCGTCGGTCAGACCCAGCAGTTGCCCCGCGCTGTCGTTGATGGCCGAGATGCGACCGCGCCGGTCCAGGCCGATCACGCCGGCGCTGACGCCCGACAGCACCGTCTCGATGAAGCGGCTGCGCGCCTGGGCCTCGTCGCTGGCGGTCTTCAGCGCCGCCTGCTGCGCCTCCAGGTCGCCGGTCATGCGGTTGAAGGCGCGCGACAGCACCCCGATCTCGCCGCCGTCGTCGTCGTTGTCGACCCGCGCCGACAGGTCGCCGCCCGCCGCCTGATCCGCCGCCAGCACCAGCCGCCCGATAGGCCGCGAAATCGCATTCGCTGCCGCCATGCCCAGCCATACGGCCCCGACCAGAACCAGCAGCGCCGTCTCCAGATAGCTCAGGGCGAAGGCGGTCTGGATGCGCGCCCGGCTCTCGCTCGCCTCGCGATAGCTCTGGATCGACTGCACCGCCGTGCGCATCTGCGCCACCAGTCCGGGCGCCAGCGGCCGCGCGACATACAGATAGGCGTCGCCGTATTCCGGGAGAGGATAGAGCGCCCGCACCGTGTCCGGGTTCTCGGTCACCTGAACCGGGGCCTCCGCGCCTTCCGAAGCGATCTCCAGCGCCGACCGGGGCGGCGCGACATAGGGCGGCGCGTTGGCCAGTTCCGCGCTCGCCAGAACCTGTCCGTCGCCGTTCAGGATGTAGATGGCCGGATAGCCGAAGAACTCGGCCATCTGGGTCAGGGCGCCGGTGAACTGCACCCGGTTGTCGAATGCCGGGCGTACGCCGCCCAGTTCATTGGCGATGGAGTCCAGATCGCGGGTCATTTCTGAGCCGATATCCGCGACATAGGCCTGACCGATGCTGGCGCCGTTCCGCACCGCTGACTGGACGTTATCGCTGAACCACTGATCCACGCCCCGGTTCACCAGCACGCCGAACACCAGCGCGATCAGGATGGCCGGAACGACCGCCACCAGCGAGAAATAGGTCACGAAGCGCAGGTGCAGCCTTGAACCGGCCTCGCGCCGCACCCTGACCAGCGCCAGCACCTGTCGCCCGACAAACGCCGCCAGCCCCGCGATCAGCAGCAGATTTACCGCCAGGATGATCAACACCGCCCGGCTCGCCGCCGCCTGGGCCGCTCCGCCGGCGCTCGATGCGTCGGGCGCCACGGCCACCAGCCAGATGGCCGCCGCCGTGATCAGGAAGGCGATGATATAGGCGGCGCCGAACAGCGGCCGCGCCCGCTCGGGCGTCATCCGGCCCCAGAACGAAGTCGCTTCCGCAACCGGCTCAGCGGTCGGGGTTGACGTCAGCTCTGCGGGGGCTGTGCTCATGCCGCATCAGATTTGACCGGCTGTGGCAGAAAATCAACAACCGAGTTGCCCGGAAGCGTCACATTGACGTTCCACAATCGCGTGAGCGCCTCCGTCACCGCCTCCGGCGTCTCCAGCCGGCAGATGTCGCGCTTGGCCTCGCGCCGCTCCGCCGCATCGCCCGGCCAGGGCGCCTGCTCGACGTACCAGCCCAGGTGTTTGCGGAACATCTTCAGCCCCAGCGGAAGGCCATAGAAGGCGGCGGAGGCCTGCATATGCCCCAGCACGATCTCCAGCCGTTCTTCACGGTCCGGCTCTGCTGCAACGTCCATCCCCGCCAGCGCCTGCTCCAGCCGCCCGGGCAGCCACGGCCGTCCATAGACTCCACGACCAAGCATCAGGGCGTCCGCGCCGGACTGCTCCAGCGCATCCCGCGCGTCCTGGACCGTCAGGATATCGCCGTTGACGATGACCGGAATGCTCACCGCCGCCTTGACCTCGCCCACGGCCCGCCAGTCGGCCGTGCCGGTATAGAACTGCTGCCGTGTCCGCCCGTGCACCGTGACGGCCTTGACCCCGATGGCCTCGGCCGCCCGCGCCAGTTCAGGGGCGTTTCTTGTGGCGTCATCCCAGCCCAGCCGCATCTTCACCGTCACCGGCACATCCACCGCCTGGACCGCCGCCGCCATCAGACGTCGCGCCAGGTCCGGCGTGCGCATCAGGGCCGAGCCGCAGGCCGCGCCCGTAACCTCCTTGGCGGGGCAGCCGAAGTTCAGGTCGATGATGTCCGCCCCGGCCCGCGCCGCCATTCGCGCGCCCTCGGCCATTGTCGCCGGATCACCGCCGACCAGCTGGATCACGGTCAGCGGCAGGCCGTCGCCGACCGCCGCGCGCCTGACCACATCCGGCCGACCCCGCGCCAGTTCGGCCGAGGCCACCATCTCGGTCGCCACATACGCAGCCCCCAGCCGCGCGGCCAGCAGCCGGAACGGCAGGTCCGTGATCCCGGTCATGGGCGCCGTCAGCACCCGCCCCGGAATGCTGACGTCACCGATCATAAGAGGCGGCGTCATGGGCGGGGAGATAGGGGGTTTGCGCCCGCGCGTCACCCGCCCTCTCGTCATCCTCCCGTCGGGCCGATAGAAGCGCGGCCATGATCTTCTCCGCCGTCATCGTCGCCGCCGGGAGCGGAAGCCGCGCGGGCGGCGCCAAGCAATGGCGCGCCCTGTCAGGCAAGCCGGTCGCCCGCTGGTCCCTGGAAGCCTTCCAGGCCGCGGGCGCCGCCGAGGTCGTGGTGGTCATCGCGGCGGGCGACGAGGCACAGGCCGCAACCGCCTTCGCGGGCCTGAGTGGATGGCGCGCCGTCACCGGCGGCGCCGACCGGGCGGCCTCGGTGCGTGCGGGGCTCGAGGCCCTGACCGCCGCGCCCGATACGCCGGTTCTGGTGCACGACGCCGCCCGTCCCCTGCTGACTCCGGCTCATGTCCGTCAGCTGCTCGAAGCCCTGCCCGGCGCGGACGGCGCCATCCTCGCCCTGCCCGTCTCTGACAGTCTGCGACGCGGCGCCGACGGCCTGCTGGCCGAGGGGGTGGACCGCGACAACCTGTGGCGCGCCCAGACGCCGCAGGCGTTCCCGCTCGGCGTCCTCCGCGCCGCCTACGACGACCTGTCCCCCGGCGACAGTCCGACTGACGAGGCCGATGTCGTGCGTCGGGCCGGGGGCAGGGTCCGCCTCGTTCCCGGCGACCCGCGCCTGATGAAGCTCACCTTCCCCGAGGATTTCGCCATGGCCGAAGCGCTGGTCCCGAAACAGGTCCGCATCGGCCAAGGCTTCGACGCCCACCGCTGGGGTCCGGGGGCCTCCGTCTGGCTTTGCGGCGTCGAGATCCCGCACAGCCAGACCCTGATCGGCCATTCCGACGCCGACGCCGGTCTGCACGCCCTGACCGACGCCATCCTCGGCGCGCTCGGCGACGGCGACATCGGCGATCACTTCCCGCCCAGCGATCCGCAGTGGAAAGGCGCGTCGTCCGACCGCTTCCTGACCCACGCCGTGGATCGCGTCACCGCGCGCGGCGGGCGGCTGGTCAACATCGACGTCACCCTGATCTGCGAGCAGCCCAAGGTGAAGCCGCACCGTCAGGCCATGCGGGAACGGCTGGCGGTCCTTACCGGCCTGCCGCTCGACGCCGTCAGCGTGAAAGCCACCACGACCGAGGCCATGGGCTTCACCGGCCGCGGCGAGGGCCTCGCCGCCCAGGCCGTCTGCACCGTCGAACTACCGGCCTAGCGCAGGTTCCGCCACATGGCGCCGAACAGGTTCACATAGTCGTCGGTCCACGGCCGGACCTTCGTGTCCTCCAGCCGCTCCCAGCGTGAGCCGCCCTCCACACCGTCCGTGTCGGCGCGCAGCTCCGCCAGCCCCGCCGCCGTGGGCGACAGCACCAGCGCCTCTGTCGACGCCTCCGCCATGTCGGGCAAATCGTCCCGCTCGTAATAGATCTGGTGCAGGTCCGCCGCCCCCAGACGACGCGCCGCCGCCAGCGCCGGATTGGTGATCTCCAGGTTGCGGTTCGACAGGTGCAGGATCACCACCCCGTCCGGCTTCAGCAGCTTCAGATAGCCCGCGATGGCCTCCTGGGTCAGCAGGTGGGTCGGCACCGCGTCCGACGAGAAGGCGTCGATCAGCAGCAGGTCATAGCTGCCCGGCAACTCCTTCTGCAGCGTCAGCCGCGCATCCCCCAGCACCGTCCGGATCGGCCCGGCGGCGCAGTGCGAGATGAAGGTGAACCATTCCGGGTTCCGCGACATGCGGTCGACCATCGGGTCGATCTCGAAGAAGGTCATCTCGTCGTCGGCGCGCTTGTAGGCGGCCATGGCGCCGGACCCCTGCCCCACCACGCCGATCTTCGCGTGATCGCCCCGGCTCTGAATGGCCTCGGTCGCCTGACCGATGGGCGTCGCGGGTGCGTAATAGAGGGTCGGGATGCAGTCGAAGGCGTCCGAGCGCGGCTGCGATCCGTGCAGGGTCGTGCCGTGCATCAGCACATGGACCGTGCCGCCCAGTCCGGCGTCGTTGATCTTGGCCACCCGCATGACGCCGAAGAAGCTGCGCTCCGTCAGGCTCCAGTCATAGCCGCGCGCAGCGTGCTGGGCCGACAGGGCGATCATGGCCAGACAGGCCGTGAACAGCAGCGCCCTCTCGCGCACCATGAAGGCGCCGATGGCGGCCAGACCGAGGATGATCTGCCACCACTGCAACGGGGTCATGGACTGGAAATAGGGCCACAAGGCCTTGGTGGTCCGGATCACCTCGCTGCCGATCGGCGGGATCAGGCACATGAAGGCCGTTCCCAGCACAAAGTAGATGTCGCGCAGGCTGAACCGCCCCCGTCCCCATGGGCGCGCCAGACCGACGAGCACCAGCACCAGCGGATACTCCCACACCGTGGGGAAGATCACCGGCGCCAGCAGGGCCGTGAAGGCGCCGCCGACCACCCCGCCCAGCGACATCAGCAGATAGAATTCTGTCAGCCGGTCCGGCGCCGGCCGCCGCGCCGCCAGCGTCTGGTGACACAGCAGGGCCGTGAAGAAGAAGGTCCCCAGATGGATGGCGAACAGGATCAGCAGGTTCCCGTTGCGGAACGGCGTCATGCTGACACAGACCGCGCCCAGGGCGCTGGCGACCAGCAGCGTGAACCACGGCGGGATCCACGGCCTGGCCTGGAAGGCGATGACGAAGGTCAGCAGATACAGCGCCAGCGGCGCCACCCACAGGAACGGCGCCGAGGCCACGTCGGTCGACAGATGCGCGGTCACCCCCAGCATCAGGCTGGACGGCGCGGCGGCCAGCAGCACCAGAATGATCTTGTCGCGCCAGTTCATCGGCGGACTGACGGCGAGCGGCGCGGGCTCGACGGAGCGGTCCGCCTGCCGCCGCCAGACGACGATGGCGAGCGCCGCCACCATCAGCATGAAGGCCGCATAGCCGCCGCTCCAGCCCAGTCTCTGGCCGCTCAGGGTCGTCAGCGGTTCGATCAGCACCGGATAGGCCAGCAGCGCGAGGAAGCTGCCGAGGTTCGAGGCGGCGTAGAGGACATAGGGGTTCTGGCCGTCCGCATGCCCGGCCCGCACCCGTGCATACCAGGCCTGCAGCAGCGGCGCGGTCGCCGACAGCACCGCGAATGGCGCGCCCACTGAAAGCGCCAGCGTCGGCAACAGCCACCCGATCGGCGCCGCCGGGTTCGGCTCGCCCAGCAGGTTGTTGATGTGCAGCGGCAGGAACAGCGCCGCCGCCGTCAGCAGCGCCAGATGCACCGCCACCTGCGTCCGGATCGACGGAATGCGCTGCAATGCGTGCGCGTATCCGTAGCCGGCCAGCAGCGCGGCCTGGAAGAACACCATCGCCGTGTTCCACACCGACGGCGACCCGCCCAGCATCGGCAGGACCAGCTTGGTCACCATCGGCTGGACCACGAACACCAGCGCCGCCGAGGTGAAGATGGCCACGGCGAACAGGATCGGAGTCACGCGGTCGGCGGGTGCGTCGAGGGTGGCGTCGGTCATCCGGGTCCGTCTCCGATCTCCGGGCATGATCGACAGACCGCTGCCCGCACGGCACGTTAGCGCGACTCGTCGCCCCGGATAGCCCCGCCATGTTTCCTGCCGACATCATCATCCTGGCCAAGGCGGTCGTGGCGGCATCGCGCCGCTCGGGCCTGATGGTCGCCACGGCCGAAAGCTGCACCGGCGGTCTGGTGGCGGGGGCGATCACCGCCGTTCCCGGATCATCGGACGCGCTGGAGCGGGGCTTCGTCACCTACAGCAACGCCGCCAAGGCCTCGATGCTGGGCGTCGCCGCCGACCTGATCGAAACCCACGGCGCCGTGTCGGAACCCGTGGCCAGGGCGATGGCGCAGGGGGCGGTGGTCATGTCCGGGGCGGATGTCTCCGTCGCCGTCACGGGCATCGCCGGACCGGGCGGCGGCTCTGGGGACAAGCCGGTCGGTCTGGTGCATTTCGCCGCCGCGGGGCCGCAGGGAATGATCCATCAGGCGCGCCAGTTCGGCGATATCGGCCGCGATGAAGTCCGGACCGCAAGCGTGCGGGTGGCGCTGGAGATGCTGCTGGAAAGGCTGGGGGCATGAGCGCGCCGATCATGGTCGATGCACGGGGCCATAAATGCCCGGTGCCGAGCCTGCGTCTGAAGAAGGCGATGCAGGAGGCGCCCGAGGGTTCGACCTTCCTGCTGCTGGCGACCGACCCCATGGCGCGAATCGACGTGCCCTATCTCGTCGAGGAGATGGGCGGGACCGTCACATCGATCGTGACCGTCGCCGGCGTCCTCAGAATCACCGTCGCGTAGCGCGGCGGGCCGACAGGTTGACCACCTCGGCCGTATCGCCGGGCGCGGGGTCCAGCTCCGGCGCGCCCCGGGCCCGGTCGGCGATCTCCATCTCGGTGGCGAAGGCGCCGCCGTAGAAGATGGCGTTGACGTTCCAGGACAGCCAGATCAGCAGCACCACCACGGCGCCGACAGAGCCGTAGGTGGCCCCCAGCGGCGCGATCTGCTCGACATAGATGGCGCACAGCCACGACGAGATCATCGACATCACCGTCGCCACCACGCCGCCGCAGATCGACGGCCACCAGGCCACCGGGGCCCGGTGGGACATGGCGTAACGGTAGAGCGCCGTCAGGCCGAGCGCGAGGCCGAGCGCCGGAACCACGCCGTCCAGCGGCAGGCCGCCCCCTGTCGCCGCCGCCGTGGCCGCGGTCGTGGCGCCCGCATGCTCGAGCAGGCGGAAGGTCACCACGGCGCCCGACACCACGGTGAACAGGGCGAAGGCGAACACCGCCACGAAGAAGGCCAGCAGATTGAATTTTAAGAAGCCGTGCGGCTCCGTCTCGTCATGAATGAGATTAAGTCCGGCCAGCAAGGCCTTGAAACCACGATGGGCCGCGTAGGAGCCGACGACCAGGGCGAAGGCGCTCTGGGCTGACACTGTGCGGGCCGAAGCCCCGGCCAGACGCTGGATTTCGGCCATGAAGATCGACTGCGCCGCCGCGGGCAGCACATCGGCCAGGGCCGCCGCCTGTTCGCTGACCTGGCTGATCGACAGGCCGGCCTTGTAGAAGCCGATCAGGATGGCGATGGCGGGGAACACGGCCAGCAGGGCGAAGAACGACACCCCGCCCGTGTAGAGCATCACATCGCGGCCCCAGCTGCGGGTGAAGGCCCTGACGGAAAGGCGTCCCATGAACGCCGCCCCGCTGAAAAGCGCACTTCTGCTCAAGCCCTCGGCCCCACAACCAAACCTGTCGCTGAACCTACTCCAATTCGCCACACAGGAAAGCTCTAGAGCCTGATCGGCATCAGGATGATGCGAGAGCTTGATTCACGCTTTCGGCGGACCCACGACGTGGGTCCACCTTAAACGATCAAGCTCAGGCGAATTCGCCTGACAGGCGTTGCTTCCGAACGCGCGCCGTCGCTATGGTCCCGCCGCCTTCTGAAGGCGTGGCCGGGGCCGCGCGGGGCAAGGAGCAGGCAGCCTTGGGTTCCGATCCGCGTGTGCTGGTCATCGCGCCTGACGATGAACGGATCGGCGTCCTGTGTCAGGGCCTCGATGCGCTCGGCTGGCGCACCGTCACCGCCCGCTCGCTGGGCGCCGCCGTCTCCGCTGTCGTGGATCTGCCTGTCGAGGGCGTGATTCTGGACGGCCGCACCGCCGACGCCGCCGACGTGGCCGAGGCGCTGAAGCGCACGGCCCAGCCGCGCCGCCTGCCCGTCATCGTCTTCACCGACGGCCTGCCCTTCGAGCATCCCGACGCCGTCGACCTGGCCATGACCATGCCGCCGCATCCGGCCCAGGCCGCCCTGCGGCTGGAGCAGCTGGTCCGTGCCGCCATCGCCGAGGAGGAGGTGTCCCAGCGGGAAGCCACCTTCGCCGCGCGGGGCGCCCCGCTGGTCATTCCTGATGCGGAGCCTTCGCCCCTTCGGGTGCTGGCCGCCGGCAAGCCGGACCATCGGTTCCTGGCCCTGTCCAACGCCCTGACCGCCGCCGGCTGCGAGGTCGTGGCGGCGCCGACGCCCTACACCGCCTTCGACTACCTGCATGAACGGTCGTTTGACGCCGTGGTGCTTTGGGGCGGCGAGGATCACGCCCCGGCCCAGTCCATCGCGGCGGGCATGAAGCGGAACACCCGCCTCTATCACATCCCGGCGGTGCTCTATGTGAGCGGCCCCGGCGAGATCAATCTGTCGGAGCTCTATGGCCGGGGCTTCGCCGACGTGGCCACCGCCGACACGGCCGAGCAGGAGACCGCCGACCGGATCGTGGCCCTGGCCCGCACCCATCGCCGACATCAGGCGATCCGCCGCACGCTGGAGGCCGCGCGCCATTCCGGCCTGACCGACCCCGCGACCGGCCTGTTCACGCCCCAGCTGTTCGCCTCGCACCTGGCGCGGGTGACCGAGTCGTCGCGCGCCCGGCGCCGGCCGCTGTCGGTCTGTGTGCTGCGCATCACCGACACGCCGGAGCTCAGCGAAATCCGCACCGGCGGCTGGCTGCAACGCGCCCTGCCCCAACTCGGAGCCATGGTCTCGCGCCTGATCCGGGTCGAGGACACGGCGGCGCGGCTGTCGGCCGACGTCTTCGCCCTGGCCCTGCCGGCGACGGCCGAGGGCGCCGCGCGCATCGCCGCCGACCGCATCGCCGCCGTCATCGGCTGCACCGCCTTCGACGCCGGGTCGGGCCGCTCGCCCTTCGTGGTCGGCTTCGACATCGGCGTGGCGGAGTTGCGGCAGGGGGAGAGCCCCGCCGACCTGCTGGACCGCGCCTCCTCCAGCCTGACGAGTTAAGCCCCGGCGACGCGGGCGAGATCGGCCGTGATGCGCTCGGCGACCTTCAGCCGGTCGTCCGGCGTCGGCCATTCGCCCTTCACGACGATCTTCTGATCGGGCCGGATCTTCCAGCTGGCGTGGTTCTTCTGGATCAGGCCGACCAGCCCCATGGGATTGGGGAAGGCGTTGTTGCGCAGGGTCAGGACCGCGCCCTTGGGTCCGATGTCGATCCGCTCGATGCAGGCGGTGCGGCAGTTGGCCTTGACGCCGACGATGCGCAGCAGCTGTTTCGCCTCGTCCGGCAGCGGTCCGAACCGGTCGATCAGCTCGGCGGCCATCGCCTCGCGGTCCTCGTTCCGTTCAGCGTCCGACAGGCGGCGGTACAGGCTGAGGCGGACATTAAGGTCCGGGACGTATTCCTCTGGAATCAATACGGCCGCACCGACATTGATGGCCGGGGACCAGCCGCGGTCGACCGCGGGTCCCTCGCCCTTCTCGCGCAGGCTGGCGACCGCGTCCTCGAGCATCTGCTGGTACAGTTCGACCCCGACCTCGCGGATGTGGCCGGTCTGTTCATCGCCCAACAGGTTGCCGCCGCCGCGCTGGTCCAGGTCGTGGCTGGCCAGCTGGAAACCGGCGCCGAGGTTGTCGAGCGATTGCAGCACCTGCAGCCGCCGCTCGGCCGACAGGCTCAGCGGCTTGACCGGGTCGGTGGTCAGATAGGCGAAGGCGCGGGCCTTTGACCGGCCGATGCGGCCCCGGATCTGGTGCAACTGGGCCAGGCCGAACATGTCGGCGCGGTGGACGATCAGGGTGTTGGCGGTCGGGATGTCCAGCCCGCTCTCGACGATAGTGGTCGACAGCAGCACGTCATAGGACCCGTCGTAGAAGGCGCTCATCACGTCCTCCAGCTGGGTCGGCGACATCTGGCCGTGGCCGACGACGAACTTGACCTCAGGGACCTGCTCGCGGATGAATTTCTCGATGTCCGGCAGGTCGGCCAGGCGCGGCGCGACATAATAGGCCTGACCCCCCCGGTACTTCTCACGCAGCAGGGCCTCGCGGACCAGGACAGGGTCCCAGGGCGTGACGTAGGTCCGCACGGCCAGGCGGTCGACCGGCGGGGTGGCGATGATCGACATGTCGCGGATGCCCGACAGCGCCATCTGCAGGGTGCGGGGGATCGGCGTGGCCGACAGGGTCAGCAGGTGCACGTCGGCGCGCAGGGACTTCAGCTTCTCCTTGTGCTTGACGCCGAAGTGCTGCTCCTCGTCCACAATCACGAGGCCCAGGTCCTTGAACCCGACCTGATCGCTGAGCACCGCATGGGTGCCGACGACGATCTCGAAACTGCCGTCCTTCAGGCCGGCGCGGGTCTCGGCCGCGTCCTTGGCCGTGACCATGCGCGACAGGTGCCGCACCTTGATCGGCCAGCCGGCAAAGCGCTCGCTGAAGGTCTTGAAGTGCTGGCGCGCCAGCAGGGTTGTCGGACAGACGATGGCCACCTGCTGCCCGCTCATGGCCACGACGAAGGCGGCGCGGATCGCCACCTCGGTCTTGCCGAAGCCGACATCACCGCAGATCAGGCGGTCCATAGGCGACCCCTTGCCGAGGTCCTCCAGCACGTCGCCGATGGCGTTCAGCTGGTCGTCGGTCTCGTCATAGGGGAAGCGGGCGCAGAACTCGTCGAACAGGCCGTGCGGCGGCGTGACCGGGTCGCTTTCACGCAGGGCGCGCTTGGCCGCCAGCGCGATCAGTCCCTCGGCCATTTCCCGCAGGCGCGCCTTGGCCTTGGCCTTGCGTCCCTGCCAGGCCGCGCCGCCGAGCCGGTCCAGCTGAACGCCGTCGCTCTCGGCGCCATATCGGGTCAGGAGGTCAATGTTTTCAACGGGCAGGTAGAGTTTGCTGTCACCGAAGTAGAGCAGTTCCAGGCAGTCGTGGGGCGCCTGCTGGATGTCGAGCGTCTTCAGCCCCTCGTAGCGGCCGATGCCGTGATCGAGGTGGACGACCAGATCGCCGGCCGTCAGGGCCGAAGCCTCGGCCAGGAAGTTCGAGGCCCGGCGCTTGCGTTTCGGCCGCGCCAGCCGGTCGCCGAGGATGTCAGTCTCGGAGATCACCGCCAGCGCATCGGTCGTGAAGCCATGCTCCACCGGCAGGATGCCGCGCAGGATCATCCCCTGCGGCGCCTTCTGCACGTCGGCCCAGTCGCGCACGGCGATGACGTGCTCCAGCCCGTGGTCAGCCAGCATCGCCGCCAGCCGCTCGGACGAGCCTTCGGTCCAGCTGGCGAAGAGCACCTTGCGGCCCTTGCCCTGCATGGCCTCGGCGTGGCGCGCCACGGCCTCGAACAGGTTGACGCTGTCCTGCGACCGCTCGGCGACGAAGGTGTGGCCCAGCCGCCCGCCGGCGTCCTCGCCGCCCCCGGTCAAGGGTGACAGGCGGCGCACATTGCGGCCCGCCAGCGCGCCGTTCCATGCCGCGTCGTCGAGATACAGCTGCGTCGGCGGCAGGGCGCGGTAGGCCGCGCCGCCCCGCGTCTTCGACGCCTCAAGCCGCGCTTCATAGGCGTCGCGGGTCAGGGCCCAACGGTCGGCCCGCGCCGCCTCGACCTGATTGTCCAGAAACACCGGAGCCGTGTCGGGCAGATAGTCGAACAGGGTCTCCAGCCGCGGATAGAGCAGCGGCAGCCAGTGCTCCATGCCCTGGCGTCGCGCGCCCTCGCTGATGGCGGCGTAGAGGGGATCGTCGCCCGCCGCGCCGAACAGGTTCAGGTAGCCGGTGCGGAACCGCGAGATGCTGTCGGGATCCAGCAGCGCCTCGGAGACTGGCGCCAGCTCCACCTGCTTCAGCTGCCGCGTCGAACGCTGGGTCGCCGGGTCGAAGGCGCGGATCGACTCCAGCTCGCTGCCGAACATGTCCAGCCGCACAGGCTCTTCGAAGCCCGGCGGGAAGACGTCGATGACGCCGCCGCGCACCGCATACTCACCCCGCTCCGACACCGTCGAGGCGCGGACGTAGCCGTTGACCGCGAAATAAAGCTCCAGCGCCGCGATATCGAGATCACGCCCCACGCGGGTGTCGAAACCCGCGCTCTGGGTCGTCTCGCGCGGCGGGGTGCGCTGCATGGCGGCGGCGCTGGTGGCGAGGATCAGCAGGGGCGAGCGGTCGCTCTCAGGCCGTCCGGCCAGCCGCGTCAGGGTCGCCATCCGCTGGGCCGACACCGCCGACGACGGGCTGAGCCGGTCATAGGGAAGGCAGTCCCAGGCGGGGTATTCCAGGACCTCGATGTCCTTGTCGAAGAACCGCAGCGCCTGAATGAAGACATTCGCCCGCTGGAAGTCGCGGGCCACAAACAGGCCGACGCCGCCGGCGGCCTTCACCCGCTCGGCGACCAGCAGGGCGTCCAGCCCCTCGGGCGCGCCGCCCAGTTCCGCGTCGGTGCGGGAAACGGATGCGCCGTCCATCAGCCCGCTCCATCCGCGACGACGGCGGCGACGTGGGCGCGCATGAATGCGCGGATTTTCGACATCAACCCGGTCTCGTATTTGGCAGGCGTCGGCTGGGTTCCGATGATCCAGGCATACAGTTCGTGATCGTCATCCTGGGCCAGCAGGGCCTCGAAATCGGTCAGTTCTTCGTCCGTCAGCGTCGGCCCGACCTGGTCCGCGAAGGGGCCCAGCACCAGATCGGCCTCGCGGAAGCCGCGACGCCACGCCCGGAAGCAAATCCGGCCCAATCTCTCTTTCAGACGCGCGTCGGTATCGGCCACAAGGTTCCTTGCCCGGTCAGTCAGTTAATCTCCCGCCGCAGATAGCGTTCCCCCGGGCGTTTCGCCAGCTATGCTTGGAGGTCATGAGGCCGCAGATTCTCTTTCCCCTGTTCGCCGAGGTCACCAGCCTGAAAGGCGTGGGGGCCAAGGTCGCGCCCTTGGTGCAGAAGGTGGCCGGGCCGCTTGTCCGCGACCTGGCCTTCCTGTCGCCAACGGGGGTGATCCTGCGCCGCCCCATGACGGCCGTGGACGCGGTCGAGGGCGAGGTCGGCATTTTCGAGGTCGTCATCGACCGGGTCATCGTCCCCGGCAAACCCGGCGTGCCGATCAAGGCGCGCGCGACGGACGATACGGGCTTCGTGCATCTGGTCTGGTTCGGCGGCTCGGCCCAGCACATCGACCGGCTGCTGCCCAAGGGCGAACGGCGGCTGGTCTGCGGCAAGGTCGAGCGCTTCAACAACGAGGTGCAGATCGTCCACCCGGACATCTTCAAGCCGGATGAGGCGGGCGACATCGCCGCCGTCGAACCGGTCTATCCGGCGACCCAGGGCCTGACGTCGCGGGTGATCCGCAAGCTGGTGCAGGGCGCGCTCGCGGTGACGCCCGAGCTGCCGGAATGGCAGGACGCGGCCTGGCTGGCGAAACAGCGCTGGCCCGCCTGGCGCGCGGCGCTGGAGGCCCTGCACAGCCCGGCGGGCGAGATCGATCTTATGCCCGACACGGCGGTGCGCCGTCGGCTGGCCTATGATGAACTGTTCGCCCATCAGTTGGCGCTGGCCCGGCGGCGGCGAGCCCGGCAGATCACGCCGGCGCCGAGGATCACGCCGGGCGAGGCGTCGGCGGCCCTGCTGTCCGCCCTGCCCTTCACCCTGACCGGCGCTCAGGCACAAGCCATCGCCGAGATCCGCGCCGATCTGGCGTCCGGCGAACAGATGGGCCGCCTTCTGCAGGGCGACGTCGGCTCCGGCAAGACGGCGGTCGCGGCGCTGGCCATGGCGGACGCGGCCTCCAGCGGATTCCAGGCGGCCCTGATGGCGCCGACCGAGATTCTGGCGCGGCAGCACTTCCAGCGGCTGGCGCCGATGCTGGAGCAGGCGGGGGTCCGCACGGTGCTGCTGACCGGACGGGATACGCAGGCCGAACGGCGCGAGCGGCTCAATGCGCTGGCGAGCGGCGAGGCCCGGGTCGCCATCGGCACCCACGCCCTGTTCCAGGACGCCGTGCGCTTCGACCGGTTGGCGCTGGCCGTCATCGACGAGCAGCACCGGTTCGGCGTCAACGAGCGTCAGCGGTTGCAGGCCAAGGGCGACCCGCGCACCGGCGGCGTCCACCTGCTGACCATGTCGGCGACGCCGATCCCGCGCACGCTTGAGCTGACGCAATACGGCGAGCTGGAGGTGTCACGCCTGCTGGAGAAGCCGCCGGGGCGGACGCCGGTGGCCACGGCGGTCCTGCCGCTGGTCCGCATCGGCGAGGTGGCGAAGCGGTTGAAGGCGGCCATCGACGGCGGGGCGCAGGCCTACTGGATCTGCCCGCTGGTGGCCGAGTCCGAGGCGGTCGATCTGGCGGCGGCTGAAGCTCGCGCGACCGACCTGCGCCGCATCCTGAAAATCGAGGTCGGGCTGGCGCACGGCCAGATGCCGGGCGCCGAGCGCGAGGCGGTCATGGCCGACTTCGCCGACGGGCGCATCCCGTTACTGGTGGCGACCACAGTGGTCGAGGTCGGGGTCGATGTGCCCAACGCCTCGATCATGGTCATCGAACACGCCGACCGGTTCGGCCTGGCCCAACTGCATCAGCTGCGCGGGCGTGTCGGGCGCGGGGCCAAGGCCAGCGCCTGCATCCTGCTGTACGGCGGGGAGGACGGCGTCCTGGGCGAAACGGCCCGTCAGCGGCTCGACATCCTGCGCCGCACCGAGGACGGGTTCGAAATCGCCGAGGAGGATTTCCGCCTGCGCGGCGGCGGCGATCCCCTGGGCCTGAAGCAGAGCGGCTTTCCGGCCTATCGCTTCGCCGATCCCATCCAGCACCGGGCGTTGATGCTGGCGGCGGCGGACGATGCGCGGCTGGTGCTGGGCCGCGATCCCGATCTGGCGGGCGAGCGCGGTCAGGCGGTCCAGGTGCTGGAGGCGTTGTTCGACTGGCGCAACGACCGGTCAGGGCTGGATTAGCGGGCCGAGGATACGGCCCAATTGTTCAGGCGTTCCTGAACGTCATGTTCAATGTCGCCGTAGAACAGATTGTATGGGCGCGCTTTTCTGCGGTCGGTCCAGCTTCCTTGCGCCCGGAATGACTCCAGCTTCGGCTCGGTGTGGCGCAGCAGGCCGCCGCGGCATTCGGTGGCCACCTCGCGCGCCATCAGGGCCGGCCGTGCGCCCCATTCCAGGCCGGTGGCGTTGGTGGCCCCCCGGCTCTCGCGGGCTTCCAGCTTCTCCGGGGCGCTCGATCCATTGACCGGGTTCACGCACAGGGCCGGGCGGCCGTTGAGCTCCACGAAGCGGCCGCGCTGGTCCCAGATCAGAGCGCGGCGCAAGCGGCGCTGGGCGGCGCCCTCGTTGTCCTCGCCGACGGGAGACCAGGCGACGACGCAGCCTGTCTGGCCCGGCGTCGCACAGGGCGGAACCAGAGGCGAGAAGCCGTCCACCGCCGCCACAACGTCTATCAGCCAGACCCCGACCAGCCGCGCGCGCAGGGCCGCGTTCGGGGCGATGCGCTCACGCACCAGCCGCTCGACCAGCTGGCCGCCCTGCTCCACTCCCGCCAGGATCAACGGCCCGTCCGGGTGGCGGGCCAGCCAGGCGTCCAAGGCGGCGAGCGCGTCGCCATAGGCGAAGGCTCGCGCCTCGCGCGCATCATCCCGCAGGGTCAGGCGGGCGTAGAGGCTGGCCTGACGGTAACGGGGCGCGCTGATGGCCCCCGCGCGGGCGAACGGCCCGGCGTAGTTCGGCAAAACCACCCGGCGCAGATAGGCGTCGGCGCGGGCGTCGCCGATCGGCCCATTCCATTCGCGTCCCCCGTCGAAGGTGGTGGAGTGCAGGAAGAAAATCGCGGCCGGCCCGGCGTTCGGCGCCTTCGCCTCGCGCAGCGCCCAGGCCTCAGGCGTGCTGTAATCTGGCGCGGGCGGGGGCTGATAGGTCTGGAAGGGTATCTGGGGATCCAGCGCGGCCCGCAGGATGTCCCCGCGCCAGACGGCGACCGCCGCCGTCAGCAGCAGCACGAAGGCGATGCCGACATAGCCGACCCACTGGCGCGCCGTCAGACGGGGCAGCGGGAGCAGCCTCACCGATACGGGTCCGGCGTGGCGAGGAAGGACTGGACGTAGCGGCGCACGCCTTCCTCCAGCGGGGTCGACTGCCCCGGGAATCCGGCGGCGCGGATGCGGTCCATCTTCGCCTCGGTGAAATACTGGTATCGGTCGCGGATGACCTCGGGCATGTCGATGTAGTCGATGGAGGCTTCCTTGCCCGCGGCGGCGAAGGTGGCGCGCGCCAGGTCGGCGAACGAACGCGCCTGGCCCGAACCGGCGTTGAATACGCCTGACACGTCCGGCGTCTCCAGCAGCCATTCGATGATGTCGACCACATCGTCCACGAAGACGAAGTCGCGCAGCTGGCCGCCGTCAGCGTAGTTCGGGTTATGCGAACGGAACAGGCTGACGGCCTCGCCCGCCGCGACCTTTGGCCAGATCTGGGCCACGACCGACTTCATCCCGCCCTTGTGGTACTCGTTCGGGCCATAGACGTTGAAGAACTTGAGCCCCGCCCACTGCGGCGGCGCATGCTCGCGCGCGGCCTGCCGCACGGCGTAATGGTCGAACAGATATTTTGAATATCCATAGGCATTTAGCGGACGAAGCGATGACAGAGCCTCAGGTGCGTTATCGTCATCAAAGCCGGTCAGACCGTCGCCGTAGGTCGCCGCCGAAGACGCATAGATGAATCGTGCGCCGTTGACCGCGCACCAGTCCCACAGGTCCCGCGACAGGGTGTAGTTGGTGTTCAGGATCAGGTCGGCGTCCGGCTCGGTCGTCGAGGAGATCGCTCCCATGTGGACGATGGCGGCGATGCGCTCCTCGTGCAACTCCAGCTGGTCGAACAGCTCCTCCGGCTGCCAGAAGTCGGCGATCGGATGTTTGGCGATGTTCTTCCACTTGGCGAGATCGGCCTCTTCCAGCCGGTCACAGACGACGATGTCGCGGCGCTCTTCCGCCGCCAGCCGCGCGACGATGTTGGAGCCGATGAAGCCGGCGCCGCCGGTGACCACGATCATGCGGCGGCTCATTGGGGCGCTCCGGTCAGCTTGCCGATGGTGCGGGTGGTCGAGAAGCCGTCGCGGAAGTCGGCCAGGCGCACCACCCCGCCCCAGCTTTCCACCAGATCGCCGCCGACCACGCCCTCTCGGGTGTAGTCCGAACCCTTGATGAGCACGTCGGGCCGCAGCCGCTCGATCAGGGCGAGCGGCGTCGGATCGTCGAAACTGGTGACGCGGTCCACGCTGCTGAGGCCGCCCAGCACGACCGCCCGGCTTTCGAGGTCGTTCACGGGGCGTCCGTCGCCCTTCAGCCGGCGCACGGAGGCGTCGGTGTTCAGCGCCACCACCAGCCGGTCGCACCAGCCGCGGGCCTGCTCCAGATAGGCGACATGGCCGCGGTGCAGGATGTCGAAACAGCCGTTGGTGAAGCCGACCTTCAACCCCTGGGCCTTCCAGCGTTCGACCTCGGCGGCCAGTTCGTCCAGCGGCATGACCTTGGCGTGGGCGGCGACGGCGTGCTGGCTCATCTCCGCCTCGATCAGTTCGGCGGGGGTGACCACGGCGGTGCCGGCCTTGCCCACCACGACGCCCGAGGCGAGGATGGCGAACTGGACGGCGGTTTCGAGCGAGGCGCCCGCGCCCAGCGCCAGACCGAGCGCCGCAAGACCCGTGTCGCCGGCGCCGGAGACGTCATAGACCTCGCGCGCCCGGCCGGGGAAATGGCTGATGGTCCCACCCCGCCGGGCCAGGCTCATGCCCTTGCCGGCGCGGGTGACGACGATGGCTTTCGCGGTCGTGGCGTTCAGCAGGGCCGCCAGCGCCGCCTCGACCTCAGCGTCCGTCTCGACCGGCATGCCGGTGGCGCCGGCCAGTTCGGAAGCGTTGGGCTTGATCAGGTCGACGGCGCCGTAGCGGGCGAAGTCGCGGCCCTTTGGATCCACGATCACCGGCGCGCCGCTGGATTGGGCCGCTGCGAGCGCCGCCGCGATCAGGCCGTCGCCGACCACGCCCTTGGCGTAATCTGAAAGAAGAATGGTAGAAGCATCTGAAAAGGCGTCGGATTTATAGATGGAGCCTGTCGCATCCGATTCCTCGTCGAGACGCAGAAGCTGCTGGCCCGAGGCGACGAAGCGGGTCTTGACGATGGTTGCGGCGCCGGCCGGGCGGGTGATGAAATCGGCGACCCGGTCCTCGGCGGCGATCAGGGCGGTCAGTTCGGCTCCGGCGGCGTCCTCGCCCGCCACGGCGCCCAGATGCGCCAGCCCGCCCAGGGCCGCGACGTTCCGCGCCACATTGCCCACGCCGCCGGGCATGGAGACGGTGCGGCGGGTCTTCAGGACGGGAATCGGCGCCTCGGGCGAGATGCGGCTGACCTCGCCGTAGACGTAGCGGTCCAGCATCAGGTCGCCGACGCAGGCGATGCGCAGGTCGCGCACCCGGTCGAGCAGGTTTTGCAGAGCGCCGAGATCAAGCGTGTGTTCAGCCATGATCCCGGACTAACGGATTCACGCCCCGCGCGCCATCCGGGCCTTGGTCAGGTCGTCATAGGCCAGCAGTTCGGCGCACAGGGCCTCGAACTGGCTCAACGGCACCATATTGGGGCCGTCAGACGGGGCGTGATCGGGGTCCTGGTGGGTCTCCATGAAGACGGCGTCGACGCCGACGGCCACGGCGGCCCGGGCCAGCACCGGCACGAACTCGCGCTGGCCGCCCGAGGACGTGCCCTGCCCGCCCGGCTGCTGCACGCTGTGGGTGGCGTCGAACACGATCGGACAGCCGATCTCGCGCATGATCGGCAGGGACCGCATGTCGCTGACCAGGGTGTTGTAGCCGAAGCTGACCCCCCGCTCGCAGGCCATGACGTTCGGATTGCCCGCGCCCGACACCTTGGCGATGACGTTCTTCATGTCCCAGGGGGCGAGGAACTGACCCTTCTTGATGTTGATCACCTTGCCGGTCGCGGCGGCGGCCAGCAGCAGATCGGTCTGGCGGCACAGGAAGGCCGGGATTTGCAGCACGTCCACGGCCTGCGCGGCGATGCGGCAATGCTCTTCGGTATGCACGTCGGTCAGGACGGGCAGGCCCGTGACCTCGCGGATTTCGGCGAAGATCGGCAGCGAGCCTTCCAGACCGAAGCCACGGGCGGCGCTGGCGCTGGTGCGGTTCGCCTTGTCGAAGCTGGTCTTGTAGATGATCCCCAGGTTCAGCCGCTCGCCGATCTCCTTCAGCGCATGGGCCATCTCCAGCGCGTGCTGGCGGCTTTCCAGCTGGCAGGGGCCGGCGATGACCACGATCCGCTGCCCGCCGCCGATGGAGACGGGGCGTTTCACATGCTTGATGTCGATGACGGCGTTCAGCTGGGACACGAGAGGCTTCCGGTTGGGCTTGGCGACGCGCGGCGTTTGCCGCAGGTATGCGGCGATCAGGTGGCGTCGGACGTTGTGTTCCGCAACCTATCACGGAGACCGCGCGCGTGACCACCGAGGGACAGCCTCCCGTCATCCTGTGGTTCCGGCGCGACCTGCGGCTGGCCGACAATCCGGCCCTGACGAAGGCGGTTGAGACGGGGCGTCCGATCCTGCCTGTCTACATCCACGACGAGGGATCGGCGATTCGCCGGGCGGGCGCAGCGTCGCTGTGGTGGCTGGACAAGTCGCTGCGGGCGCTGGGGGCGGACCTGGCCGGGCGAGGGGCGCCGCTGGTGCTGCGCCGGGGCGACAGTGAGGCGGAGCTGCGCCGCCTGATCGACGAGACCGGCGCCGACACGGTGTTCATGAACCGGCTGTTCGAGCCGGACGCTTTCGCCCGGGACGCAGACATCGCCCATGCGCTGAAGGCAGAGGGAATCGACTGCCGGGGCTTCAACGGCTCGCTGCTGCGGCCACCGGGGTCGGTGCTGAACGGTTCTGGGCAGCCTTACCGGGTGTTCACGCCCTTCTTCCGCGCCTTGCTGGAGCAGCTGGAGCTTCCTGCGCCCCTGCCCGCGGCCTCGCGGATCGAAGGGATGGCGGACATCGCATCTGACGAGGTCGAGGACTGGGGGCTGCATCCCCGCAAACCGGACTGGTCGGGCGGGTTCGACTGGACGCCCGGCGAGGCGGACGCTTGCGACGCCCTGTCAGTCTTCATCGGCAAGGGACTGAAATCCTACTGCAAGGGACGCGACCTGCCGGGCGTGGCGGGGACCAGCCGCCTGTCGCCGCACCTGCATTTCGGAGAGATCGCGCCATGGCGGATCATTGAGCGCGTTCGGTCCTCGAACGCTCCCGCCGCCGAGATCGAGAAGTTCACGGCCGAGATCGGCTGGCGCGAGTTCTCGGCCCATCTGCTGGCCGCCTTCCCGCAGATCGCCGACCGGGCCTTCCAGCCGAAATATGACGCCATGCCATGGCGTGACGACGATGCGGGGTTCGACGCCTGGACCCGCGGACGGACCGGCTATCCCATCGTCGACGCGGGCATGCGAGAGCTGTGGGCGACCGGCTTCATGCACAATCGGGTGCGGATGATCGTGGCCTCGTTCCTGATCAAACACCTGCTGATCGACTGGCGCCGGGGCGAGCGATGGTTCTGGGACGCCCTTGTGGACGCCGATCTCGCCTCCAATGTTCAGAATTGGCAGTGGGTCGCGGGATCCGGAGCCGACGCGGCCCCGTATTTCCGTATCTTCAATCCGATCACGCAAGGTCAGAAGTTCGATGCCGACGGTCGATACGTTCGTAAATGGGTCCCCGAACTGGCGCGCCTGCCTGACAAATGGCTGCACGCCCCCTGGACCGCGCCGGCGGAAAACCTGCGTGGCGCGGGGATCAGGCTGGGCCACGACTACCCGGAGCCGATCATCGACCACGCCATGGCGCGCGCACGCGCCCTCGACGCCCTCAAGGGCCTGTCTGATGGCTGACGGAGCCGCCGCATGAGCGCCGTGCCCGCCGAGACCATGGCGTCCACCGCCCGCACGCCGCGTGGCTTCGGAATGCTGCTGCGGATGCTGGGCGAGAACTGGAGCTCCGGCAGCCTGACGGTGCTGCTGCCCAACGGAGAAAGCCACCGGCTGGAGGGCAAGGAGCCGGGGCTGCATGCGGTGCTGGACGTCAAGGATTACCGCTTCGCCCGACGGGTGCTGGCCAGCGGCGACATCGGCTTCGCCGAGGGCTACATGGCCGGAGAGTGGGACACGCCCGATCTGGCGCTGCTGCTCGAGACCATCGTGCGGAACTACGACCACATCCGTCGCCTGTTCGACGGCAATCCGGTGATGCTGGTGGTCAACTGGCTGTCGCACAATCTGCGTCGGAACAGCCGCAAGGGGTCGAGGAAGAACATCCACGCCCACTATGATCTGGGGAACGCCTTCTACGCCGCCTGGCTGGACGGAAGCATGACCTATTCCTCGGCCCGGTTCGCCAAGGCGAACGAGCCGCTGGAAACGGCCCAGGCCCGGAAATACGCCAGCCTGGCGCGCAACATGGACCTGCAGGCGGGTCAGACCGTGCTCGAGATCGGCTGCGGCTGGGGCGGCTTCGCGGAGTTCGCAGCGCGTGAAGTTGGAGCGAAGGTCACCGCCATAACCATCTCGCAGGAGCAGTACGACTTCGCCCGCGCGCGCATCGCGGCGGCGGGGCTGAACGACCGGGCCGAGATCAAGCTGGTCGACTATCGCGACGTGGAGGGGACGTTCGACCGGGTCGCCTCGATCGAGATGTTCGAGGCCGTCGGCAAGCAATACTGGCCCGCCTATTTCGACAAGATCCACAGCGCGCTGAAGCCCGGCGGGCGGGCGGGGCTGCAGATCATCACCATCGAGGACGCCCTGTTCGAGGAGTACAACGCGCGCACCGACTTCATCCAGAAATACGTCTTCCCGGGCGGCATGCTGCCGTCCGAGGGGCGGCTGCAGCCGGTGGTCGAGGACGCGGGCCTGACCTGGCGGTCGGTCGAGCGGTTCGGGCTGGACTACGCTGACACGCTGAAGGCCTGGGATCTGCGGTTCCAGGCGGCCTGGGGCGACATCCGGCGCATGGGCGGTTTCGACGAGCGGTTCCGGCGCCTGTGGCGCTTCTATCTGGCCTATTGCGAGGCGGGGTTCCGGTCGCGGCGCACCGACGTGATCCAGCTGACCCTGGGCCGCACATGAGCCCGCTGATATCCGTCGAAGAGCTTCAGGCCCGGCAGGACGGCGTGAAGGTGCTGGACGCCAGCTGGCATCTGGACGGGCGGGATGCGCGGGCGGCGTTCGGGCAGGGGCATGTGCCGGGTGCGGTGTTCTTCGATCTGGACGCGGCGTCGGATCAGACGAGCGCCCTGCCCCACATGCTGCCGCCGCCCGAGGCGTTCGCGGCGTTCGTCGGGGCGCTGGGAATCCGTGAGACGGATCATGTCGTCGTCTACGACACCGCCGGGCTGTTCTCGGCGGCGCGGGTCTGGTGGATGTTCCGGGTGATGGGCGCCGAACGGGTGCAGGTGCTGGACGGCGGCCTGCCCGCCTGGCGCGCGGCCGGTGGCGAGATCGAGACGGGCGCCGGCGTAGCCCCTGCCTCGACCCGGTTCACGCCGCGCTTCACCTCCGACGCCGTGGCCGCCATCGAGGATGTGCGGACGGCTCTGGCCGCCTCGGATCAGGTCGTGGACGCCCGCGGCGGCGCCCGGTTCCGGGGCGAGGCCGCCGAGCCCCGGCCCGGTGTGCGGCCCGGTCACATGCCGGGCGCGCTCAACCTGCCCTACAGCGCCCTGCTGACGCCTGAAGGCCGGCTTAAGCGTGGCGCGACGCTGGAGGCGGCCTTCAGGGATGCAGGCGTCGACATCCACCGGCCGGTCACGACCACCTGCGGCTCAGGCGTGACGGCGGCGATCCTCAGCCTCGGGCTGGCCGAGCTGGGCCGCGGCTCACGCCTCTATGACGGCAGCTGGGCCGAATGGGGGTCTCGCACCGACACCTCCATCCAGACCGGCTAGGCCGGCGGCGCGACCGGTTCCGGCCCCGCCACGCCGGCCGGCACGTCCTTCTCGCCGCGCGAGACGACCGTGGCCGCCACCAGATCGCCGGTGACGTTCAGCGTCGTGCGGCACATGTCGAGGAAGCGGTCGACGCCGAGGATCAGGCCGATGCCCTCGGCCGGAACCCCGACCATGGCCAGGATCAGCGCGATGACCGGCAGCGAGCCGGCCGGAACGCCCGCCGTGCCGATCCCGCCCAGGATGCAGACCAGCATGACCACGATCTGCTGCTGCAGGTTCAGGTCGATGTTGAAGAACTGGGCCAGGAACAGGACCGTAACGCCTTCGAACAGGGCGGTGCCGTTCTGGTTGGCCGTGGCGCCGACGGTCAGGACGAAGCGCGAGATGCGGCGCGGCAGCTTCAGCTCGGTCTCGGCCACCCGCAGCGACACCGGCAGGGTTGCGTTCGAAGAGGCGGTCGAGAAGGCCACCACGATCGGCTCGCGCACGCCGTAGAAGAATTTGAACGGGTTCATCCCGCCGGCGATCCAGACCACCAGCGGATAGACGATGAACATGTGGATCGCCATCGCGCCGATGGCCACGGCGGCGTAGGCGGCCAGCTTCTGCAACAGGTCCCAGCCGAACAGGGCGGCGAGGTTGAACATCAGGCAGGCGATGGCGATGGGGGCCAGTTTGATGACGAGGTTGATGAGCTTCATCATCACCTCGAACAGGCCCTGGAGCGCTTCCTGCAGCCGGTCGGTGGCGGGCGATTTCGCCATCACCATGCCGATGCCGAAGAACAGCGCGAAGATCATCACCGGCAGGATCTGGTTCTCGGCCGCCGCGGTGACGACGTTGGATGGGATCATGTCGAGGAAGAACTGGCCCGCCTCGATGCTGGTCGGGGCCTTGCCGACGATGGCGGCTGCGCCCTCGGCGCCGTCAGCCAGCATCTTGGCCGCCATGACCTGGTCCACGCCGGCGCCCGGCTGGAAGTAGTTGACCATGCCGATGCCGATGCCGACGGCGATGGCCGAGACCACGATGGTGAACAACAGCGTCTTGAAGCCCGCGCGGCCCAGCGACTTCAGGTCGCCCATCTCGGCCACGCCGATCGCCAGCGCGGAGAACAGCAGCGGCAAGACCAGCATGAACAGCAGGCGCAGGAAGATCTGGCCGACGGACTGGACGATATCCATCGCCCATTCATCGACCACGAGGCCGTTCATGTTGACGTAGAGACCGCCTCCCAGGCCGACCACGAAGCCGAGCAGCATGAAGACATAAAGCGGAATCCCGCCGCGCTTCGTTTCCATCAGTTCCCCCTGGATCGTCTCTTATCGGATAGGCAGGGCGTAGATCAGGCCGCCCGGCCGAGCATTCCATTGTGCGTTCAATCCGCGCGCCAGGTCGAGAGCCGAATCGGCGCCGATGTTGCGGTTGAAGATTTCGCCGTAGTTGCCCTCGGCGGCGATGGCCTGTTTCGCCCACGCATTGGACAGACCCAGCGTCTCGCCGAAGCCGCCTTCGTTCCCCAGCAGGCGGCGCACCTGCGGGCTGCGCGCGTCGCGGGCCATGGCGGCCACGTTCTGGCGGGTGACGCCCAGCTCTTCGGCCAGGATCACGGCGTTCAGGGTCCAGCGCACGATGGCGGTCCACTGCTCGTCGCCGCGCCGGGTCACGGGACCCAGCGGCTCCTTGGAGATGATGTCGGACAGGATGGCGTGCTGTTCGGGGTTCGACAGGGTGGTGCGGGCGGCGGCCAGGGCCGACACATCGGCGCTGAGGGCGTCGCAGTCCTCGCGCTCATAGGCCTGACGCGCCGCCTCCTCGCTGCCCAGCACCACGGGCCGGTACTCGATGCCGCGGGCGCGGAAATAGTCGGCGAGATTGAGCTCGCTGGTGGATGAGCCCTGCACGCAGATGCGCGCGCCGTTCAGCTCGGTCGCGCTGTTCAGGTTCAGCGACCGGCGCACCAGGAAGCCTTGGCCGTCGTAGTAGTTCACCCCGGCGAAGGCGAAGCCCTGCCCCGCGTCGCGCGTCATGGTCCACGACGTATTCCGCCACAGCACATCGACCGCGCCGCTCTGCAGCGCCTCCAGCCGGCGGGCGTTGTTCAGGGGCACGAAGCGGACCTTGTCCGGATCGTCGAAGATGGCGGCGGCCAGCGCCCGGCAGAAGTCCACGTCGAACCCGCGCCACTGGCCCCGGTTGTCGGTGAAGGCGAAGCCCACGAGCCCCTCGTGCACGCCGCAGTTCAGCCGTCCGCGCCGTTTGATCGCCTGCAATGTCGGGCTGTCGATCTTGCGCACGGCGACGGCGGCGGTGCTGGTCTGGCCGGGCTTCTCGGGGGTATCGGGCGCGGCGCGGTCTCGTGGGGTGCATGCGGACAGGGCCAGCAGCATCGCCGCGATCACCCCTGCTGCTGCTCCCAGCTTGACCATAAGCACCCTCGCGCGACTTGCGCCCCCGCCGCTTTAGAGGCCACTAGCTTTCAATCCGCAACCCGTGAGGCGCCCATGCCGACGCATTCCGACCGAACCCGCCTGATCGCCTCCGCCACGGCGCGCGGCCGAGGCCGCCGTTCGGTCAGCCCGCCGGTCGAGCGCGCCTCGACCATGCTGAACGATACGGCCGACGCCATGCGCGACCCCGCGCCGGGGCCTGTCTACGGCATCGACGATCTGGGCGCGGCGCTGGCGCTGCGAGAGGCGCTGGCTGATCTGGAGGGGGCGGCGCAGACCCTGCTGGTCCCGTCGGGGCTGGCGGCCGTGACCCTGCCGATTCTGGCGCTGACCAAGCCGGGCGACGAGGTGCTGACGACGGACGCCGTCTATGGCCCCACGCGGCGGTTCCTGACGCGGCGGATGAAGGCGCAGGGGGTGACGGTCGTCTTCCACCCCGCCGGCGCCACGGCCGATCAGATCGTGGCGATGATCAACGAGCGGACCCGTTTGGTGTTGATCGAGGCGCCGGGGTCGCTGACCTTCGACCTGCCCGACGTCCCGGCCCTGGCCGCCGCATGCCGCGCGCGGGGCGTGGTGACGGTCATGGACAACACCTGGGCCGCCGGGCTGGCGTTCCGGCCGCTGGCGCATGGCGTGGATGTCAGCGTGCAGGCGGTGACCAAATACGTCGGCGGCCACTCCGACCTGCTGATGGGCGCGGTCTCGACCACGGACGCCGCCGTCGGCAAGGCCATATGCGAGGCCATCGAGGATCTGGGCGTGCGGGTGTCGCCGGACGACGCCTGGCTGGCGCTTCGGGGCCTGCGCACCCTGACCCTGCGCTATGAAGAGCAGGCCCGTTCAGCGCTGAAGGTCGCGGAATGGCTGCAGGGGCGGCCGGAGGTGGCGCGTGTGCTCTATCCCGCCCTGCCCGGCTCCGTCGGCCACGACCTGTGGCGGCGTGACTTCACCGGCGCAGCCTCGATCTTCGGCGTGGAGCTGGCTGGCAGGTCCGAGGCGGCGGCCGTGGCCTTCCTCGACGCCCTGACCCTGTTCGGCCTCGGCTATTCCTGGGGCGGATTCGAGAGTCTGATCACGCTCGAGACGCATCAGATGCGGGGGCGCAAGGCGCCGCCCGCCCTGTCCGGTCCGCTGCTGAGGCTTCATATCGGTCTGGAGGATCCCGCCGACCTGATCGCCGATCTGGAGCAGGCGTTCAGAAGGTGAAGGACGTCAGGATCACCAGCCCGAACTGCGACTCTTCCTTGTAGCGCACGGCCGTCTCACCGACCGGCAGCGGCATGTCGCGCTCGATGCCGTCGCCGAGGGTGCGGGTGTTCGGATCGACCGCCACGCCGATGCCGATGTTGAAGCTGTCGCCCGTGCCCTCGCGGCGGAAGCCCATCATCACGCCCAGGGCCGCCGCCTCGATCACCTCATCCGTGCCCGGCTGGATGGCCACGAAGGGGCCGACGCCCCAGTCGCCTTGGGCAACGCCGAACGGGGTGCCCGACGGCGTGAAGAAATAGTGGCTCTCCAGCATGATGCGGGCGCGGGCGTCGTCCTCGTCCTTGACCCGGACGACGCCGGACACGACCTCGGCCTCGCTGATCCGTTCGATGCCGCCGAAGTCGAAGGTCACCGAGATGCCGACGCCGAGGTCCAGGCCCGCGAACTCGCGGCGGTTGGCTTCGGTCTCTCGCGTCTTCTGGTCCCGGTCGGCTTGCCATTCGTCGAATTCCTGCCTCTCCGCCTCGGTCAGCGTCCGGTTGCCGTCCTGTGCGGCGGCAACGCAAGGCGCCGCCAGCGTCACGGCAGCCGCAATCGAAATAAGAATGTATTTCATGAATTCGCCCTCCGATTGCAAAAGAACGCAACCATAGAGGGTTGTCAATAACGCCGTTCTGCCCTGCGCGTGCGTGTGTCGGGGGGAAGTGGCGCGCCCAGCAGGACTCGAACCTGCAACCGTCCGCTTAGAAGGCGGATGCTCTATCCGGTTGAGCTATGGGCGCCTGGCAGGATGGCTAGGCCATTGATCTTCGCGGCTCAAGCAGCGAGCCGTCGTGCGGCGAGCGTTAGCCGCCCAATACATGCGGCTCAAGCAGCGAGCCGTCGTGCGGCGAGCGTTAGCCGCCCAATACATGCGGCTCAAGCAGCGAGCCGCCGCGCGGCGAGCGTTAGCCGCAGGAATCAGTGCGTCCAGGAAACCTTGCGGCCCGGGGCGAAATTATCGGCATAGGCCTTCAGAATGACAGGCTGTTCCTGCGGTTCATGCAGGCGGAAGGCGATGCCGTGGCGCTCGGCGTATTCGATCGCCTCTTCCTTGCTGTCGAAGGTCAGACGCACCTGGCCGTTCATGTCGGTCGAGCCGGTCCAGCCCATCAGCGGATCGGAAAACCGCGCCGAGGCCGGTTCGAACTCCAGCCGCCAGTCACGGCTCTTGGCCTTGCCCGACTGCATCGCGGTCTTTGCGGGTCTGTAGATGCGGGCCAGGGCCATGGGAGTCTCTCGGCGGCGGATGCATCGTCTTATAATGCGACCGGGCCACGCTCAAGCAGCGAGCCAACTCTGCGCTCAAGTAGCGAGCGCCCGCGGCGCGAGCGGTAGCGCCAATAACACGTGCTCAAGTAGCGAGCCGCCGCGCGGCGATCGATAGCGCCAGAATCATGCGCTCAAGTAGCGAGCCGCCGCGCGGCGAGTGATAGCGCCAGGAATGATGGTCGGAGTGAGAGGATTCGAACCTCCGACCCTCTGGTCCCAAACCAGATGCGCTACCAGGCTGCGCTACACTCCGGCGGAGGGGTCTGCCAGCAACCGCCCCAACCTGCAACGTAAAATGGGGTGCAATGCAAGATTAGCCGCCGCGGCCGAAGAAGGGGTGGCGCACCGTGTCGCCGGCCTTGGCGCCGATCTCGGCCGCGCGGCCGCCGCGGATCTCGACCACGCCCGTGGCCGGCCCGTTCGAGGGCAGGCTCTGGTCGGAATAGGGCTGGGCGTTGGCGGCGATGGAGACGATCTTGCCGTCCTGGCCGACGTAGATGATGTCCAGGGCGCTGGGCGTGTTGTGCATCCAGAAGCTGCGCTCGGCCACGTCCGGGAACTCGAACAGCATGCCGCGATCGTCTGCTAGCTGCGGGCGGAACATCAGGCCGCGCTGGCGCTCGGACTCCTCGTCGGCGATCTCGACCATGAATTTGTGCTCGCCGGTCGACGTCACGAAGACCAGCTCCTCCAGCGGGCGGCCGGTGGAATCAACCGGGCCGCTCTGGGCGCAGGCGGTCAGCATCAGGGCGGCGAGGCCCGCGAGGATCGTGCGTCGGTTGGTCATCATGCTCTACCGCCTTATGGGGCGGTGTCAGCCGCCCGGCTTGATTTCGGCCACCACCAGGCCCTTGGGACCCTCGGCGAACCGGACGGATACGGCCTCGCCGGGCAGCAGGTCGTCAAGCCCGCATCGACGCAGCGTCTCCACATGGACGAAGATATCGCCCGGTTCGTTCGCGCGCACCACGAATCCATAGCCTTTAGTGCGATTGAACCATTTGACCGTGGCCGTCTCCAGCGGACCGCTGGCCGCCGGGGTTTCGCGGCGCTGCGCCCCGGTCGAGGCGGCGCGCAGGGTGTCATAGCCGCTGCGGCGCACCGGAACGGCGTCGGGATCCCCCTCGCCGAGGTCGAACACCTGGGCCACCTGCCAGCCCTTGGGCCGTTGTACGCAGTCGCAGGTGATGGGGGCGCCCTCGTCCGCCGTCTCGCGGCCCGCGTCACGCAGGCTGGACACATGCAGAAGTATGTCCTTGAGCTCGGTCTGGCCCGGATCGTCAGGCACGATGAAGCCGTATCCCTTGCCGGGATCGAACCACTTCACCTTCCCCACGACCCGCACCGTCGCCGGCGCTTCGAGCCCCTCGTAGTCAGACAACGCACACCCCCTGCCTGCAAGGCACGCAAGCGGATTCCGTTTAACACGGTTCTGTGAACGCTGGAAAAGCGAAAAATGCGGATTTTCACTCGCGCATTGCGCGAACGGCCGATGAAATAATCCCCTTGGCGGCGGCAAACCCCCGCCACGCGGCAAAATCCGACTGTGGCGCCGCAATCGCAGGGCATGATTTTATTGTCGGGAGGGGGAGTTCCGCGTGGCAGTCCCTAGGGGAGTCGAACCCCTCTTTTCAGGTTGAAAACCTGACGTCCTAACCGATAGACGAAGGGACCGCTGCGCGAGAGCGGGCGATATAGCCGCCGATTCCGGGCGTTGCAACCCCTTCAGACCCGTCTCGGGTCGTGGGCGTCCTCGATCTCGAATTGCACGCCGCGGCGGCCGTTCCAGTCGTCGGCCTTCAGCCGTCCGGCGACGTTCAGCCCGCCCTGCCCCGACAACAGCGCCTCGCCCAGCGGCAGGTCGGCGCAGCGCCAGGCTATGGCCTTCACCGAGGCGCCGTCCGCCCCCACCAGGCGGCAGCGCACATGGCCGCCATTCATGGCCACGGCGTCGCGCGCCTGCACGCCGGACAGGGCGAACAGCGGCTCCGGATTGGCCGGGCCGAACGGCGCCAGCCGCTCGAAATCCTCGAACAGATCGCGTGTCGCGCCCGACGGGTCGATCAGGGCGTCGACCTCGACCCAGTCAAGCGCCGCCGCGTCGGCCTGCTCGCCGATCATGCGGTCGTTGAGGAAATCGCGTAAGCGCTCGATGCGGTCGGCCGCGACGGTCAGCCCCGCCGCCATGGCGTGACCGCCCCCGGCCATCAGCAGGCCGCTTTCCCACGCCGCCTGCACCGCCTTGCCCAGGTTCATGCCGGGCTGGGACCGGCCCGAGCCCTTGCCGATCCCGTTGACGGCGTCGACGCCGATGACGACGACGGGCTTCCTCCAGCGCTCACGCAGCCGTCCGGCGACGATGCCGACGACGCCCGGATGCCAGGTCTCGCCCGCCACGACCACCACGGCCGATCCGTCCTCGTGATGGCCGACCGCCTCAACCTGACGCACGGCGGCGTCCGTGGCCTCGCGCTCGATCTCGCGGCGGGCGATGTTGAGGGCGTTCAGCTCCTCGGCCAGCATCTTCGCCTCCGCCTCGTCCTCAGTGGACAGCAGACGCGCTCCGAGGTCGGACTTGCCGATCCGGCCGCCGGCGTTGATGCGCGGGCCGAGGATGAAGCCCGCGTGGTTGACCTTGGCCGGGCCCGGCTCGCTGCCCGCCACCGCCAGCAGGGCGCGCAGGCCCGGGTTCTTCCAGTCCGACATGACCTTCAGGCCCAGCGCCGTCAGGGCGCGGTTGAAGCCGGTCAGGCCGGTGACGTCGCAGACCGCGCCCAGCGCGGCGAGATCCAGCCACTGGCGGATGTCCGGCTCGGGGCGGTCGGCGAACAGCCCCCTCGCCCGCCCTTCACGGTTCAGGGCGGCCAGCAGCACGAACACCACCCCCGCCGCCGCCAGATTGCCCTGTCCCGAGTTGCAGCCCGGCCGGTTCGGATTGACCACGGCGAGACACTGCGGCGGCTCCTCGCGCATCATGTGATGGTCGATGACCACGACGTTCAGGCCGATGGCTGCGGCATGAGCCACCGCCTCGTTCGCCGCCGCGCCGCAGTCGACCGTGATGACCAGATCGGCGCCGCGAACCTTCAGGGTGTCGAACGCCTTGGCGCTCGGGCCGTAACCCTCGGTCATGCGGTCGGGGACATAGATCGGCAGGTCCGCCCCCAGCGCCCGGAACCAGCGCACCAGCAGCGCCGCGCTGGACGCGCCGTCCACGTCATAGTCGGCGAAGACGTGGATGCTCTGGCCCGCCTGCAGCGCGTCCAGGATCGCGCCCGCCGCCGTGTCCATGTCCATGAAACTGGACGGGTCGGGGAACAGCGCCTTCAGCGTCGGCGTAAGGAAGTCCGCCCCCTGATCCGCCCGCACGCCCCGCGCGGCCAGCGCCCGGGCCAGAAGCTCACTGAGCCCCTGTCCCTGCATATGGGCGCGGATGACGGCGGCGTCGGCCGGGCGCTGACGCCAGGCGCGGCCGGACAGGGATCGGGACACGCCCAGAAAGCTCGGAGCGGTCCCGCCGTCGGCCATCAGAGCGGGCGTGACGTGTGGATGCGCCGCACCGTTCGCGTGCTGGAGTCCATCACCAGGGTATGGGTGGTGACGAAGCCGTCGGCGACCTTCACCCCGTCCAGCATGGCGCCCTTGGTCACGCCGGTGGCGGCGAAGATGGCGTCCTTCGAGACCAACTCGTGCAGGTCGTATTTGCGGTCGAAGTCGGTGACGCCGGTGCGGCTCGCGCGGGCGCGCTCCTCGTCGTTGCGGAAGATCAGCCGGCCCTGGAAGAAGCCGCCGACGCACTTCAGCGCCGCGGCGGCCAGAACGCCCTCGGGCGCCCCGCCGGAGCCGAGATACAGGTCGATGCCCGTTTCCGGCTCGGCCGTGTGGATCACGCCCGCCACGTCGCCGTCGGTGATCAGCATGACCTTGGCGCCGACCTCGCGCAGGGCCGCGATCAGCTCGGCGTGGCGCGGACGGTCCATGACGCAGACTGTGATGTCACGCGGCTCGACGCCTTTGGCCTTGGCCAGGGCACGCACGTTGTCCTGCGGGCTGTTGTCCAGATCGACCGTGCCGGCGGGATAGCCCGGGCCGATGGCGATCTTGTCCATATAGGTGTCGGGCGCATGAAGCATGCCGCCACCCGGCGACATGGCCAGCACGCACAGCGCATTGGCCATGGCCTTGGCCGTCAGGGTCGTGCCTTCCAGCGGGTCCAGCGCGATGTCGATGGCCGGGCCTTTGCCGGTGCCGACCTTCTCGCCGATGAACAGCATGGGCGCCTCGTCGCGCTCTCCCTCGCCGATGACGATCTTGCCGTCGATGTCGAGCGCGTTCAGGGCGGTGCGCATGGCGTCGACGGCCAGCTGGTCGGCGGCCTTCTCATCACCCCGGCCGACCCCGGCGTAGGACGCGATGGCGGCCAGCTCGGTCACGCGCGCGGCGTCGGTCGCCAGGCTGGACGAATAGGGGGCCGATGCGGCCATGGGTCATTCTCCTGAGAAGCTATGATTCCCGGATTCTCATGTCCGGGCGACAATCGTATGAGGGTCAGCGCCGGGGGACCGGCGGCGGGGCCCGGCCCCGGTCGCGCAGCCGCTGGGCGAAGGCGTCGATGTCGGCCTGGGTGGCGCGGGCGTCCGGGGATACAGGCGTGGCGGCGACCCGGGCGGCGATCTCGCGGGCGAAGGCCTCCGAGTCGGACAGGGTCCATTCGATGCGGCTCGCCTCGCCTTCCAGCCCGGCGCCCGAAACCCTCAGCGTATTGACGCGGGCCGCGACCTCGACCGGTTCCGGCGCCGGCGACATGGCGGGGAAGTCCTCCCAGCGCGGATAGTCGCGATTCTCGGCCACCAGCGCGGCGATGCGGGGCTCCAGCGGCGCCTCGACCCCGTCGTTCACGGCCCCGGCGCAGGCCGTCAGGGCCAGTCCCGGCATGACGGCCGCGAGCACGATCATCTTTTTGGCGAAGGGCGCGTTCATTTCAGGCCCGGTCTTATGCCATGATCGCCGACGGCGGAAGGGCGGCGCGCCTGCCTTGCGACCGCTCCTGACGATCTGGAACCCCGATCCATGGCCAAGAGCCCGTCAAAGACCCCGTCCAAGGCCTCGGCCGAGCCCCGCGCGCCGCGCAAGTCCGGCCGCCCGACCTCGGCCAAACCGCGCCCGCCGAAAGCGTCGAAGCCGAAGCCTGATCCGAAGCCGAAGCCGGAGCCCGCACCCGAAGCCGCCGCCGCGCCCCAGCCCGGCGCCTTCGCCTTCCCCGGCGCCGACCAGCGGCAGATGATCGAGACCCTGTCGATGAACCTGGCCAAGGCGGCCATGACGGCCCAGGCCGCGATCGCGGAGGCGGCGCTGAGCCAGGCCGACCGCCCCGCCGCCCTGTCGCCCGACCCGTTCAACATCACCCCGGCCATGACCTCGGTCATGACCAGCCTCGCCGCGCGGCCGGAGAAGCTGTTCCAGGCCCAGGCCGACCTGTTCAGCCGCTACATGGATCTGTGGGCCACGACGACCCGCCGCGCCTCGGGCGAGGAGCCGCCGGCCCCGCCGTCAGCCGACAAACGCTTCAAGGATCCTGCCTGGTCCGAGAACCCCATGTTCGACGTCATGCGCCAGTCCTATCTGGTGACCGCCGACTGGATGAACGGGCTGGTCTCGTCGGTCGAGGACGTCGATCCGCGCACCAAGCGCCGGGCCGAGTTCTTCACCAAGCTGCTGACCGACGCCTTCTCGCCCTCGAACTTCCTGGCGTCCAACCCCGCCGCCCTGAAGGCGCTGGCCGAGACCTCGGGCGAGAGCCTGGTCAAGGGTATGCAGAATTTCGCCGCCGATCTGGAACGCGGCCACGGCAAGCTGAAGATCAGCCAGGCCGACAACGCCCGCTTCGAGGTCGGGGTGAACGTCGCCACCGCGCCGGGGCAGGTTGTGTGGCGCGACGATCTGTTCGAACTGATCCAGTTCGATGCGGCGACCGAGAAACAGCGCGCCATACCGCTGCTGATCTTCCCGCCGTGGATCAACAAATTCTACATCCTGGACCTGCAGCCCGCGAACTCGATGATCCGCTGGCTGTCGTCGCAGGGGTTCACCGTCTTCGTCTGCTCGTGGGTGAACCCGGACAAGGACAAGGCCGGCTACGGCTTCGATGATTATCTGGAAAAAGGCATCTACCGCGCGGTCGAGAAGGCGCTGGAGCAGTCGGGGTCGAAGCGCATCAACACCGTGGGCTACTGCATCGGCGGCACCCTGATGGGAGCGGCGCTGGGGCATATGGCGGCCAGGGGCGACGACCGCGTCTCGTCCACCACCTTCTTCGCGGCCCAGCATGATTTCGAACAGGCCGGCGACCTCTTGCTGTTCACCGACGAGCACTGGCTGAACGAGGTTGAACAGCAGATGGACGCGGCGGGCGGCGTCCTGCCCGGCAGCGCCATGGCCGACACCTTCAATGCGCTGAGGGCCAACGACCTGATCTGGTCGTTCTTCGTGTCCAACTACCTGATGGGCAAGGATCCGCCGGCCTTCGACCTCTTGTTCTGGAACGCCGATCAGACGCGGATGCCCAAGACCCTGCACATGAACTACCTGCGCAGCATGTACGGCTCCAACAAGCTGGCGAAGGGCGAGTTCGAGATCGGCGGGGTCAAGGTCGACCTGTCAAAGGTGAAGACCCCGCTGTACTTCCAGGCCAGCCGCGAGGACCACATCGCGCCGATGAACTCGGTCTATCGCTCGGCGCGGTTGTTCGGCGGGCCGGTGACCTTCACCCTCGCCGGATCGGGTCACATCGCCGGGGTGGTCAATCCGCCCTCGGCGAAGAAGTATCAGCACTGGACCAACGACGCCCTGCCGGAGACGCTGGGCGACTGGCAGGCGGCGGCGAAGGAGCATCCCGGCAGCTGGTGGGAGCACTGGGCCGCGTGGCTGCATGACAAGTCCGGTGACTGGATCGCCGCCCGCGATCCGCTAAAGGGTCCGTTGAAGCCGCTCGAAGCGGCCCCCGGCAGCTATGTGAAGGTCAAGTCTTGAAGCGTTTCGAACCCAATCTGCTGCTGGCCGTGACCACGGCCTTCGCCCTCGGGCTGATGGTCGTGGCCGCCAGCCTCTCCGCCTCGACGACGACGGCGCTGAAGTATGTCGGGCTGGCGATCGCCTGTTCGGTCGGCTTCGTGGTGCTGAACAAGGCGCTGATGGCGGCGAGGAAGCGCAAGCCGCGCGTGCTGATCACGCCCGAGAATCCGGCCGTTATGATCCTGGCGGCGATCTTCCCGATCGTGGTGCTGTTGTCGTCGGTCCTGCCGCTGCTGGCGCCCACGGCGGACTACGGCTTCATGATCATCATCGCCGCGGTCTTCACCGGCCTGACGGCGGAATCGGCGCTGGAAGCGCGCCGCAGGGCGGCTAGCCCGGAATAAACCTCAGCGCCGCGCCGTTGTTGCAGTAGCGCTTGCGCGTCGGGCGCGGCCCGTCGTCGAACACATGCCCCTGATGCCCCAGGCAACGGGCGCAGTGGTATTCCGTGCGCGGAACACCGATGGCGAAGTCGGTTTTGGTCCCGATGTTGGCCGGGTTCACCTGCCAGAAGCTGGGCCAGCCCGTGCCGCTGTCGAACTTCCACGCCGACAGGAACAGCGGCAGGTCGCAGCCCCGGCAGACGAAGGTGCCGTCGCGGTGCTCGTCGTCCAGCGGACTGGAGCCCGGCCGCTCGGTCGCCTCGTGCCGCAGCACGTCATAGCTCAGCCCCGGCAGCCGCTCACGCCACTGGGCGTCGGTGAGGCGGCGGATCGGCGAGCCCGCGAACCGGCTCTCCTGCGCCGACGACGCGCCGGGCGAACAGGCCCCGGCCACCAGCGCGCTGGCGCCGAGCAGGAGGTGGCGGCGGTGGAGGTGGGTCATGTGGGATATACGAAGGCGGACGCGCGAGAGTTTCAACCTCTTCTTTCGTCATCCTCCGGCAAGCCGCACCTTCGCGGCGCAGACCGGCGGACCCAGCGGCGCCGAAGCGTCAGCGAAGGCGACCCTTCCACAGACGCGCCCCTCGACAGGGTCGCGCTCTCGCGCGCCGCTGGGTCCCCCGGTCTCGCTTCGCTCGCCGGAGGATGACGAAAGACATCAGCTAAGCCCCGTCCCCTCATCCAGCCCCAGCATCAGGTTCAGGTTCTGCACCGCCGCCCCCGACGCGCCCTTGCCGAGGTTGTCGAGCAGGGCGACCAGCCGGGCCTGTTCGCCGTCGCGGTCGCCGAAGACGTGCAGGCGCAGGGTGTTGGTCCCGTTCAGCCCCTCGGGCGAGATGCCGCTCATGGCGTCGGTTTCGTCCAGATCCGCGACCTCGACGAACCGCTGGCCCTCATAGGCCTCGACCAGGGCGCCGTGGATGACCTCGATGGACGGCGACGCCGGCAGGGCCGACAGGTGCAGCGGAACCTCGACCAGCATCCCCTGGCGATAGGCGCCGACGGCTGGGGCGAACAGCACCGGGCGGCTGAGGCCCGCGTGCTTGGTCATCTCCGGCACATGCTTGTGCTTCAGGCTGAGGCCATAGGCGCGGAACGGGGGGGCGCCCTGCCCCTCCTCGAACTCGGCGATCATGCTCTTGCCGCCGCCGGAATAGCCGCTGACGGCGTTGACGGTCATCGGCTGGTCCTTGGGGATCAACCCCGCCCGCACCAGTGGCGCGACCAGGCCGAGGAAGCCCGTGGGATAGCAGCCCGGGTTCGACACCCGCTTCGACCCCGCCACCGCCTCGCGCTGACCCGGCGCCAGCTCGGGGAAGCCATAGGTCCAGCCCGGCGCGGTGCGATAGGCCGTCGAGGCGTCGATGACCCGCACGTCCGGGTTCTCGATCATGGCCACGGCTTCCTTCGCCGCATCGTCGGGCAGGCACAGGATCACCGCATCCGCCGCGTTCAGCGCCTCGCGCCGCGCCTCCGGATCGCGTCGCCGGTCGCCGAGCAGGATCAGCTTGAGGTCGGGGCGGGATTCCAGGCGGCGAAGGACATCCAGCCCCGTCGTGCCCGCCTCGCCATCCACGAAAACAGTGTGTGTCATAAGCCGCTCCTAGCTCTTCTCCCCTTGCGGGAGAAGGTGGCCCGCGCAGCGGGTCGGATGAGGGGTCGCACTGACCTCGAAGTTTAGCCGATTTGAGACGCCAAGCCGGACAGTCCGGCGCGACCCCTCATCCGTCAGCCCTTCGGGCCGCCACCTTCTCCCGCAAGGGGAGAAGGGCAAGAACGCCAGTCGCCTATAGGGGTCGCAAAGAGGTTCGGCTCCCAGCCGGGATAGCTTTGGACGACCGCCTCGCATTCAAGCGGCTCGTCACAAAGGAAGATTAAGATCCTGTCGCCGACTTTAAGGCCTTTGCAGCAACCAGATGGTGCGCGCCTGAAGGATCGCGATCACTCCCGGTCACTGAAAATCGTTTCATGCTGACCCCCAAAAGAAAAAGGCGCCCCGGGTTGCCCCGGAGCGCCTTTGTAATCCCACTCGCGGCTGCGAGTTAGCGCTTCGAGAACTGGAAGGACTTGCGGGCCTTGGCGCGGCCGTACTTCTTGCGCTCGACGACGCGGCTGTCGCGGGTCAGGAAGCCGTGCGGCTTCAGGACCGGGCGCAGCGCCGGCTCATAGTGGGTCAGGGCGTGCGACAGGCCGTGGCGGATGGCGCCGGCCTGGCCCGACAGGCCCGAACCTTCGACGGTGCAGACGATGTCGTACTGGGTCGTGCGGTCCGAGACGGTCAGCGGCTGGGCGATCATCATGCGCAGGATTTCGCGGGCGAAATACTGCATCTGATCCTTGCCGTTGATCGTGATCTTGCCGGTGCCGCGTTGCAGCCAGACGCGGGCGATCGCGTTCTTGCGCTTGCCGGTCGAATAGGCGCGGCCTTGGGCGTCCAGCTTCTGGACGTAGACGGGGGCTTCGTTCTCGGAGCCCATGCCCTTCAGGGCGTCAAAGCCGGTCAGGCCGGCGTCGTTGGTCACATCGGTCATGATCAGACGCTCCGGACGTTCTTGGCGGACTTCGACGCGAAGTCGATCGTTTCCGGCTGTTGGGCTTCGTGGCTGTGCGTGGCGCCGGCGAACAGACGCAGGTGCGTCATCTGCTTGCGGGCCAGCGGGCTTTCCTTCGGCAGCATGCGCTCGACGGCCTTTTCCAGCACGCGCTCGGGGAAGCGGCCGCCCAGCACCTTGGCCGGGGTCGTTTCCTTGATGCCGCCGGGGTGGCCGGTGTGGCGATAGTAGACCTTGTCGGTGTTCTTCTTGCCGGTGAACACCACCTTCTCGACGTTGGTCACGATGACATAGTCGCCGCAATCGACGTGGGGGGTGTAGGTCGGCAGGTGTTTGCCGCGCAGGCGGTTGGCGATGAAGGTCGCGAGGCGGCCCACCACGACGCCTTCGGCGTCGATGTGGATCCACTTCTTGTCGACCTCGGCCGGCTTCAGCGCGACCGTTGTGCTCTTCAGCATGTCGGTGAGTTCCTGGGGTAGATACAAGTCCCGAACCGACTGGTCCGAGCGGAAGGCGCGCTGATAGAGGACCCGGGCGCGGGCGTCAATGCAGGATCGCGCGCCCAAGTCAGTCTACATCATTGATAATAAGACATATTCTGTAAACGGTATTAAAATACCGCATCAATTCCGGCCGTTCGAAGCGTCACAGAACCATGATGACCCCGTGATCCGGCCCCGGCATATAGCGCGCAGCATCCCCGGAGCCCCCCATGCGCATCCTTCGCCGCGACGTCCTTTCGACGGGCGCCGCCGCCCTCGCCTTCTCCGGTCTGGCCCGCAACGTCCACGCCCAGACGGCGCCCGAGGCTGAGACCTACATTAACGAGGTCCCCGGCTACGGCCCGCTGATCAGGGATCCGAACGGCCTGTTCGACCTGCCGGAAGGGTTCGAATACCAGGTCATCTCCCAGGGCGGCGAGACCATGGACGACGGCCTGCTGGCGCCGGGCCAGTTCGACGGCATGGGCTGTTTCCCGCTTGAAGGCACGCGTGTCGCCCTGGTCCGGAACCACGAGCTGACGCCCAAGTCGCGCACCCACTTCAACTGGGGCCCCGGCGGCTTCAACCAGGAGAAGCTGCACCTGCTGGACGCGTCAAAAGCCTACGACACCTACAAGGACGGCAGCGTCCTGCCGGGCGGCGTGACCACGCTGATCTATGACCTGGAGACGCGCCGGACGGTCAGCCAGTTCCTCAGCCTCGCCGGCACAGCCACCAACTGCTGCGGCGGCGCGACGCCGTGGGGCAGCTGGCTGACCTGCGAGGAGACCGAGGCCGCGCCGGACATCGACAACGTCACGAAAGAGCATGGCTATGTCTTCGAGGTGCCGGCCACGGCGACCGGCCTCGTCGACCCCGTGCCGCTGAAGGCCATGGGCCGGTTCGAGCATGAAGCCGTCTGCATCGATCCGCGCACCGGCATCGCCTATCTGACCGAGGACAAGGAAGACGGCCTCTTCTACCGCTTCATCCCCAACGTCCCGGGCAGGCTGGCCGAGGGCGGCAAGCTTCAGGCCCTGGGCTTCAAGGATGCGCCGGGGATCGACACCTCGAACAACGAGACCCGCGTCTGGGCGGTGGGCGACTGGCGCGATGTGGTGTGGTTCGACCTCGACGACGTCGAAAGCCCGAATGCGGACCTGCGGATGCGCGGCCGCGCCGCCGGCGCCGCCATCTTCAACGGCGGCGAGGGCATCCATTTCGCCGACGGCGAGATGTATTTCACCCTCAAGGACGGGGGGCCGATCAAGCGCGGCCAGATCATGCGCTACTTCCCTTCGCTCGATGAGGGCAAACGCGGCGAGCGCCGCCGCCCCGGCCGCGTCCAGCTGTTCGTCGAGTCCCTCGACGAGAAGAAGATGAACATGGGCGACAACCTGACGGTCGCGCCATGGGGCCACCTGATCGTCTGCGAGGACAATTATTCCAAGGAAATCCGCAATCACCTGAAGGGCGTCACCCCGGGCGGCAAGCTCTATACGATCGGGCGGAACGTGTTCCAGGGCAACTCGGAGCTGGCCGGCGCCTGTTTCTCGCCCGACGCGTCGGTGCTGTTCGTCAACATCCAGTTCCCCGGCATCACCCTGGCGATCAGAGGCCCCTGGAGCGCGGTCCGGACGTAAACAGCCGCGCCTGAGACCGTCGCACCAGCCACAGGTTCACCGTCGCTGCCGTCAGCACCAGCACCGCCCCCGCCTGATGCAGGGCGCCTAGCCAGATCGGCACGGCGTTGATCAGGGTGACGACGCCCAGCGCCGCCTGCAGCCACAGCAGGGCCGCCATCACGAAGGCCGAGGCGCCCAGCCCCTCGGCCAGCCGCCAGCGCCATGCCTGCACCGCATAGGCCGTGCCGCTGATCAGCAGGCCGTAAGCCCAGATGCGGTGATTGAACTGCACCAGCGCCTGGTCGTGCAGGAAGGCCAGCGCCCCCTTCGACCAGTCCACCGCCGGGCCGATCGCGCCGCTCATCAGCGGCCAGTCGGTATGGATGAAGCCCGCCTTGGCGCCCGCGGTCAGTCCGCCCAGCAGGCACTGCACGAACACCGCCGCCAGCAGCACGGCCGCGCCCCGGCTCCAGCCCACGGGCGAGCGTAAGTGCGCCTCGCCGTTCAGAGCCTCCAGCCCCGTCCAGACCAGCCCCATGAAGATCACCAGCGCCAGACCCAGGTGGACGGCCAGCCGCTCCGGCGCCACGTCCACCCGCTCCGACAGGCCGCTGGTCACCATCCACCAGCCGATCAGCCCCTGAAGCCCGCCCAGCACAAGCAACACCGCGCAGCGCCAGACCAGTCGGTTGGGAATCGCCGCCGCCCCGAATACGGACCGCTCGGGCAGCAGCTTCAGCAGCAGGAAAACCATGAACGGAATGGCGAACGCCACGCCCACCAGCCGCCCGATCAGCCGGTGCGCCCATTCCCACCAGAAGATGCCCTGGAACTCGCTCAGGCTCATGCCGGCATTGACCTGGGCGTATTGCGGGATGGCCTTGTACTTCTCGAAGGCGTCGGCCCAGTCGGCCGCGTTCATCGGCGGCAGGGCGCCCATGATCGGCTTCCACTCAGTGATCGACAGGCCCGAGCCTGTCAGACGCGTCGCGCCGCCCACCACCACCATCAGGAAGACGATCGCCGCGCAGACGAAGAGCCAGATGGCGACCGCCGTGCTGCGATCCCTGCTGCCGAAACGGTTCATTCGACGCCCGCTAAAGGTCACGATACAGTGCCGGCGCGCATCGACCGCGCCCCGACATTGGCGGTATGCCCGCCTCTCGCGGCAAGATCGAGTCGCAACCGGCGGACCACGCCGCAATGCTTCGAAAGGCCACAGCTTGCAGTATCTCGATGTCCTGATCGCCGTCCTGGCGTCCGTGGCCCTGGCCTGGGGCGCCGACCTGATGACCGGGCGGCGCGGCCTGTTCGCGACCCTGCTGGTTTCAGGGACGGGCGCGGTGTGCGGCTGGTTCCTGGCGGTTCGGGTGTTCGCGGTGGCTGTGACCGGCGACTGGAAGTGGCTGATGTGGTCGATGCTGGCCTCCGTGATCTGCCTGGCCGCCTTCTTCGTGTTCCGGAACAAGCGTTGATGCACCCGCGCCTGCGCCGCTTCATCGCCGCCGTCGGCGTACTGGCGTTCCTCGCCCTCTACATCTGGGCCGCCATCGCCGTCGGCGACCGGATCCCGAAGCACCCGCTGATCCAGCTGCTGTATTTCGCGATCGTCGGAACCGCCTGGGGCGTGCCGCTCTATCCGCTGTTCAAATGGTCGGAGAAGGCCTGAGCCAACGCATCGCGTGAAGGGCCGCAGACCGTGCACCGCGCGCGGCGCCCCTCAAGCAGCGAGCGACCGCGACGCGAGCGCTAGGGGCAAGTACCACCGCGCATCGCGCGGCGCCCTCAAGTCGTGAGCGACCGCGTCGCGAATATAGGGCCAGAATATGCAAAGGGGCCGCCTTGCGGCGACCCCTTCAACCAACCGTCTTCACGGGGAAGATGGTCGGAGCGACAGGATTCGAACCTGCGACCCCTTGACCCCCAGTCAAGTGCGCTACCAGGCTGCGCCACGCTCCGAGAGGCGGTCGTATAGCGGGGCGATACGCGACCCGCAAATGGGAAAAGACGCTGATCCGCCCCGGGCGGCGATTATCGCGCCAGCACAGCCTCGAGCCGGGCCCGCGCGCCCTCCAGATCCGCCAGAACCTGTTGCAGGCGCACCGATCCGCCGCCGGCGAGAGGCGACGCCGCGGTTTGCCGGGCGGTTTCCGCAACGGGCGCATCGGCGGCCGGCGTTTCGAACCGCACCTTGCCGGTCTCGCCATAAGCGGTCAGCGTCTTGAGCCCCTGGTCCTTGTGCAGCCGCTGCACGCCCTTGATGGTCAGCCCCTCGTCATGCAGCAGCCGCCGCACGGCCTTCAGGATGACGATGTCCTCGGGACGATAGAAGCGCCGCCCGCCCGCCCGCTTCAGCGGCGTGACGAACGGGAATTTGGTCTCCCAGAAACGCAGCACATGCTGGGGCGCGCCGATTTCATCGGACGCCTCCGAGATGGTGCGGAACGCGTTCTGGCCCTTGGCCAAGGTCTCAGCCCGCGGGCGCGTCGTGCACCCGCGCCTTCATGATCTGCGAGGCGCGGAAGCTGATGACCCGGCGCGGATTGATCGCCGCCGGTTCGCCGGTCTTGGGGTTGCGGCCCATGCGGGCGCGCTTCTCGCGCACCTGGAACACGCCGAAGCCGGACAGTTTCACGGTTTCGCCCTGCTCGAGCGATTCGACGATCAGCTCCAGGGTCCGTTCGACCAGACCCGAGCATTCCTGACGCGACAGGCCGACTTCGTCATGCACAGCCTCGCAAAGGTCCGCGCGGGTCAGGGTTTGATGTTCCGCCACACTTTGCTCCCGCTCCCAATCCGTCCCCATACAAACGGATGCGCATTCAAATGGAAAGTCGAAATTCTTGTTACAGGCGAATGGCGCAGGCGCCCCAGGTCAGGCCGCCGCCCATGGCTTCTAGCAAGACGAGGTCGCCGGACTTGATTCGTCCGTCCTGAATCGCCGCATCCAGCGCCAGCGGGATCGAGGCGGCCGAGGTGTTGGCGTGCATGGCCACGGTCGACACGACCTTGTTCTCGTCCAGTCCCAGCCGCTCGCCGACGCCCTTGATGATCCGCTGGTTGGCCTGGTGCGGCACGAACCAGTCGACGTCAGGGATCGAGATTTCCGCCGCCTCGCACGCCGCCGTGATCGCCTCGGCGATGTTCACCACCGCGTGACGGAACACCTGATTGCCGGCCATGCGCAGGTGGCCCACCGTTCCGGTGCTCGCCGGGCCGCCGTCCACATACAGCAGGTCGGTCTTGGTCCCGTCGCAGCGCAGGGCGAAGCCCAGCAGGCCGGTGTCGGCCGGCGTCCCCTGCCCTTGGCGCGGCTCCAGCACCACGGCGCCGGCCCCATCGCCGAACAGCACGCAGGTGGTGCGGTCCGACCAGTCCATCAGCCGGGTCATCTCTTCCGCGCCGATGACCACGGCGCATTTCGCCAGCCCCCGGGCCACGAAGCCGTCGGCCACGCTCAGCGCATAGACGAAGCCAGAGCACACGGCCTGGACATCGAAGGCGATGCACACCGGCGCGCCCAGCTTGCGCTGCACGATCGAGGCTGTGGCGGGGAAGGTCATGTCCGGCGTGGTGGTCGCCACGATGATCATGTCGACGTCGGCGGCGGTGCGCCCCGCGGCCGCCAACGCCTTCTTGGCCGCCTCGGTGGCGAGGTCGCTGGTCGGCTGGTCGTCGCGGGCCTTGTGGCGCTGGCGGATGCCGGTGCGCTCGATGATCCACTCGTCGGACGTCTCGACGAACTCGGCCAGATCAGCGTTGGTGACAATCTGTTCCGGCAGATAGGCGCCGACGCCGGTGACGGCGCTGCGGACTACGCTCACTGAATGCTCTCCCCGGCGGGCTCTTCCGCCGAATTGACGATGGGGGTCTCCAGCAGGGCCGTCAGCCGCTGCAGGTTCGCCCCGACCTTTTCCATGTAGTCACTGCGCGCCAGTTCGACAGCCACCCGGATCGCGGCGCCGTAGCCGCCGGGCGTGGCCCCGCCATGGCTCTTCACCACGATCCCGTTCAGGCCCAGCAGCGGCCCGCCGTTGTTGGCGTTGGGGTCGATCTTCTGGCTCATGCGCTTCAGCGCCGGCATGGCCAGCAGCGCACCCAGCTTGGACGTGATGCTGGAGGTTAGGGCCTCCTTCATCAGGCCGGCGATGAACTTGGCCACGCCTTCCGCGGTCTTCAGGGCGATGTTGCCGGTGAAGCCGTCGGTGACGACCACGTCGACCGTGCCCTTGGCGATGTCTGTGCCTTCGACGAAGCCGTAATAGTCCAGCCCAAAGCCCCCGTCGCGCAGCAGGCGCGCGGCCTCGCGCACCTCCTCGTGACCCTTCACGTCCTCGGAGCCGACATTCAGGATGCCGATGGTCGGCTTGGCCACCCCGTGCACGGCGGTCATGAAGGCCTCGCCCATGATGGCGAATTCGACCAGCTGGGCCGCGTCGCTCTCGATGTTGGCGCCGACGTCCAGCACGGCGGTGACGCCCTTGGGCGTCGGCCAGCTGGCGACGATGGCCGGACGGTCCAGCCCCGGAACCGACATCCGCAGCAGCAGCTTCGAGATCGCCATCAGGGCGCCGGTGTTCCCGGCCGACACGACGGCCCCCGCCTCGCCCGTCTTCACGGATTCGATGGCGTTCCACAGGCTGGAGCCCTTGCCCCGGCGCATCGCCTGGGCCGGTTTCTCATCTCCGGCGATCATCTTGTCGGTGTGGCGCACCTCGCAGCGGTCGGCGGTCAGGCCCAGCCGCTTCATCTCGGCGCCGATCAGCGTCTCGTCGCCGTGCACCAGGAAGCGCACGCCCTCGCCCCCGTGACGCTTGAGATAGTCCGCAATCCCGCCGACCACGACCGGCGGTCCGTGGTCCCCGCCCATGGCGTCGAGGGATATCAGTGTCGGGGAAGGCAAAAGGGTTCGACTCCGTCGCGCCGTTCAGCCCACGGCGCACTCAGGCCGCGGGACGATAAGGCCTTGGCGCTCCGATGCAACCGGCCCGCCGTTACGTCAACCTTGTTCGGAAGAATCCGATCCCTTGAGGCCGCGCAGAACCGCGAAGGGGGATATCTCCGTCGGCTCCGCCGGCTGCACGAATTCCGCGCCGGGCTTCCTCGGGAAAGGGTCCAGCGACAGAGCCAGCTGCTCGACCGCATACTGGCCCAGGTCAATGCGGCCCTCCTCGATCAGGTCGGGCGCCTCGTCGTCCAGGTCGATGACGATCTCGTCGCTTTCTTCGTCGACCGCCTCGGCCATGCTGACGGAGAAGCGATGATCGATGGTGACCGGCAGCGGCTCCAGCGTCAGGCCGCAGGTCTGGACGGCTTCCGCCCTCACCCGCCCCTTCAGCCGCCAGCCGGCGTCCGTGGGCTTCAGCTCCATCTCGGCGCTGAAGGCGTCGAGTGAGGCCAGGTCCAGGCTTCTGGCGATGCGTTTGCGCGCCGCCTCGTCGGGCTCCAGCGTGCGGGTCACGCCCTGGCCGATCTGATGCAGCCGCACCGGATCGCTGAAAGGCAGGTTGTCACTCATTGCACGATCTCCGGCCAGGCGGGGGCGGTCAGCAGGTCATCCAGCGGCTGGTTAGACAGGCTGTCCCGCGCCCTCAACGCATAGGCGGCCAGCGCGGCGCCCGGCGCGGCGTTCTCGGCCGCATGGACATTCCGGGCCAGCGCCAGAGCCAGCCCCTCGGCGTCACCGGCTTCCAGCGGCGTTTCATAGGCCTTCATCCGCCCGTACAGGGCCTCGCCCAGCTTGCGCATCTTCTTGGCCACCGACAGATCGCCGACGCCCAGCTCCCGCAGCGAATCATCCAGCGCCGACACATAGACGTCGAACAACCGCTGCCCGATGTCGGCCCCGCGCTCGCCTTCGGCCCTCAGCCGCATCAGCAGAAGCAGGACGTGCAGGGTGTAGAGCTCGAACCGCGCATCGATGCGGTCCGGCGTGGCCATTGTGGTGTAGAACGCCGGCTGGCGCGCCTGAGCCACCACTCGGGCATACAGCGCCTCGGCCTGGCGGGTCTGGGGACGGGGTCGGAACAAGGTCTTGAGCATGATTATAACGGCCCCTTTTCCGCCGCGCCGTTGAACTAAGGCTCGGGTCCGGTTAGGTCAAAGACCTTGTTTTGTCGCAGGCGCCTCGCATGACCCGCATGAAGTCCATTCTCGCCGCTGTTTCGCTGGCGGCCCTGGCCGGGGCCTGCGCCCCCGTCGTGGGCATCCACGGCTTTCAGTCCGTGGACGTGAAGCCGTCCGAGATCGTCGCCGGCACGGACACCAAGGAAACCGTCCTGGCCCGTCTCGGCTCGCCCTCGACCACCTCGACCTTCGAGAGCGACAGCATCTGGTACTACATCAGCCAGACGACCGAGAAATACACCTTCAACCCGGCCCAGGTGGCGCACCGCAGCATCACCGAGATCACGTTCAACGATGCCGAACAGGTCGCCGCCGTGCGCACCCTGACCCTCGCCGACGGTCAGGACATCCACATGAACCGCACCGAGACCCCGACCCGCGGCCGCCAGCTGACTGTGCTGGAGCAGCTGCTCGGCAACGTCGGTCGCGGCCAGCTGCCCCGCACCGACGAAAACGATCCCGGCCAGCGCCGCCCGGACTAGGGACAGCATCACAACACGCAGAAACGCCCCGGAGATCGCTCTCCGGGGCGTTTTGCCTTCTGGCGCAGGTGATGGGTGGCTGGTGGCCGGTGATTGGTGATCCGTAGCAGCACATGGCTCCTGGCGCTGGGATCGCATCACGCCCAACCACCAATCACTAGCCACCAGCCACCTGCGCCGCATCCCAACGAAAAGGGCGGCGCCGTTTCCGACGCCGCCCCAGTTTCGGTCAGATCTCGGGATCAGCCGATCTTGCCGCTCGCCAGCACCGCCAGCAGAAGCAGGGCGACGATGTTGGTGATCTTGATCATCGGGTTCACCGCCGGGCCGGAGGTGTCCTTGTAGGGATCGCCCACGGTGTCGCCGGTGACGGCGGCCTTGTGCGCTTCCGAGCCCTTGCCGTGGACGACGCCGTTCTTGTCGGTGAAGCCCTCTTCAATGACCTTCTTGGCGTTGTCCCACGCGCCGCCGCCCGAGGTCATCGAGATGGCGACGAACAGGCCGGTGACGATCACGCCCATCAGCATGGCGCCCAGGGCGGCGAAGGCGTTGGCCTTGTCCGGCTGGATCATCAGCACGGCCACGAACAGCACGATCGGCGACAGGACCGGCAGCAGCGACGGAACGATCATCTCCCTGATCGCGGCCTTGGTCAGGATATCCACCGCCTTGCCGTACTCGGGCTTGACCTCATAGGTCATGATGCCCGGGTTCTCACGGAACTGGCGACGGACCTCTTCCACCACCGATTCAGCGGCGCGGCCCACGGCCATCATCGACATGCCGCCGAACAGGAAGGGCAGCAGCCCCCCGAACAGCAGGCCGATCACGACGTAGGGGTTGGTCAGGTCGAAGGCGACCACGCCCATGCCGGCGAAGAACGGATACGCCTCGGGGTTGGCCGAGAAGTACTGCAGGTCCGACGTATAGGCGGCGAACAGCACCAGCGCGCCGAGGCCCGCCGAACCGATCGCATAGCCCTTGGTCACGGCCTTGGTGGTGTTGCCCACGGCGTCCAGCGCGTCGGTGACGTGGCGCACTTCCGAAGGCAGGCCCGCCATTTCGGCGATGCCGCCGGCGTTGTCGGTGACGGGACCGAAGGCGTCAAGCGCGACGATCATGCCCGCCACGCCCAGCATGGTCGTGGTGGCGATGGCGATGCCGAACAGGCCGGCCAGCTGGAAGGCCGCGACGATGCCGATGATGATCGTCAGCGCCGGCAGGGCGGTGGACTCCAGCGAGACCGCCAGACCCTGGATCACATTGGTGCCGTGGCCCGAAACCGAGGCGTTGGCGACCGAGCGCACCGGACGGAAGTTCGAGCCGGTGTAGTATTCGGTGATCACCACGATGGCGGCGGTGACGGCCAGGCCGACCATGCCCGACCAGAACAGGCTCATCGGTTCGATCGTCAGGCCGGTCGTCGTCGTGACCGTGCCCAGCAGGCCCTGGCTCGTCAGCATGTTGATGACCAGATAGACCGCGCCGACCGACAGCACGCCGGTGACGATCAGGCCCTGATACAGGGCCCCCATGATGTTGTTGGACTTGCCCAGGCGGACGAAGAACGAGCCGATGATCGAGGTCACCACGCAGATGCCACAGATCGCCAGCGGCAGCAGCATCATGGTGTCGACGTAGGGCTGGTCGCGGAAGAAGATCGCCGCCAGCACCATGGTGGCGACCGTGGTCACCGCATAGGTCTCGAACAGGTCGGCGGCCATGCCGGCGCAGTCGCCGACGTTGTCGCCCACGTTGTCGGCGATGGTCGCGGCGTTGCGGGGGTCATCCTCGGGGATGCCGGCCTCGACCTTGCCCACCATGTCGCCGCCCACGTCGGCGCCCTTGGTGAAGATGCCGCCGCCAAGACGCGCGAAGATGGAGATCAGCGAGGCGCCGAAGCCCAGGGCGACCAGGCCGTCGATGACCTCGCGGCCCGTGGCCTCAAGCCCCAGCCCTTGCGTCAGCACGGCGTAGTAGCCCGCCACGCCCACCAGGGCGCCGCCGGCCACGAACATGCCGGTGATGGCGCCCGAGCGGAACGCCAGGTCCAGACCCTTCGACAGGCTTTCAGACGCAGCCTGCGCGGTGCGGACGTTGGCGCGCACCGAGATCAGCATCCCGGCGAAACCCGCCAGGCCCGACAGCACGGCGCCGATGACGAAGCCGATGGCCGCGTATTCGCCGATCAGGAAGTAGGCGGCGATCAGGATGACGATCCCGACCATGCCGATGGTCATGTACTGGCGGCGCAGATAGGCCGAGGCCCCTTCCTGGATCGCCGCGGCGATCTCGCGCATCTTGTCGTTGCCGGTGCCGGCCTTCATCAGCGAGGCCGTCTGGATGAGTCCGTAAAGGACTCCCAGCAGACCGGCTCCGATGACGAGCCATAGATATGACGATGACGTCATTGCGTGTTCCAACCCTGTGAATCTGAAGCGCCCGGACCCTTGGCGCGGTGGGCGTTTTCGCCTCTCTCCGCCTTCCGGTCCCCCCGTGCGCAGCGGACGCGACTCTGCGTCCAGCGGGGATTACGGCTGAAAAGTGCCAAATGCAGGCGGCGGAAGCAACAGGAGTCGGCGAATGCCGAACAATCAGCGCGCGCTGATCTGACGCCGGGGGGCCTGAGAGACCACTTCAACGCGGGTGACGGCGCCACGACCGGCGATGGCGACAGCCGAACGCATCAGGCTGGCTGACAGGGCGGCGGCGTCCAGCCGGGTCCAGTCGTCGGCCACCACGAACGGCGTCCGGTGCCCGGCCTTCACCAGGGCGTCGCGGAAGAACGCCTCCTTGTGCCGCAGGGTCTCGGGCGTCGCTCCGTGCCCCAGATGCAGCCTCAGGGTCACGAACACATAGTTTCTCAGCCGTCCGCCGGTGATGACCGGCAGGCCCACACCCGTGACGTTCAGGCTCGCCGCCGCCGCATCTCCGCCGCCGCCGTGGCTCTGCGCCGACGCGCTTGAGGCCGCGCCGGTCAGGGCGGCGATGGTTCCGGCGGCGATCAGGGTTCTGCGGCGCATGAGGCCACCCTGCCCGCTCGTGGTTAGGATTCTCTTGATGGGCTCGGGTCGTGGGTCCAGCCGGCCTTGCGCACCTCGACGGCCCGCCCGCCGTAACGCGCCGTGACGCCCTGCCCCTTCGTCACCTGACCGATGCGGGTCAGGCGCAGATGGCGGCGCTCGGCCTCGCGGCGCAGCGCGCCCTCGTCCGCAGCCCGGGCGGTGAAGGCGATCTCGTAGTCGTCCCCGCCGGTCGCCAGCAAGCCCAGCGCCGCCTCTGCGTCCACCCGCCCGTCGAACCATGCATGCCCGGCCAGTGACAGCGGCAGGTGCTCCAGTTCAATCTCGATGCAGACGCTGCTCGCCTCCGCCACGTGGCCCAGATCGGCGATCAGGCCGTCCGACACATCCACCGACGCCGTCGCCATGTCGCGGATCGCCCCGGCGAAGGCCGTGCGCGGCATCGGCGTGCGGTAATGCTCCACCAGCGCCGCGATCCGTTCGGGGTCCAGCGACAGCATCCCCCGCGCCGCCTCCAGGCCCAGCCAGCCCTCGCCGACCGCGCCCGTCACGAACACCAGCTCGCCGGGCTTGGCGCCATTGCGTCCCACGATCCGCCCCTTGGACGCCCAACCCAGCATCGTGCAGGAGAATGAAGCCGGCCCCGGAGTAGCCACCGTGTCCCCGCCCAGCAGGTGGATCCCGAACGCCTTCTGATCCGCCGCCAGCCCGGCCGCGAAAGCCTCTCGCTCGGGCCAGCCGCAGCGGCTCGACCAGTGGCAGGCCAGCAGATAGCCGAACGGCTCCGCCCCCTTGGCCGCCAGATCCGACAGGTTCACCCGCAACAGCTTCTGCGCCACCGTGTGCAGCGGATCGCTGGCCATGAAGTGCACGCCCTCGACGATGGCGTCCTTGGTCGCCACCAGATCGTGCCCGGCCCGGGTCGGCAGCATGGCCACGTCGTCCATCAGGCCCCGGCCCCACTCGGGGTGGGCCAGCGGCGCGAACAGCCGGCGGATGGTCTCGAACTCTCCCGCGGCGTCGACGGCGGGCATCAGCCGCGCGCGTCCCTCGCAACCCCGTCCAGCGCGGCGTTGACGAACTTGGCCTCGGCCTCGTCGAAGAAGGCCTTCGCCAGCTCGACATATTCATCGATGACGATCTCGCGCGGCACGTCCGGCTTGTGCGCCAGCTCCCACGCCCCGGCGCGCAGCAACGCCCGCAGGGTCGAGTCCAGCCGCTCCAGCCGCCAGTTGGAAGCCAGCCGCGCCTTGATCGCCGGATCGATGGCGGCCTGCTGGCCCACCACGCCGCGCACGATGTCGCCGAAATATTCCTCGTCCGCCTCAGCCAGGGTCTGGCCCTCGATGTCGCCGTCGAAGCGATGGTTCGAAAACTCGCCGATGACCGTCTCCACGCCCTCGCCGCCCAGCTCCAGCTGATACAGGGCCTGCACGGCGGCCAGGCGCGCCACGGTGCGCGCGCGGCGCTGGCGCGCTGTCAGGCCGGGCTCGGCCCGCTGCTTCTCGGCTTCGGCCAGCTGGGCCATCACGGCCGCGACGCTGTTCGGTTCAGTCATGATCCAAGTCCTACCCGCAGCCGCTTGCGCAGCGCGATCAATTCCATGCAGGCGCGGGCCGCCCCGCCGCCCTTGTCGCCTTCGCTCAGGCGCGCCCGCGCCCAGGCCTGATCCTCGTCCTCGACCGTCAGCACGCCGTTGCCGATGCACAGGCCCTTGAGGCCGAGGTTCATGATCCCGGCCGCTGACTGATCCGAGACGATCTCGAAATGATAGGTCTCGCCCCGGATCACGCAGCCCAGCGCCACATAGCCGTCATAGCGCGGCGCCGTCGGGAACTTCCCGGCCTCCTGGGCCATGGCGATCGCGGGCGGGATCTCCAGCGCGCCGGGCACGGTGACGACGTCGAACGCCACATCGCGGGCGCGCAGGGCGTCCTTCGCCCCTTCCAGCAGGGCGTCGGCCAGGTCGTCATAAAAGCGCGCCTCGACGATCAGGACGCGGGTGGGGTCGCTCAGCATTGATCCTCGCCGTCCATGTCGCGCCAGCCGACGATGCGCAGGCCATAGCCTTCCAGCGCCGTCGGTTCAGGCCGCGAGGAGCTCATCACGATCATGTCGCGCACGCCGAGGTCCAGCAGGATCTGCGCCCCGACGCCATAGCTGCGGAACGCCCGCTCGACCGCCTTGGGCTTCTCGACCCCGGCCAGCCGCTCGGCCAGGCCGTGCAGGTCCGGGTCGCGCAGGAACACCGTCACGCCCGGCCCCGGATGTTCGCTGATCGCCTTCAGCGCCTGGGGCACATAGTTCCGGCGCGCCGCCACGTGGCCCAGCAGATCGGCGGCGAAGTCCACCTGGTGCATCCGCACCAGCGTCGGCTTGCCCGGCTCGATCTCGCCCTTGACCAGCGCGACGTGCTCCGCGCCCTCGATGGTGTTCCGGTACAGCATCAGGCGGAACGGCCCGCCGTGAACGCTCTCGAACGGCGTGTCCATGATCCGCTCAACGAACCGTTCGGTGCGCCGGCGATAGGCGATCAGGTCGGCGATGGTGCCGATCTTCAGCCCGTGCAGCTGGGCGAAGGCGACCAGATCGGGCATCCGCGCCATCGTCCCGTCGTCGTTCATGATCTCGCAGATCACGCCCGCCGGGGTCAGGCCCGCCATGCGGCTGATGTCCACTGCGGCCTCGGTGTGGCCGGTGCGGACCAGCACGCCGCCGTCCTTGGCCACCAGAGGGAAGACGTGTCCCGGGCTGACGATGTCGTCGGCGTTCTTCGCAGGATCGACCGCCACCTGAATCGTCCGCGCGCGGTCGGCCGCGCTGATGCCCGTGGTCACGCCCTCGCGCGCCTCGATCGAGACGGTGAAGGCCGTGCCCATGCCCGCGCGGTTCTCGGCCGCCATCGGCGGCAGGCGCAGCTGCCGCGCCCGCTCGCCTGTGATGGCCAGACAGATCAGGCCGCGTGCGTGCCGCGCCATGAAGTTGATCTGGTCCGGCGTGGCGAACTGGGCCGGGATGATGACATCGCCCTCGTTCTCGCGGTCCTCGGCGTCCACGAGGATGTAGGGCCGCCCGTTGCGGGCGTCCTCCAGGATATCCTCAATCGGGCTGATCGGACTGTCGTCGTTCATTGGGGAGAGCATGCTCATCGGCGGAGCCAAAGATTGGAGGTGGCCCCAGTCTCCTGATCTACAAACCCGAAAGCCTCAAGGCGCTCGCCTCGGAAATCGGCAAACTCGGCGGATCCGCGCGCATTCCCGAACACCAGAGTTCGAGTCACGCCTCCCGGCATTTGCTCACTTCTCACGCTGCGCCCGTCACTGACTTCGGCCACGCCGGTGGCCCCTGCATTCCTGCAGATCATTGGGAAGAACTGGTGCCAGTAACAGTCGAATCCGGCCGTCGGCACGTACTCAAACTCGGACGGGTTATCGCCGTCGGTAGGGGAGTGAAAAATCACGCCGAAATTCTCGGACGGTAGTGACTCCGGCATCTCAAGCGTCGCAACGAAAGAGCCAGCACGGGTCTCAAAGACCACTCGCGGCTCGAGTAGATTGCTGCCGCCCAGGGCGATCAATGCGGCGGCCAGGACCATCTTCATCACGCCGTCTCCTGCCACCGCGCGAGGTATCGCGCCAGCATGTCGATCTCGAGATTGACCGGATCGCCGGCCTTCAGCCCGCCCAGGGTCGTGTTTTCCCAGGTGTGCGGGATGATGTTGACGCCGAACGTCCGGCCCTCGACCGCATTGACCGTCAACGACACCCCGTCGACCGTGATCGAGCCCTTGGCGGCGATGTAGCGGTGCAGGGGCGCCGGCGCCTCGATCTCTATCCGGCGCGATCCGCCTTCGGGCCTCACCGACAGCACCCGGCCCAGCCCGTCCACGTGGCCCGAGACGATGTGCCCGCCCAGCTCGTCGCCCAGCCGCGAGGCCCGCTCCAGATTGACCGCATCCCCGGCCTTCCAGCCGCCCAGCGTCGTCTTCGACAGGGTCTCGCCCGACACCTCGACCGCGAACCATCCCTGCCCCTTCTCGGTGACCGTCAGGCAGCAACCCGCATGGCTGACCGACGCGCCCAGGTCGATCCCGGCCGTGTCCCAGGCGGTCTCGATCTCATAGCGGCGGTCGCGCTCGGTCTGCTCGACCTTCCGCACCCTGCCCATGTCGGTGACGATTCCAGTAAACATCAGGCGCTCAAAGCTTCGTAACGTTCCCACAGGTCGTCACCCAGAGGCTCCACCGCAAGGCGCCGGAACTTCGGCGCGTGGGCCAGCCGCTTCAGGGCCAGCATGGCGATGCACGGCCGCCCATCCCCGCCCAGCAGCATCGGCGCCCGGAACCACTCCAGCCCGTCCACGACCCCGGCCATGACGAAACAGGCCGCCACGCGCCCGCCGCCCTCGATCAGCACGCTCTTCACGCCCCGCTCGGCCAGCAGCGCCAGCACCGCCTCGACCGTCGGCCGGCCATTGCTGTCGCCCGCCACCTGCACCACCTCGGCCCCGCCCACCGGCTTGGGTTCGCGCGTGGTGACGATCAGCGTCCCCGGCTTGGCCAGCCGCGCGAAATCCGGCGTCCTCAAGCGGCTGTCCAGCACGACCCGCAGCGGATCGGCGCCCGTCTCCCCGTCCGGCAGGCGGGTGGTCAGGCGCGGATCATCGGTCAGCACCGTCTCGACGCCGACGATGATGGCGTCATGCGCCGCGCGCAGCCGATGCCCCTGCAGCCGCGCCGCCTCGCCCGTGATCCACTGGCTTTCGCCGGACGCGGTCGCGATCCGCCCGTCCAGGGACGTGGCGACCTTCAGGATGACCTTCGGCCGCATCAGGCCTTGCCTGAGCCCTGCTCGTCGTCCAGCCCCTCGTCACCGAGGAACCGCGCGAAGTCGCCGGTGTGGCGGAAGTCCTTGTAGACCGAGGCGTAGCGGACATAGGCCACGTCATCGACGGCCTTCAGCGCCTTCATGATGAAGTCGCCGACGGTGCTGGACGGAATCTCCGTCTCGCCCAGGCTTTCCAGCTGGCGCACGATGCGGCTGACCATCTGCTCGACCTGTTCGGCCTGCACCGGGCGTTTACGCAGGGCGATGCCCAGCGACCGCTCCAGCTTGGACCGGTCGAACGGCGCCCGGCGTCCGCTGCGCTTCAGGATCACCAGCTCACGCAGTTGCACCCGCTCGAACGTCGTGAAGCGCCCGTTGCATTGCGGACAGGACCGCCGGCGCCGGATGGCCGAACCCTCGTCCGAGGGGCGGCTGTCCTTCACCTGGGTGTCCATGTTTCCGCAGAAGGGGCACTTCATCGGCGCATCATCCGTAGATCGGGAAGCGCGCGGTCAGTTCGCGCACCTCGGCGGCGACGCGGGCCTGAACGGCCGGATCGGCCTCGTCCGTGCCCTTCATCGAGTCGATCACGTCGGCGATCCAGTGGCCGACCTGCTGGAATTCGGCGACGCCGAAGCCCCGCGTCGTCCCCGCCGGGGTCCCCAGACGCACGCCCGAGGTGATGGTGAAGGGCGCGGTGTCGAACGGCACGCCGTTCTTGTTGCAGGTCATCAGGGCGTGCTCCAGCGCCGCCTCCGTCGCCTTGCCCGTCACGCCCTTGGGCCGCAGGTCGACCAGCATCAGGTGGCTGTCGGTGCCGCCGGACACGATCGCCGCGCCGCGCTCGACCAGCACGGCGGCCAGCGCCTGGGCGTTATCCACGACCTGACGGGCATAGGCCTTGAACTCGGGCTTCAGCGCCTCGCCGAAGGCCACGGCCTTGGCCGCGATGACATGCTCCAGCGGCCCGCCCTGCAGGCCCGGGAACACCGCCGAGTTGATCTTCTTGGCGATCTCGCCGTCGTTGGTCAGCACCATGCCGCCGCGCGGCCCGCGCAGGGTCTTGTGCGTCGTGGTCGTGGTGACGTGGGCGTGGGCCACCGGATCGGGATAGACGCCGCCGGCGATCAGCCCCGCATAGTGGGCCATGTCGACCATCAGATAGGCGCCGACCGAGTCCGCGATCTCGCGGAACCGCTTGAAGTCGATGTGGCGCGAATAGGCGGACGCACCGGCCACGATCAGCTTCGGCTTCTCCTTCTGTGCGACCTCGGCGACATGATCATAATCAATCAGATGGTCGCTTTCCTTCACCTTGTAGGTGACGGGCCGGAACCACTTGCCCGACTGGTTGGCGGGGCTGCCGTGCGTCAGGTGCCCGCCGCAGGCCAGGTCCATGCCCAGGAAGGTGTCGCCGGGCTGCAGCAGCGCCATGAACACCGCCTGGTTCGCCTGGGCGCCCGAGTGCGGCTGCACGTTGGCGAAGGCCGCGCCGAACAGTTCCTTGGCCCGCTCGCGCGCCAGATCCTCGGTGACGTCGACGTATTCACAGCCGCCGTAGTAGCGGCGCCCCGGATAGCCTTCCGCATATTTGTTGGTCAGGACCGAGCCCTGCGCCTCCAGCACCGCCTTCGAGACGATGTTCTCGGACGCGATCAGCTCGATCTGCTCCTTCTGGCGCGCCAGTTCGCCCTGGATGCCGCCGAAAATGTCCGGGTCGGCCTCGGCCAGAGTCTTGGAGAAGAAGGCGTCGTGGGTGAAGGCGGTCACGAGAATCCCCGGATACAAGCGTGGCGTTCGGAATGGCGACTTCTCTACGCCTCAAGCTCCGCCGCCACAACATGTAGTGGGTCAGCGCGCCTCCAGCGCCTTCTTCAGCTTGGCGACCGCCAGCCGCTCGACCGCCTTCGGCTCATGCGCCGGGCCGATGGCCACCGCCTCGACGCCCGTGGCGACATGCACGGCGCAGCATTTCAGATAGAGGCCGCTGCGGGTGGTCTCGAGGATGATCTCGCCGATGTCGTCAGGCGACGGCAGGAAGACGCGCCACGTTGCAGTGGGTCCACAGGGCGTCCATGGCGGCGACCAGGTCGTCCATCATGGCGTCGGTGTGGTTGGGCGACGGCGTGAAGCGCAGGCGCTCGGTGCCCTTGGGCACGGTCGGATAGTTGATCGGCTGGACATAGACGCCGTGGTCTTCCAGCAGCATGTCCGAGATCATCTTGGCGTGGACCGGGTCGCCCACGAACACCGGCACGATGTGGCTTTCGCTCTCCATCACCGGAATGCCGGCGGCGGTGAAGCGGGCCTTCAGCGTCGCCGCGCGCTCCTGATGCGCCTCGCGCAGTTCCGGATGCGCCTTCAGGTGCCGCACCGAGGCCAGCGCCCCCGCGGTCAATGCCGGCGGCAGGCTGGTGGTGAAGATGAAGCCCGCGGCCCAGCTGCGGATCGCGTCCACGATGGCGCCGTCGGCGGCGATGTAGCCGCCCATCACGCCGATGGCCTTGCCCAGGGTGCATTCGATGATGTCGATGTCGGCCAGCACCCCGTCGCGCTCGGCCACGCCCGCGCCCGTCGCGCCGTACAGGCCCACGGCATGCACTTCGTCGAGATAGGTCAGGGCGTTGTACTTCTTCGCCAGCGCAATGGTCCCGGCCAGGTCGGCGATGTCGCCGTCCATCGAATAGACGCTCTCGAACGCGATCAGCTTGGGCGCGTCCGCCGGCGCGGCGGCCAGCAGCGTTTCCAGATGCGTCAGGTCGTTGTGCAGGAACACATGCCGCTCGCAGCCGCCGTTGCGGATGCCCGCGATCATTGAGGCGTGGTTCAGGCTGTCGGAGAAGATGATCATGTTCGGCATGATCCGCTGCAGCGTCGTCAGCGTCGCCTCGTTGGCCACATAGCCCGAGGTGAACAGCAGCGCCGCGTCCTTGTGGTGCCAGGCGGCCAGTTCGGCCTCCAGGTCCACCGCCGACCGCGTGGTGCCGGAAATGTTGCGCGTCCCGCCGGCCCCGGCGCCCGCCTCGTCGATGGCCGCTTGCATCGCCTGCAACACCTCAGGGTGCTGGCCCATGCCGAGATAGTCGTTCGAGCACCAGACGACGACGTCCTGCTCGGTCCCGTCGGCGCGGCGGCGCGTCGCCATCGGGAATTGGCCGCACACGCGCTTCAGATCGGCGAAGACGCGATAGCGCCCCTCACCCTTCACCTGCTCGACAGCAGATTCAAATGCGGCCTGATAGTCGAACAACGGACTTCTCTGCGCCCCGAATAGAACTCGCGCGGTTTTTGCGCCGCGTTGCAGCGGAAGTCTATCAGATGGACGGGTTAAATCGTCGCAAGCTGCTAATTGATAACGGTTCTCAGTATCGATCGTGCGCATGCGGCATGATCGGCGCAAACCTCTTGCGCCACATTGCGCTGGATCAATCTCGCGGCAGCTCGTCCAGTTTTCCGCGCAACATCTGCAGGATGGCCGAGAAGTCGCGCCCGCCGTAGCCCAGGCCGTTGAACATCTGGAACAGGGCCTCGGTCTGCGCCCCCAGCGGGGTCGAGGCCCCCGACTTGGCCGCCGCGTCCTGGGCCAGCTTCAGGTCCTTCAGCATCATCGCCGTGGCGAAACCGCCGTCATAGTTGCGATTCGACGGCGCCGTCGGCACCGGACCGGGCCAGGGATAGTAGGTCGTCGTCGACCAGCTCTGGCCCGACGACTTGGCGACGATGTCGAACATCTTGACCGGATCCAGCCCCAGCTTCTCGGCCAGGGCGATCGCCTCGCACGTCCCCAGCATGGTGATGCCCAGGATCATGTTGTTGCAGATCTTGGCCGCCTGCCCCGCGCCGTGGTCCCCGGCGCGGAAGGTGGCGCGGCTCATGGGCTCCAGCGCCTCTTCGATCCGCGCGAAGTCCGGCTCGTCGCAGCCGACCATGAAGGCCAGGGTTCCGGCGTCCGCCGCCATCGTCCCGCCCGACACCGGCGCGTCGGCGAAGGCGTAGCCCGCCTCCTTCGCCAATCCCGCGACCTTCCGCGCCGTGTCCACGTCGATGGTCGAGCAGTCGAGCAGCAGCGCGCTCTTCGGCGCCACGCCCAGCACCTGTTCCGAATAGACTTTCAGCACATGCGGTCCGGCGGGCAGCATGGTGATGACCACGTCCGCGTCCTTCACGGCCTCCTCGACCGACCCGACCGGCGTGCAGCCCGCCGCCTTCGCCCGGTCCAGCGCCGCCTGCGACAGGTCGAACGCCGCGACCGCATGGCCGGCCTTCGCCTGGTTCGCGGCCATGCCGCCGCCCATGTTGCCGAGGCCGATGAAGGCGATCTTGCTGGTCATGCTGATGCTCCAGAACTGATTTGGCGGGAGGGTTAGCCGTTCTCCGCCGCCATCGCGAACAGTTTTGCGATCTCGGCGTTCACCGCCCCCGGCCCGTCCAGCTCCACGACCGCGATCAGCCGTTCGGACCAGCTTTCGGTGCGCGCCGGCGCGCTCAGCCGGTCCGACGCCGACGGATCCAGCTTCAGCCCCAGCAGCGCCTTGCCGCCCTTCAGCGGCCGCGTCGCCGCGAACTGCACCGAGCGCGAGAAGCTGGTGTAGCCCTTGCGCTGGCCCTCCACGACGCCGTCCACCTGCTTCGCCGTGCGCTCGATGGATTCCAGGATCGCCAGCGACTGCGCGTCCTTCCACAGTCCGGCGCGCAGCCCTTCTGCGTCGTCCCAACGGCGCTCGCTCTCGGGCAACGAACTGGAGATGATGAAGGCCGCATGATTGGAGCCGATGCCGTGCGTCGCCTTCAGCCACGCCGCCTGCTTCTTCGGCCCCATGTCGGGACAGCCCTGCTTCAGGATGTCGACCCAGACGGCCATTGGCCGGCCGGTCTGTTTCTCGAAGTTGGCCTGCACCGTGGCGAACCACTTCTTCTGCCGCTCGGTCATGCCGATGTCGCCCATGGCGCGCAACCTTCCTTTTCTGGCCTCTCGCAATCCGGGAATGCGTCGCCCATCTGAGGCGTCACAGCAAGGGAGACACCTGATGGAAGTTCTGTACACCGCCCACGCCACGGCCTCCGGCGGAGGCCGCGACGAAGGCCGCTCGGCCACCGACGACGGCAAGATCGACGTGCGCCTGTCCGTTCCTGCCGAGATGGGCGGCGCGGGCGGCCCCGGCACCAATCCGGAGCAGCTCTTCGCCACCGGCTACGCCGCCTGCTACCTCGGCGCCCTGCGTCTGGTCAGCGGCAAGGCGGGAACGCCCGTCGGCCCGGATACGAAAGTCACCGCCGGCGTCGGCTTCGGCAAGAACACCCGCGGCGAGGGCTTCAACCTCGACATCAGCCTGACCGTCACCGACCACGGCCTGGACCAGTCCGTCATCGACGACCTGATCCAGAAGGCGCATCAGGTCTGCCCCTACTCCAACGCCACGCGCGGCAATGTGGACGTGGCTTTGGCGGCGCACTGACCTTTTCCTGCCGTTCACCCCGGCGAATGCCGGGGCCCAGATCATAAGGCCCGGTGATTGAAGGTCGGCAGAGAGCTGCTTTCCAAAACCCGTCCACGGTGCTTGCATCTGGATCCCGGCATCCGCCGGGATGAGCGGAAAAAATGGGTTCTGAACCACAGGTTCTCATCATCGGCGCCGGCCCCACGGGGCTGGCCGCCGCCCTGTTCCTGACCCGGCGGGGCGTGGCCGTGCGCATTGCCGACGCGGCGACGCAGCCCATCGCCACGTCCAAGGCCCTCGGCGTCAATCCGCGCACGCTTGACCTGCTCGACGACACCGGCGTCAGCGTCCGCATCGAGGCCGAGGCCCAGGCCATCGAGGCCCTGCACATGCACAGGAACGGCCGCTCGCTGGCCCGGTTTGTCCCCGACTGGCCGGCGCTGGGGGCGAAACGGCCCTTGGTCATCCTGCCCCAGGCCCGCACCGAGGCCCTGCTGACCGAAGCCCTCGCCCAGCTCGGCGTCGTCCCCGAACGCGGCAAGGCCTTGTCGGCCGTCACGCAGACTGACGCCGCCGTCACCGCCCTCTTCGCCGATGGCGAGACCGCGACCGTCCCCCTGCTGTTCGCCGCCGACGGCGCCCATTCCGTCGTCCGCCACGCCCTGAACATCGGCTTCCCCGGCGACGCCTGGGCCGAGCCCTGGCAGCTTATGGACCTCGACCTGACCGGCCCCTCGCCGCATGAGGGTTATATCGACCTGCGCCCGCACGGCGCCTTCGTCTGCCTGCCCTTCTCGGGGACCACCTTCCGCCTGATCGGCTTCGGCGGGCCGCTGCTGGACAATCTGCCGGAGGGCTGGCGCGCCGGGACCGTGCATTGGCAGAGCGAGTTCCACATCTCGCACCGCATGGCCGAGCGCATGAGCCTCGGCCGCATCGCCCTGGGCGGAGACGCCGCCCACATCCACTCGCCCATCGGCGCCCGGGGCATGAACCTGGGCATCGAGGACGCCTTCGTCTTCGCCGCCTGCGCCGCCGATTTCCTGTCCGGTCAGCCGGGCCGCATCGACGATTACAACCGCATCCGCCACCCGGTGGACGCCGCCGTCGTGCGCCGCGTCCATGCCCTGACCAGCCTGGTGCGCAACACCTCGCCTCTGGCCTTCTTCCTCAAGGGCGTCATCCCGCCCGTCGCCGCGCGCCTGCCCGGACTGGTCAACCGGGTGCTCAAGGTCGGCATGGGCCTCGACCACCCGGTGACGGTGCGCTAATCGCTCAGCCCATGACCTCCCTGCTCGACGCGATCCCCGATCCCCTGCTGACGCTGGAACCCGCCCGCAACGCCACGGTGCGCGAGATATTCGGCATCGATTCCGACATGTCCGTGCCGGTCTTCGCTGAGCGCGACAGCCATGTGCCGGACATCGACGACGCCTACCGCTTCGATCCCCAGACGACTCTGGCCATCTGTGCAGGCTTCGCCTTCGACCGCCGGGTGATGGTCCAGGGCTATCACGGCACCGGCAAGTCGACCCACATCGAACAGGTCGCCGCCCGGCTGAACTGGCCGATGGTGCGCGTGAACCTCGACAGCCACGTCAGCCGCATCGACCTGGTCGGCAAGGACGCCATCGTCCTGAAGGACGGCAAACAGATCACCGAGTTCCGCGAGGGCATGCTGCCCTGGGCCATCCAGCGCCCCATCGCCCTGGTGTTCGACGAATACGACGCCGGCCGCCCCGATGTGATGTTCGTGATCCAAAGGGTGCTTGAGGCGCAGGGCCGCCTGACCCTGCTGGACCAGAACCGCGTCATCCGCCCGAACCGGTTCTTCCGCCTGTTCTCGACCACCAACACCATCGGCCTGGGCGACACGTCCGGCCTGTACCACGGCACCCAGCAGATCAATCAGGGCCAGATGGACCGCTGGAACATCGTCACCACGCTCAACTACCTCGAGCATGACGTCGAAGCCGAGATCGTCGCCGCCAAGGCGCCCGAGTGGAACACCGCAGAGGGCAAGCGCGCCATCGCCGCCATGGTCCGCGTCGCCGACATGACCCGCAACGCCTTCATGAACGGCGACATCTCCACCGTCATGTCGCCCCGCACCGTCATCACCTGGGCCCAGAACGCCACCATCTTCGGCGGCGACCTCGGCCTCGCCTTCCGCCTGACCTTCCTGAACAAGTGCGACGAACTGGAACGCCCGACGATCGCGGAGTTCTACCAGCGGGCGTTCGGGGAGGATCTCCCGGAGGCGGCGACGCGGGTGAAGGTGGGTTAGAACCTTCTCTCCGCTCACCCCGGCGAATGCCGGGGCCCAGATCGTATGGCGCCGCTGTCGGGCGAGCAGCCCGCTTTCCAACCCCCATCACCGGTGCTTGCATCTGGATCCCGGCATTCGCCGGGATGAGCGGAGGTAGGAATGGCGCGCCAAGTCTATGTCGGCATGCGCAAGGACGGCGGCCCGGTCGGCTTCTGGGTCTACATCATGGCCAGCCAGCGCAATGGCACGATCTACACCGGCCACACCGATGATCTCGGCCGCCGTGTCCACCAGCACCGCGAAGGCCTGATCCCCGGCTTCACCGCTGACAACGACTGCAAGATTCTGGTTTGGGCCGAATGGCATGAAACGCGTCAGAGCGCCTTCATCCGCGAACGGCGGATCAAGAACTGGCGGCGATCATGGAAGCTGCTGCTAATCGAAGAGATCAATCCGACCTGGAAGGATATGCTCCAGCACTACGCCAGCAACTGAGCCATACGATCTGGGCCCCGGCATTCGCCGGGGTGAGCGGTGTTAAGAGCGAGCGAGATTAAGGGCCATCTCCCGCACCCCCTCCGGCCACCCCGCCATGGCCGCCTCCAGCCCCGCCGCGTCCCCCGCGAACAGCGCCCGCACGGCGTCCTCATACCCGGGCCGGTCCCCCGCCATCGCCGTCATGAACCGATAGGCCGCCTCGCGCGCGCGCCGCACCCGGTCCGGCCCTTCAGCCTCACGCAGAGCGCCCTCGACCAGTTTGCGCAGGGCCACCGAGGCGCCGCCCGGCTGGGCCGACAGCCAGTCCCAGTGGCGGGGCAGCAGGGTCACCTCCCGCGCCGTCACCCCCAGCTTCGGCCGCCCCGGACCCTTGGGCGCAGCCGGCGGCGGCGTCAGCCGGGCCAGCACCGCCTCCAGGTCGCCGCGCAGGTCCAGCTCCACCAGCCGCGCATCGGCGTCGTCCAACACCAGCACCGCCTCCCCCGCCTCGGTCGCGGCCTTCACCGCGGGCGCCACCTCGCGCGGCGTCCCCCGGGCGATGATCGTGTCGCCGGCGAAGGCGGTGCAGGTCTGGATCGGTGCGTCGGTCATGGCGGGGATTTGCCCGGATGAAACAGGCGCGTCAATATTGCCCGGACGAATTGCCCTTCCCCCATTTCGGGGGAAGGTGGGCCCGAAGGGGTCGGATGGGGGTCTATCCGCATCCCGACAATGGAATGCGGGGCGCCGTCGACAGCCCCATCCGTCAAGCTCCGCCTGTCTCGCAGGCTGATCGCATACGATCAACCAGGCGCCCCCGAAATGGAGGAAGGATGATGCGTCCAGCCCTTCAACTGTGTGCGTCGAGCAATTCAAGGCGCTGTAATTACACAGCTTCATCTTTTCTCGAGCTGCTGAACGCGCCCGGGTCGCCAAGTCCCTTATGTTCAACCCGTCCCGTCGCAGGGAGGGCTCGCTCGGCCGGCGACCGATCGGCGGCGGGAGCGGACGGAGCGGGGATTGTGCTTAAGGCGCGCCCGCGAAGCGGAGGCTCAAGAAGCGAGCGACCGCGTCGCGAGCGTTAGCCCAAGCATAATGCCGGTGGACACCCGAGGAGGGAGTCCGGCCAGGGTCGAGGGGGATACTCGGACCGTTCCAGGACAGTCTCGCCATGGGACTGCCTGCCCGCCGGGGGCGCTGCGGTAAGGCGATAACACCGCCACCCGACGCAAGCTTCCGGATAACCGCCCGCGCGGAGCGTCTGCCTTCGTCGAAACGGTAAAACTATATTCTTCCGGGCGAGGGCCCGGCGCTCCGCCTGCTCTCCCACCACCGACCGATAACCGGGCGGCGTAGAGTCCTGCGCGAGATCCGGCGCCGTGCGGACCTCCCGGTCTACATCGGCTTGCGGAAACGATAGACGAACTGGTCGGTGCGGCCCTTCACGGGCTCCTGGAAGACGTTGATCGTGTGGTCGTCGGCGGGGTTGCGCACCGCGTCGCTCTCGGCCTCGAAGATGAAGCCCGCGGCCTCGACCTCGCGCCGCAGCTGCGCCCCCTCGATGCGGTGCAGGGTCTGGACCGCGCTGATCCCCACGCCCGGCGCGGCCTCGTGGTCGATGACGATGTACTGGCCGCCCGGCTTCAGCGCCGCGAACACGGCCCGGTTCATCGCCGCCACGTCGGTGTTGAAGCCCGCGATGTGGAAGTCATGGTACTCCTGGGCCATGAAGACGGTGTCCAGCGGCTCGGGGAAGCTCATGGAATCCAGCGCCCCGGTGATCCGCACCACATTGCCGTATTCGGTGGCCAGCCCGTCGGCGAACGCATCCTCGCGCGCCGCCGTCCGCGTCGGCACGAAGGCGTAGACACGGCCCTCAGGCCCCACGACCGGCGCGAACAGGCGGGTGAAGTAGCCCTCCTCCGGCCGGATGTCGGCGATCCGGTCGCCCGGCCGCACCTCGGCGAAGTCCAGCATGGCCAGCGGCGCCCTGAGCGGATCGCGCGCCACCTCGCCCGCCGGCCGCCGTGCATCGGCGATCGAGGCCGCATACAGCGCGCCGCGCGACTCGGCGTCGGATGGGAAGGCTTCGACGCTCTGCTGGGGCACGACCACGGTCCGCGACCCGCCGTCAGCGGCGATGATCAGGCAGCCGGACAACGTCATGGCCGCCGCGGAGGCCAGAAGAACAGGAAGGAATCTCATCGCGCCACGCTCCATGAACAGCGCGGGGACGCTAGACCCGTCAGGGCAGCGGCGTCCATTCCTCATCGTCGGGTAACGGCGCAAAGAACGCATCCAACTTCGCATCATTCACCCCGGCCAGATCGGCCGGCGACCACTTCGGCGTATTGTCCTTGTCCACCACCACGGCGCGGACGCCCTCCTGGAAGTCATGGCTGGGGACGATCCGCCCGCCCAGCCGGTACTCCATCGCCATGTTCTCGGCGAAGCTGGCCATGGTCCGTCCGAGCCGCAGCTGGCGCAGGGTGACCTTCAACGCCTGCGGCGACTTGGTCCTCAGCGTCGCCAGTTGCGCCAGTGCCCAGTCCGATCCGTCGGCCTCCAGCGCCGCGAAGATCGCCTCGACCGTGTCCTGGGCGAACAGCCGGTCGATGGCCTCGCGGTGGACGGCATGGGGCGCGGGGCCGGGATCGGAGGCGAACCGCTCGGCGGCGGCTTCCGGCGCATCGCCGGCCAGCAGCGCATCCTTGAACGCCTCGATGATCTCCACCGGCACGAAATGGGTGTGGATCCCCAGCGCCACCGTGTCCGCCGCCTTCAGCCGCGCGCCGGTCAGGGCGATCCAGGTCCCCGTCTCGCCCGGCAGGCGCGGCAGGAACCAGCCGCCGCCCACATCCGGGAACAGGCCGATCCCGGTCTCGGGCATCGCATAGGTCGTCCGCTCGGTGGCGATGCGGAGGTCGGCGGGCTCGGATATGCCCACGCCGCCGCCCATGACGATACCGTCCACGACGGCCGTGATCGGCTTGGGGTAGCGGAACAACAGCTCGTTCAGCCGGTACTCGGTGCGGAAGAAGGCTTTGGCCTCGCTGACATCCCCCGCCCCGCTCTCGGCGATCATGCGGATGTCGCCGCCGGCGCAGAACCCGCGCTCGCCCGCATGGTCGATCAGCACGGACCGCACCGCCTCATCGTCCCGCCACGCCAGCAGGGCTTCGGTCATGGCCTCGCACATCGCCAGGTTCAGCGCGTGCAGGGCCCGGGGCCGGTTCAGGGTGATGCGGCCCACGCCGTTCTCGACGCGGGTGATTACTTCGGATTCGGTCATGCGACCGCTGCCTTACCCGGTCAGGGGCGGGGCGTCACCGTCAGCGAATAGGGAATGAACAGCGCCAGCTCCAGCGGCCCGGACTGCCGCCAGGTCACGGGGTACTGAAGCCCCTGAACCTGAACCGCATACTGGGGTCCGAAGGCGGTTGAGGTGGTCGTCGCATCCGCCGACATCAGCGCCAGAATCGCCGCGCGATACTGGTTCGGATTGATCACCGTCAGCTGCCAGTCGCCCCAGATGCTCACCAGTGTCCGTCCGGATTTCGGCACGCCGGTGACGAAGCTCTCGATCCGGCCCGACGCACTGTCCAGGCTGTCGTTCGGGCCAATTGGAGTCTTGACGATGATACTGACCACGCTGGTGTCGGCGCGATTGCCGTCCACGCCCATGGTCAGGGTCGAGACCATGTCCTCGGTCAGCGGCACCAGCACGCCCTCATTCTCCAGGCTGATGTCGATGTCGGTCCGACCCGCAGCAGCGCGGGCGATGCCACGTAGGGTCGTCACCATCTCCGTCCGGCGCAGACCGGCGTCGCGGGTGTCCCCAACGACACGAATGCTGACGATCAGATTGTCGGCCCGTCGCACCAGTTGCACGTGCGGCAGTTGCTCGGGATCCCACTCCCGGGCCCTCGATCCGGTGACGACGATCTCGTCTACCGACATGTCCTGCGCGAACGCTGGCGACGTCATGGCCAGCGCCAGTGCGCCGGCGACCCAAAGGGTTTTCAACATCATACGCCTCCCTGTTTCGGGCAGATCAGCACGAAAGCCGGGGCGTGTCAGCGCCTACTGCCGCAGCATCTCCCGCGCCGTGATCACGCGCATGATCTCGTTGGTGCCTTCCAGGATGCGATGGACGCGCAGGTCGCGGACGATGCGCTCCAGCGGATAGTCCTTCAGATAGCCGTAGCCGCCGTGCAGCTGCAGGGCCTCGTCGGCGATCTGGAAGCAGGCGTCGGTGGTGAACCGCTTGGCCATGGCGCACCACTTGGTCTTTTCCGGATGCGCCGTGTCGATGGCCCAGGCCCCGCGGTGAACCAGCAGGCGGCAGGCCTCCAGCTGCGTCGCCATGTCCGCCAGCTTGAACTGGGTGTTCTGGAAATCCGACAGGGGCTTGCCGAACTGCTTCCTAGTCGTGACGTAGTCCTGGGTCGTCTCCAGCGCCAGCCGCGCCCCGCCCAGCGAACAGGCGGCGATGTTCAGCCGCCCGCCGTCCAGCCCCATCATGGCGTAACGGAAGCCGTCGCCTTCCTTGCCCAGCAGGTTCGCCGCCGGGATGCGGCAGTCGTCGAAAGACACGATGGCCGTCGGCTGGCTGTTCCAGCCCATTTTCTTTTCCTGAGCCCCGAACGACAGGCCGGGCGTGTCCTTTTCAATCACGAAGGTCGAGACGCCCTTGGGGCCGTCGCCGCCGGTGCGGGCCATGACGACGTAGACATCAGACGTGCCGGCGCCCGATATGAAGGCCTTGGACCCGTTCAGCACATAGGCGTCGCCGTCCAGCCGCGCCGTGGTGCGCAGGCCCGCGGCATCAGACCCGGAGCCGGGCTCGGTCAGGCAATAGCTGGCGATCAGTTCCATGGTCACCAGCCGGGGCACGAATCGCGCCCGCAGCTCGGCGGAGCCGAAGCTGTCGATCATCCACGTAGCCATGTTGTGGATCGAGATGAAGGCCGCCGTGGACACGTCGCCGCGCGACAGCTCCTCGAATATCAGCGCCGCCTCGACGCGGCCCAAGGCCATGCCGCCATGCTCCTCGCCCGTATAGATGCCGCAGAAGCCCATCTCGGCCGCGTGGCGCATGACATCGACGGGGAAATGCTTGGTCTCGTCCCACTCGGCGCTGTGCGGGGCCAGTTCGGCCTCGGCGAACTGCCGGGCCGCGTCCTGAATGGCGCGCTGATCGTCGGTGAGGGCGAAGTCCATGGGTGTTTCCTCGAGTCTTTCGTGGGCTTCTACCGGCTAGCTTCTCCCATGGGGAGGGGCCTCGGCCCTCTGACCGCTTCTGGCGCAGCCGCATGCGACACAGGGCAATGACGGCGCCGGTCACGCAAACGATCCGGACGCATCGGACGCTTCGGACGGTGTTTTTGGAGTCCGGATCGTTCGGCTTTGAATCCTGCCGACGTCTCAGACCCTGTTTTCTCGCCAGCTCAACCAGCCTAATGAGCCTTCATGACCACGCCCTTCGCTCCCGCCGCCTTCCCCTACGCCCGCCCGCGCCGCCTGAGAGCCTCGCCTTGGGTGCGGCGTCTGACGGCCGAGACGACCCTGACGCCCTCCGACCTGATCTGGCCGTTGATCGTCCATGACGGCAAGGAGGACCGCGTGGCGGTACCCTCGATGCCCGGCGTCTTCCGCCTGTCGCCGAAGGAGGCGGCGAAAGCGGCTGTTGAGGCACGCGCGCTGGGCATCCCGGTGGTCGCCCTGTTCCCCAACATCGACGGCGCGGCCAAGGACGCGGCCGGCACGGGCGCGACCGATCCCGACGGCCTGATCCCCGACTGCATCAAGGCCATCAAGGACGCGGCGCCCGAGGTCGGCGTCATGACCGACGTGGCCCTCGACTGCTACACCGACCACGGCCACGACGGACTGGTGGAAAACGGCCGCATCGTCAACGACGCGACGCTGGAGCGGCTGGCCGAACAGGCCTTCATCCAGGCCCACGCCGGCGCCGACATCGTCGCCCCCTCAGACATGATGGACGGGCGGGTCCAGGCGATCCGCGAGGCGCTGGAGGCCAACGGCCTCGTCGACACCCTGATCCTGTCCTACGCCGCCAAATACGCCTCGGCCTTCTACGGCCCATACCGCGATGCGGTCGGCTCAGCCAAGGCGCTGACCGGGGACAAGAAGACCTACCAGATGGACTTCGCCAACTCCGAGGAGGCCCTGCGCGAGGTCGCCATGGACATCTCGGAGGGCGCCGACGCCGTGATGGTCAAGCCGGGCATGCCCTACCTCGACATCGTCCGCCGCGTGTCCGAGACCTTCAGGGTGCCGACCTTCGCCTATCAGGTCAGCGGCGAGTACGCGATGATGAAGGCCGCCGTGGCCAACGGCTGGCTGGAAGAGGACCGGGCGATCCTCGAGACCCTGCATGGCTTCAAGCGCGCGGGCTGCGCGGGGGTCCTGACCTATTTCGCGCCCAAGGCGGCGATGCTGCTGGGCGGCTGACATCGACTGAAGGGAGAACGACCATGAAGATCGTGACCAGCCTCAGCTTCCGCGGCCAGTGCCGCGAGGCCTTCGAGTTCTACGCCAAGGTCCTCGGCGGCAAGATCACCGCCGCCTTCCCCTATGGCGAGGGTCCGCCCGACATGCCCGTCGGCCCGCAGTACAAGAACTGGCTGATGCACGCCTGGCTTGAGGTCGGCGACCAGGCGATCATGGGGGCGGACATGGACACCGACTGGGCCCCGAACATCGACAAGCCCAGGAACGGCTTTGACGTCACCTTGCACACGCCCGACGTGGACGAGGCCCGCCGCTGGTTCGACGCCCTTTCTGAAGGCGGCAAGGTCGGCATGGCCTTCGCCCCGACCTTCTGGTCACCGGGGTTCGGCTCCTTCACCGACAAGTTCGGCGTGCCGTGGATGATCAGCACCAGCGGCGCACCCGCCTAGGGGACAGCGCGCTGTGCCAAGGCTTCCTCGAAGAAGCGCACCACATCCCGGTTGAACTCAACCTTGAAGGCGGCGCGGTCAAAGCCGGGCGGGGAGGCGCAGATGTCCGGCACGCCACCGCGCATTTCAGGCCCACAGGGGGTCAGGAAGTCGTAATGCCCGGCGTTATCGACGCGGTGATACTCCGGCGTCCGGCCCAGCCGGTCCCGCACGGGCTCGACATTGTAGGGCGACGGCAGGATCTGGTCGTCGGCGGCCTGCCACAGCTGTACCGGAATGGTGATCGAGGCCAGGCTCTGGTCGGTGAATGACAGGCCGAACGCCGGAGCGGCGATGACGGCCGCCTTTACCCGCGCATCGCGGGTTTCGGGGCGCCAGTCGCTCAGATCCAGCCCGCCGAACATAGCCACCAGCTGACAGGCGAACACCTCCGGCTGGGCCGCGCAATGGGCCTGGATGGCCTGAGCATCCGACACCCCGCCGATGAGGGATGTCACCGTGAAGCCGCCCGCCGAAAAACCGAACGCTCCGATCCGCTCGGGATCAACAGCGACGGGGCCGGTCCAGCCTTCGGTCATGTAGTCGATCAGGCTGCTCAACTGAGGCGCCCGGGCGGTCAGATGCAGGCCACGGCTCGGGTCGCGGAAATTGTCACCGGGATGGGTCAGGGCGGCGACGACGAAGCCGGCCCCGGACAGAGCCTCGGCGGTGTCCGCATGCCCCTGATACCAGCCGCCGTTGCCGTGCGAGATGACCACGAGCGGGTGAGCCGCGCCGTCGGCGGCCGGCAGCCAGACGCCGCCCTCGATCGTCTCCCCGTCAGGGCCGGTGAAGTGGATGACCTGATCCGGCGCGCCCTGGGCATGCGCCGCGAGGGGCGCCCCGATCAGGACGAAGGCGAAAAGCACGCCGAGCAGGCGCAGGTAAGAAGCAGGACGTCGCATGGTGATCTCCAGAGCGGTTTCTCCCTCCTGCCCGCCTCCTCATCGCGACCGCCAGCCGGTTTTCGTGAACGGGCGAACGGGTTCGTGGCCCGGCGAACGGTTCCGCTCGCCGTCATCGCCGCTATAGTCGGGCCATGGGGGACAAGACGACACAATCGATGAACACGGCCCGCGCCTGGATGATCGACCTCGCCGCCTTCGCGACCGTGGGCGTGGTCCTCGGCGCCGTCGGGCCGTTCGGAAGCTTCTTCAACGACACCCTGCCGACCCGGATCGGCTACTGGATGACCCTGTGCCTCATCAGCGGCGTCGTGATCGGCGCGATCGTGCGCTGGGTCTGGCCCCGCGCCCGGCGGTCAGGCGCGCCGGTCTGGGCCTGGGTTCCCGTCGTGGCCGTGGTGATCACCGGCCCGCTTGGGCTGTTGGCGCGGGTCATCGCCATCGGCCTGTGGCCCGGCATCCGCCATGCGGTCAGCTGGCCCGAATGGTGCGGTCAGACCCTGCTGATCGAACTGATCTTCCTCACCCTGTATGTGGCAGCCTACGCGCGGACCGGCGTTACAACGCCTGCCCCCAACAGCGAAGGCGCAGGCGAAGCCCGCATTCTCGATCGGCTGCCCGGACGCCTGGGGCGTGACCTGCTGTGCCTTCAGATGGAGGATCACTATGTCCGGCTGCACACCACAGAGGGCTCTGTCCTGGTGCTCACGCCCCTGAGCCGCGCCATCGCCCAGGTCGGCGCCATCGAGGGCATGAAGGTGCATCGTTCGTGGTGGGTGGCGCGTCAGGCTGTGCGGGAGATCGTCCATGACGGACGGAACCTGCGTCTGAAGCTGACCTCGGGGCTGGAGGCGCCGGTCGCCCGCGCCAAGGTCGCTGAGCTCAAGGCCGCCGGGTGGCTTGAAGCCTGATCAGGGCTTCAGCCGCGCCTTGAGGCTGGACGTGTCCCAGCGGTTGCCGCCCAGCGCCTGGACCTCGGCGTACCAGCCGTCGACCAGCCGGGTCATGTCGAGCGTCGCGCCGTTGGCCGCCGCCTCGTCAAGCACCAGGCCGAGATCCTTGCGCATCCAGTCGACGGCGAAGCCGAAGTCGAAACGGCCCTCGGCCGCCGTCTTCCAGCGGTTGTCCATCTGCCAGCTCTGGGCCGCGCCCTTGGACACGGCGTCGTATGCGGCGTCAGTGTCCAGTCCCGCCGCCTTGGCGAAATGCACAGCCTCTGCGAGGCCCTGCACCACCCCGGCGATGGCGATCTGGTTGACCATCTTGGTCAGCTGTCCGGCGCCCGACGGGCCCATGTGCTTGACGGCTTTGGAGTAGGCCGTCAGAGCCGGCTTGACCCGCGCCAGTGCCGCCGCGTCGCCGCCGGCCATGACCGACAGCTGGCCGTTCTCGGCGCCCGCCTGTCCGCCCGACACCGGGGCGTCGATGAAGGCCCTGCCCTGCCCGGCCGCCAGCGCCGACATCTCTCGCGCCACCGTGGCCGAGGTGGTGGTGTGGTCCACGATCACGGCGCCGGCCGCGAGATGCGGCAGGGCCTCGGCCACCACCTGCCGCACGTCGTCATCATTGCCGACACACAGGATCAACAGCTCCGCGCCTTCAGCCGCCTCGGCCACCGTCGCAGCGGCACGCCCGCCATTCGCCTCGGCCCAGGCCCGCGTCTTGTCCGGCGAGCGATTGTAGCCGACGACCTCATGCCCGGCGGCCAGAAGGTGGCGCGCCATGGGGGCGCCCATGACGCCGAGGCCGGCGAATGCGATCTTCATGACGGCTCCGAAGCCAGGCCGTAGCGGCCGCGGAAGAAGGTCAGGGCGCCGCCGGGGCGTTCGTCGAACGCCTCGACCCGGCCGACGATGATCATGTGGTCACCCATCTGGATGCGGTCGTGGGTCACGCACTCCAGACGCGCCAGCGCCTCGGGCAGGCACGGCGGGCCGTCGTCACGGCGTTCGAACTCGCCCTCGTTCAGCACCGACACCCCGCTGGCGAAGCGCTTGGCCACGTCGCGGTCGTCCGACGGCAGGACGTGGATGGCGAACCGTTCAGCGGCGGCGAAGACGGGCCAGCGTTCCGAGCGCTCGTCCAGGCACCACAGCACCAGCCGCGGCTCCAGCGATACGGACGTGAACGAGTTTGCCGTGATTCCCAGCGGACCGTCCGGGCTGTCGGCGGTGATCACACACACCCCGGTCGCGAACGCGCCCAGCGCCCGGCGGTAGGCGCGGGTCTGGCGGGCGAGGTCATCGGGGAGCGGTTCGAGGGTCACGCCGCCCGACCTAGGGGGCGTGGATGAATCCCGCAAGAGAAACGCCGTCTTAACCTTGATGCGAAAGGGTCGGGCATCAGTTTCGGGGCGTCCCTCCATGTCCATGAGCGATCGGCCGATCCTCATCAAGAAGATCAAGCGGGTGGTCGGCGGCGGCCACCACGGCGGCGCGTGGAAGGTGGCCTACGCCGACTTCGTGACCGCGATGATGGCCTTCTTCCTGCTGATGTGGCTGATCAACACGACCGATCCGGAGCAGAAGCGCGGCATCGCCGAATACTTCGCCCCGGCCAGCGTGTCCCAGACCACGTCAGGCTCCGGCGGCATCCTGGGCGGCACGTCGCTGGGTGACGACGGGGCCAAAAGCTCGGGCTCCCAGTCGGTCATCACCGAACTGGCTCCCCAAGCGCCCGACAATGCGCCGGAGCAGGCGGGGCAAAGCTCCAATGTCGCGGCGGCGAGCGACGAAGCCCTGCGCGAGGAGATCGCCCGGCGCGAAGCCGCGGAGTTCGCCTCGGCCGCCGAATCGCTGCGCCAGGCGATGCAGTCGATGCCCGAACTGGCCGAGCTGTCGAAACAGCTGATCATCGACCAGACGCCCGAGGGTCTGCGCATCCAGCTGGTCGATCAGGAAGGCCGGTCGATGTTCGAACAGAACTCATCGCGCCCCAACGCCCGCGCCCGCGTCCTGCTGCAGGCCATCGCCCGGGTCATCAACCAGCTGCCCAACCGCATCTCCATCACCGGCCACACCAGCGCCCAGCCTGGCTCCAGCCGGGCCAGCGCCCCGAACGACTGGAGCCTGTCGGCGGAACGCGCCAACGCGGCCCGCCTGATCCTGCAAGGCGCGCGGGTCGATCCCGACCGGGTCTATCAGGTGTCGGGCAAGGCGGGCTCTGACCCCCTCTATCCCGACGATCCGTCGCTGGCCGGCAACCGCCGCATCGCCATCGTCCTGCTGCGCGAGGCGCCGGTGCTGCCGCGGGACACCAGCCTGTGACCGCCCTCAGCCGCCGGGCGAAAGGCCTTGCGGCGTGGGGCGCACTGCCCCCAAATCATCGGCATGAGCAGCCGCCTGCCATATTGCCGGCCGGATCGCGTGCGGAGTTGAGCGCGTGACCCGGCACGTCCCGCATCGCCAGCTTCGCTTCTACATGACGGCCGTCGCGCCCTGTCCCTATCTGCCGGGCCAGACCGAGCGGAAAGTGTTCGCCAACCTGCCGTTCAGCGACGGCGCCTGGGTCAACGACGAACTGACCCAGGCGGGGTTTCGCCGCAGCCAGAACATCGCCTATCGCCCCGCCTGCGAAACCTGCGACGCCTGCGTCTCGGTGCGCATTCCCGTGGCGGAGTTCATCCTGTCGCGGTCGAACCGGAAGATCCTGAACCGCAACGCTGACCTGTCGCGTGACATGGTCGAGGCCGAGGCGACGGTGGAGCAGTTCGACCTGCTGCGCCGCTATCTGCTGGCCCGCCATCCTGGCGGCGGCATGGCCGACATGGGCTGGCTGGACTACGTCGCCATGGTCGAGGACACGGCGGTGCGCACGCACCTGATCGAATACCGCATGCCGTCGAAGGACGGCGGGCCGGGCGATCTGGTCGGCGTGGTCCTGACCGATCTGCTCTCGGACGGTCTGTCCCTCGTCTACAGCTTCTTCGACCCGGCGCTGGACCGCCGCAGCCTGGGCGTCTTCGCCATTCTCGACCATCTGCGTCAGGCCGCGATCGTGAAGCTGCCCTACGTCTATCTCGGTTACTGGGTCCAGGGCTCGGACAAGATGGACTACAAGGCCCGCTTCCGGCCCCTGGAGGCGCTGACGCGGCTGGGCTGGCGGCTGCTCTAGACAAGGCGCCCCTCTTCGCCGGAATTATTCCGGCGCTATCGCTCGCCGCGCGGCGGCTCGCTGCTTGAGGGCAGGCTGAAGCCCCGCCCGGTTTCCGGGCGGTTATGGGAAGGCTAGGCGGAGCGCCGGGCCATCGCCCGGAAGAAGATAGTTTTACCGTTTCGACGAAGGCAGACGCTCCGCGCGGG
>JAZKHQ010000012.1:0-31935 GCA_040385285.1 Pseudomonadota bacterium
GCCCCTCCGGCCCCCGGATCCAGCGGCGCAGCTCGGCCGCCTCCTGGCCCGACAGGCAGGCGGAAAAGGCGCTGTCGGCGGCGTCGAACAGGTGGTGGCCCTCGTCGAAGACGATGCGCTTCAGCGCCGCCGTCTCGCCGTCCTGCTTCTGGCCCCGGGCCGAGCGGGCGCCGTCGAAGGCGGCCTGTGTCATGACCAGCGCATGGTTGGCGACGACGAGATCGGCCCGGCGGCTGGCCCGCACCGTCTTCTCGATGAAGCACATGCGGTAGTGGGGGCAGGCCGCGTGGACGCATTCGCCGCGCCGGTCGACGAGGTTGGCGGCCGAAGCTTGCTGCGCCGGGGCCATGGCGTAGAGGCCGGGCAGCCAGCCGGGGAAGTCGCCGCCGGTCATGTCGCCGTCGCGCGAATGCATGGCCCAGCGGCTGGTGAGGGCCAGGCCGATCAGGTCGCCGTTCCCCAGCTGGGCCGCCTGAACCATCTCCTGCAGGTTCAGCAGGCAGAGGTAGTTCTCGCGCCCCTTGCGAACGACGGTCTTCTTCCTGCGCTCGACGGGGTCGGGCCACAGGGCGGCGCTCTCGCGGTCGATCTGGCGTTGCAGGGCGCGGGTGTAGGTCGAGACCCAGGCGGCGCCCTGATTGCGCTCGGCCCACAGGCTGGCGGGGGCGAGGTAGCCGAGAGTCTTGCCGGTGCCGGTGCCGGCCTCGGCCAGCAACATGCGCGGGCGACCCTCCTCGTCGCGAGGCGAGAAGGCGTAGGCGGCCTCGGCGGCGTAGTCGGACTGGGTCGGGCGGCTTTCGTCGAGGCCCGAGGCCTGAAGCAGTTTTTCGAGGCGGATGCGGGCGGACTCGGAATCGACGGGCGCGCTACCCGCCTCGCCGCGCGGGGCCTCGTCCTCCCACTCCGACAGGCGGGACCAGGCGTCGAGACCGCTGCCGCGATGGCGGCGTTCGCGGATGGGCTGGGTCTGGAGCGCGGCCAGCACGCGCGACGCCCAGGACCAGCCAGCGCGCTCAAGCGTTTCGGCCAGGGTGACGGCGTCTTCGCGCTGGGGGTAGGCCGGGTCCGTCAGTTCGGTCAGGAGTGAGGCGGCGGCGTCCCGGAGCGCTTGCGCCTGCGCCTCCGCCCCCTTGGGCTCGCTCATGCCCATGGCGAGCGCGAGGCCCGACGGCGAGGGCGCGCAGAAGCGGGCCGGGCGGACGAAGGCGAACAGCTCCAGCACGTCCAGCATCTCCACCGAACGCGGCGGCGGCGACAGGCCCAGACGCCGCGCCGTCAGGCTGGCGTGCGCCACCATGACCGGGGCGGTGGTGAAGGCCGCCTCGGCCGCCCCGCGCTTGATCGGCCGCGCGCCGTCGGCGTCGCAGATCGCCCCCGCGCCGGGCGGGGTGGCGAGCGCCGGGGGCAGGTCGAGCCCCGGCTCGGCGCCGGTGACGCGGTGGGATGTGAGGGACTCGGTGGGCACGTCCCTAGATAGCGGTTCCGACGACGAAACGGAACGGGAACGTCAGTCCACCGCCCCCGCCCGGATATTGGCCCGCAACGCCGGCTCCAAGAGCTTCGGCGGCGGAAGCGTCGCGTCGCGGGCGGTGCGCATCGCCACGAAGGCGGCTTCGGTCGCGCCGCGGCCGACGTGGATGTTGCCGTCGCGCTCGGCGGCGACGGTGGTTTGCCAGCGGTAGTCGGTGCGGCCGTCTTTCGGCAGGTAGTCGTGGCCGACGAAGACGCGGGTCTCGCCGGGCAGGGCGAGGATGCGCTGGATCGAGCGGTACAGGGTCGCTGCGTCGCCGCCGGGAAAGTCGGCCCGGGCGGTGCCGAAGTCCGGCATGAACAGGGTGTCGCCGACGAAGACCGCGTCGCCGATGCGGTAGCTGACGCAGGCCGGGGTGTGGCCCGGCGTGTGGATGACCTCGACGGTCAGATCGCCGAGCGGGAAGCGGTCGCCGTCGGTGAACAGACGGTCGAACACCTCGGGCCCGGGAGTCGGCAGGTTGAACTTCGGCGCGAAGGTTTCCTGAACCTCGTGGATGCGGGCGCCGATCCCGACCGGCGCGCCGGTCTTGCCGCGCAGATAGTGGCCCGCCGACAGGTGGTCGGCATGGGCGTGGGTCTCGAGCACCCAGGCGAGAGTCAGGCCCTGTCGCTCAAGTTCGGTCAGAATCGCGTCGATCGACGAGGTGGTCTTCGCCGAGGTTGCGGGATCATAGTCGAGGACCGGGTCGATGATCGCGGCCACGCGGCTGGCGGGGTCGGAGACCAGATAGGTGACGGTATAGGTGGCCGGATCGAAGAAGGCCTGAACGGTCGGATGCATGGATCATCTCCCTTGCGGATGGTGGAAATATATTAGGACTTGCTAAATTAGCAAATGCTAATATCATAGTCCTCATGACCGTTTCCGACCTGTCCGATATCTCGCGTCTGGAGGCCAGCGCCGCCAAGGCTGCCTCGCTTTTGCGGGCGATGTCCAATGAACGGCGCCTGATGATCCTGTGCCGGCTCGGCGACGGGGAGCTTCAGGTGGCCGCGCTGCAGGCGTCCGTCGGTCTCTCCCAGTCGGCCCTGTCCCAGCATCTGGCGGTGCTGCGCGATGAGGGGCTGGTGAGCGCCCGGCGCGACGGTCAGGCCGCCTTCTATCGCATCGCCGATCCCGCCGCCCTCCGGGTCATCGCGACCCTGGCCGACATCCTCTGTCCTCCTGACCTGAAAGGCTCCAAAAAATGACTGCAACCCTGACCCCGCTCGCGCCCCGCGACGTCGCCGCCCGCCTGGCGCAGGGAAGCGCCGTCCTGATCGACGTGCGTGAACCGAACGAGTACGCCCAGGAACATGTCGCGGGCTCCGTCTCCGCCCCGCTCTCAGCCTTCGATCAGGCGCATCTCGGAACCGACTCGAAGACGGTGATCTTCACCTGCCGCAGCGGCGTAAGGACCGGTGCGAACTGTGACCGTCTGGCCGCCCGGGTCGAGGGCGCGGCCTATGTCCTGGAGGGCGGTCTCGGCGCCTGGAAGACGGCCGGCCTGCCGGTGACGTCCGGTCATCCGCGTACCCCCTGACCCATGGAAACCCTTGCCTGGACCCTGACGGCATCGGCGCTCAGCGGCGTTGTGGTTGGCCTGTTCCTCAGCGTGTTCGGCGGCGGCGGGTCGGTTCTGGCCGCGCCGCTGCTGCTTTACTTTGTCGGCGTCCGGGACCCCCATGTGGCCATCGGCACCTCGGCCGCCGCGGTGGCGCTGAACGCGGCCGTGGGGCTGACAGGGCATGCCCGCGCCGGCAATGTGAAGTGGCCGTGCGCGACGCTGTTCGCGGTCAGCGGCGTCACAGGATCCCTGATCGGATCGACGCTGGCCAAACAGATCGACGGCGGACGGCTGCTGCTGTTCTTCGCCCTGGCGATGGTGCTGATCGCCCTGTCCATGCTGCGGCCGTCTAAGGGTGAGGGCGACCCAGCTGTTCGTCTGGACGGGCGCTACGCCCTGCGTCTGGCGCCGATCGGTCTGGGCGCGGGGTTCGCCGCCGGGTTCTTCGGCATTGGCGGTGGTTTCCTGATCGTGCCGGGCCTGATGGCGGCGACCGGCATGACCCTGGCCCATGCCCAGGCGTCGTCCCTGCTCAGCGTCATGGTGTTCGGGTCGGCGACATCCGCGAACTACATGGTCTCCGGGCTGGTGGACTGGCCGATCGTGGGCGCGATGGTCCTCGGCGGCGCGGTGGGGACGGTCGCGGGCCTGCCGCTGGCGAAGCGGCTGGGCGACAGGGCCCGGCTGGGCCGCACCCTGTTCGCGAGCCTCATCATCCTTGTCGCATTCTATGTCGCGTGGCGCGCCATTGCGGCGTGAAACGGAACGGGAACATGCTATAGCGCGAGGGTGACGACGCCCGCGGCCATCCTGCCTCCCCTGTTCGCCGACTGGTTCGCCAAGCGCGGCTGGAGCGCGCGGCGGCATCAGCTGGAGATGATCGCGGCGGGGCAAAGGGGCGAGCATGCGCTGCTGGTCGCGCCGACCGGGGGCGGCAAGACGCTGGCGGGGTTTCTGCCCAGTCTGATCGAGCTGAGCGAGCGGGGGTCGAGGCCGGCGCACGGGCCGGGCAGCGGGGTGCACACCCTGTATCTGTCGCCGCTGAAGGCCCTGACCACCGACGTCGAGCGCAACCTGATGACGCCGATCCGCGAGATCGGTCTGAACATCCATGTCGAGAGCCGCACCGGCGACACCAAGCAGTCGAAGAAGCAGCGGCAGCGCGAGTTTCCGCCGGACATCCTGCTGACCACGCCCGAGCAACTGGCGCTGTTCTGCGCCTGGGAGGGGGCGCGAGCCTACTTCGCCGACCTGAAATGCGTCGTGCTGGACGAGGTGCACGCGATCTGGAGCGGCAAGCGGGGCGACCTGCTGAACCTCGGGCTCGGGAGACTGCAGCAGTTCGCGCCGGGGATGCGGCGGGTGGCGCTGTCGGCGACGATCGACGATCCGGGGATAATCGCGGACTGGCTGGCGCCCACGGTGGAGACTGGCGTGACGATGGTTAACGGCGACCCCGGCGCGCCGGCCGTGGTGGATGTGCTGGTCAGCGAGGGCCATGTGCCGTGGGCGGGGCACACCGGGCTGCATGCCATCCCGGAGGTCTATGAGATCATCGCCAGGGCCGGCATGGCGCTGATCTTCGTCAATACGCGCTGGCAGGCGGAGTTCGTGTTCCAGAAATTGTGGGAGATGAACGACCGCAACCTGCCCATCGCCCTGCACCACGGATCGCTGGCGGCGGAGCAGAGGAGGAAGGTCGAGGCGGCGATGGCGCGGGGCGAGCTTCAGGCCGTGATCTGCACCTCGACGCTGGACCTCGGCATCGACTGGGGCGACGTGGATCTGGTGATCCAGCTGGCGGCGCCGCGCGGGGCCAGCCGGCTGGTGCAACGCATCGGCCGGGCCAACCACCGGCTGGACGAGCCGTCGCGCGCCCTGATGGTTCCCGCCAGCCGGTTCGAGATGCTGGAGTGCCAGGCGGCGCGCGAGGCAGTGGCGGCCAACCAGTTCGACTGGGAGCCGCACCACATCGGCACGCTGGACACCCTGGCCCAGCACATCATGGGCTGCGCCTGCTCCGAGCCGTTCAGGCTGGATGATCTGTATACGGAGATTGCCGGGTGCGGGCCGTACCGGAATCTGTCTTATGAGGACTTCGAGGCGGTGGTCGATCTGGTGGCGACGGGGGGATACGCCCTGCGGACCTATGAGCGGTTCGCGCGGATCGTGCGGACGCAGGACGGCCGGTGGAAGGTCCGCAACGCCCAGACGGCCCAGCGCCACCGCATGAACGTCGGCACCATCGTTGCGGCGGCGACCCTGAACGTGAAGGTTGCCTCGCGGCGGGGAAAGCAGCTGACCGGCGGCCGCAAGGTGGGCGAGGCCGAGGAGCATTATTTCGAGCAGATGACGCCGGGGGACACCTTCGTCTTCGCCGGCCAGGTCTGGTCGTTCCAGGGCATCACCGGCATGGACGCGCTGGTGTCGCCCGCGACCGACCGCGAGCCGAAAATCCCGTCCTGGGGCGGGTCGAAATTCCCCATGTCGACGTCGCTGGCCGACCGGGTGCGGGCCATGATCCAGGACCGCGACCATTGGCGCGTGTTGCCGGTCGACGTTCAGGAGTGGCTGGAGCTGCAGGCGGAGCGGTCGGTCATTCCGGATGCGGAATCGATGCTGGTCGAGACGTTCCAGCGCGGGAATCGCCACTATCTGATCGCCTATCCCTTCGCCGGGTCGCTGGCGCACTCGACCCTGGCCATGCTGCTGACGCGCCGGCTGGACCGGGCGGGGGTCGGGCCGCTGGGGTTCGTGGCGACGGACTATGCGCTGGGGGTGTGGTCGATCCGCCCGATGGGGGACCTCGATTTCGGCGCCCTGTTCGAGGCGGACATGCTGGGCGACGATCTGGAGAGCTGGCTGGAGGAGAGTTTCATGATGAAGCGATCTTTTCGCAGTTGCGCGCTGATCTCAGGCCTGATCGAGCGCAACCAGCCTGGGGCCGAGAAGACGGGGCGGCAGGTGACCTTCTCGACCGACCTGATCTACGACGTGCTGCGGCGGCATCAGCCGGACCACCTGCTGCTGCGAACCGCGCGGACAGACGCGGCGGCGGGCTTCCTGGACGTGGCGCGGCTGGGGCAACTGCTGACCCGCATCCAGGGCAAGGTGAGGCATCAGCCGCTGGAGCGCCCGTCGCCGTTTTCCGTGCCGGTGCTGGTGCAGATCGGGCGCGAGCGGGTCGGCGGAGGCAATGCGGCGGACATGATCCTGGAGGACTCGGCCGAGGCCATCATCGCCGAGGTGATGGCGTGAGCCCGGCAGTGAGGGATGCGCTGGCTCCGATGCGCAGCGCCTGCGCGGGTCTCCGTGTACGGATCAATGGCGAGGCCTGCGTGCTGCGCTGTTCCGGGGCGCTGTGGCTGGTCGAGCAGCGGACGCTGATCGCCTCCGATCTGCACCTGGAGAAGGGCTCGGCCTTCGCGGCGCGCGGGCAGCTGCTGCCGCCCTATGACAGCCCGGCCACGATCACGAAGCTGGAGGCCGAGGTCGAGGCGCTGGACCCGGCGCGGGTCGTGCTGCTGGGCGACAGCTTCCACGACACCAGGGCCATCGGCCGGATGACGGCGGACGACCGGGCGCGGATCGACCGGCTGGCGGCGGGCCGGGACTGGGTCTGGCTGGAGGGCAACCACGATCTGAAGGCTCTGGCCGGTGCGCTGGACGACCTGCCGGGGCGGGTGGTGGAGACGATGACGGTCGGCGCGCTTCGCCTGATCCACGAGCCGCAGCCGGGCGACCAGCCGGGCGAGATCGCGGGGCACCTGCACCCGGCGGCGAAGGTGTCGCGCTATGGCCGGGGGGTGCGACGGCCCTGCTTCGTCACCGACGGACGGCGCCTGGTGATGCCGGCGTTCGGGGCCTTCACCGGCGGGCTGAACGTCCGCGACCCGGCCATCGCCGGGCTGTTCGGCGCCCCGCCGATGGCGGCGGTGCTGGGCTCTGACAAGGTGCACGCGCTGGCGTGGGGGAAGTTGGGGTAGAAGGGAGAGTGACCGTGAGCGAAGAAGATGCCTCGTTTAACTACAGAGCGCGCGCACGTCGTAGACTCGACAGCGCAAGAGCGCACTTAGCTTCAGGGGAGGATCACCAGCTCTTATACGCCTGTTTAGAAGTTCGCCTGGCTATCGAAAGTCTAACTTACGATCTAGTTCGTCTGTATAGGGACGATCTCGCTCCCGAGGTTCTTCGAACTTGGGAACCGCACAAGCTCTTCGCCGAGCTTTTAGAGACTGATCCAGACGCCGACGCTGGACTCACCATAAGTTTTGCCGGAGCCGATGGTTCGTTTGACGGGCCAGATGTCGTTGAGTTCAAAGAGCATCGCTTGAACGCCAAATGGGCGAGCAAGACGCACCGAGCCTTAGGCTATTTCCTGCATGAGCGTCTGTTGATCGAGTTGGAAACAGGCAAGGATTCCGACCCAGAGACTCTCAGGCGCAAGATCGATGAGTCGGTGGCGGAGATCGATCTGGTTCTAAAAAGCAGCGGGTTCAATCTGCGCTTTCGCCAAGCTCCAAAATTTGCCTGTGAATGCGGGGAGACTGTCTCTCGTTCTATTGCGCGGCTTCAATCAGAGGTGGCGGTGACATGCAAAGCTTGCGGGAAAGAATTTCTAGTCCGACGAAAAGGGCATGATGAATTCGACGTTCTAGAAAAGACACCGCCCGTTGAGTTGAAAACTGACTTCCCAACAAGCTCTTGGGTTGGCCCTTCCTTTCCAAAGGGAAAACCTGAATAGGTTTAACCAACTGGCTCCAGCAACGAATTCGACGCCGCCTCGATATCCCTCTCCAGCCGCGCCATGAACTCCGCCCGCTTCAGGCCCGCGGGGATGGCCGGCAGGAACTCATAGACCACCGTCCCCGGATAACGCCTGAACCCATGCGCGGGCCAGTGGACGCCGGAGTTGGTGGCGACAGGCACGCAGGGGACGTCGAGGTCGCGGTAGAGGGCGGCGATGCCGGGCTTGTAGTCGGGCGTGGCGCCGACGGGGGCGCGGGTGCCCTCGGGGAAGATCATGATCTGGCGGCCCTCGGCGATGCGGGCGCGGGCCTGTTTGACCATGTCCTTCAGCGCCGCCGACCCCGCCGAACGGTCCACGGCGATCATCTTCGACTTGCCCGCGAACCAGCCGATGAAGGGCAGGGGCATCAGCTCCTGCTTCATCACCATGCAGGGGTCGTCGAGCATGACGAAGGGGATGACGATGTCGAGCATGCCCTGATGCTTGCCGGCGAGCAGGGCCTGACCCGTCGGGCGGTGTTCGAGCCCCCGGAACTCGACCTTCACGCCGGCGATCCAGCGCAGGCCGAACAGGGTCGTGCGGGCCCAGATGCGGATCACCCCCATGGCGTAGCGGTGCGGCAGCAGCAGCGCCGGCGACAGGCCGACGGCGACAACGGCCATGGCCAGATAGAGCCAGACGGTGAAGGCGAGCGAACGCAGGGTGCTCATGCGGCCTTCGCGGACGCCGGCTCGACCTGCGGCTCAGGCGTGTCGCCCGACAGGCGGCGCACCCCCGCCTTGGTCAGGGCGGCGAGGTATTTCATGTACTCCAGCGTCATGCGCCGGGCGGTGACGGCGGCCTTCCACCAGCGGCTGTTGTCCAGCGCAGGGGTTTCGACGGCGTAGGGGGTCAGCTTCACGCCCGGCGCGGCCGAGCGGATCTCAACCAGCGACCGCGGCATGTGATAGTCGGACGTGACCACGATCAGGCTGTCATAGCCCTTGGCGCGGGCCCAGGCGGCGATCTCCTGGGCGTTGCCGGTGGTGTTCTCGGCCTCGAACCCCAGGTCGACGCAGCAGTTGAACAGGCGGTTGGAGCCCGGAGTCAGCTCGCGCAGCTCGGCGCGGCGGACCTCGCGGTTGACGCCCGAGATCAGCAGGCGCTCGCCCTTGTCCTCTTCCAGCAGGCGGATGGCGGCGTTGACGCGCTCGGCCGACGGGCCGGTCAGGGCCACGATGGCGTCGGCGCGCGCGGGATCGTCGGCGGGGGCCAGGCCCCTCACCCGGTCGGCGAAGGCGAACAGGCCGACCAGCCAGACCAGCACCACGATGCCGATGACCGTCAGGAACTTCATCCAGTCTCTCTCAAAATCCTCGAGGCGCGCCCCAAGCTGGTGAGAGCCGTGATCCGCGCCGCCGCAACCGCCACCGTAGCGGCCAGCAGCGGACATGGCGAGATCAGGATCGCATCGCCCCACGTCAAGGGCAGGGCAGGTGTAAGCCCGCCGTCGCCGCCGAGCGCCCGGAGGCCCGCGATCAGCAGGGCCGCCGCCAGCGTGCCCGACGCCCCGCCGAGGAAGGCCAGCAGGCCGAATCGGGCCTGAAACAGGCCGGCGATGGTCGCGTCGGTAGCGCCGTTGAGGCTGAGGGTCTCGATCACCGCCTTCTGCGCCGCCATACCGGCCCGGGTGGCGTAGGCGATGGCGGCCCCGGCGGCGCCGGCGGTCAGCAGGAAGGCGGCGACGGCCAGCGCCGTGATCAGGGCCGCCGAGCGCTCGACCTCGCCGCGCCACAGGCTGTGGTCGTCGACGGTGGCGTCGAGGCCGGCCTCGGCCAGGGCGCGGCTGAGGCTGGGGGCGCTGGCGGGCGCCTTGGGGTCGAGGCGCACGGTGACCAGATGCGGCAGGGGCAGGTCGGCCAGCACCGCGTCGCCCAGCCAGGGCCGCAGCAGGGCCTCGGCGGTCTTGCGGTCCATGGCGGCCGCCTCGGCCACGCCGGGAACGCCCGCCAGGGTCTCGGCGGCGCGGGCGGCGGCGGTGTCGCCGCTCTCGCCGACGCGCGGGCGGACCTGAACGGTCGCCTCGGCGCGCAGCTCACGGCCCCAGCCCTGGGCGGCGCGGTCGGCGGCGGCTGCGCCCACGGCGGCGAGGCAGGCGAGGAAGCACAGGACGGCGATCAGGGCCGCCAGCCACGGCTCGCCGCCCGAATCACGGGGCAGCAGGCCGGGACGACGGTTGAGGAGACGGCCGATCATGCCACGCCTCCCGTCAGGCGACCGTGCGACAGATGCAGCACCCGCGCGCCGGAGCGTTCGGCCAGGGCCTCGTCGTGGCTGGCGATCAGGATGGTGGTCCCCAGCCGGTTCAGGGTCTGGAACAGCTTCAGCAGGCGTTCGGCCATGGCCTTGTCGACGCTGCCGGTGGGTTCATCGGCGACGATCAGGTCGGGCCGGCCGACCACCGCGCGGGCGATGGCGAGACGCTGCTTCTCGCCGCCGGACAGGGCGGGGGGCAGGGAATGCATGCGGTCTCCGAGCCCGACCCAGTGCAACATCTCCTCCACATCGGGAGCGTAGGCCAGGGGCTTCACGCCCGCGAGCCGCAGGGGCAGGGCGGCATTGTCGAAGGCGGACAGGTGGTCCAGCAGGCGGAAATCCTGGAACACCGTGCCGATGCGGCGGCGGAGCAGGGGCGCAGCGCGGCGCGGAAGATGCGTGACGTCCTCGCCGAACAGGACGACCCTGCCCGCATGTGGCTTTTCGACCAGGGTCAGCAGCTTGAGCAACGACGACTTCCCCGCGCCGGAGGGGCCGGTAAGGAAGTGGAAAGAGCCCGCAGGCAAGGTGAGGCTGACGTCCTTCAGCACGCCGGGCGCATCCGCATAGCCGAACCCGACGCCTTCCAGCCGGACGGCGGGGGCAAGGGAGCGGTCATCGGCGGCGCGGGCGGGCGAAACGGGCATGGGTTTTCAAGTTTGAACCGGGGTGGCGCGGCCATCCCGACGGGAGGGGGCCAAAAGCCTCGCGGTCAGCGACCATGATACTGACGTGCCCGTCCTGCGCCACCAGCTATTTCACGCCCGATGACGCCATCGGCCCCGGCGGCCGCACCGTGCGCTGCCAGTCGTGCGCCAACACCTGGCGCGCCATGCCGGACGAGCCGCTGGAGCTGACCACGGCTACGGCCTCTATTTCCGCTCCGGTCGAGGAGCGCAGCTTCGGCAAGCGCGACGAGGCGGCCGCGCCTGAGAGCCTGGCCGACACGCCCGCCGCCGAATTGCCCGGCGCCTTCCGCGCCAAGGCCGAGCAGCAGCGCCGCCTGCGCCGCGCCGCGGCTCACGGGGCCGTGTGGGCGGGTCTGGCCAGCGTGTTCCTGGGCCTTCTGGGCGCCGCCTGGCTGTTCCGCGTCGAGGTGGTCCAGATGGCCCCGCGCACGGCCTCGGCCTATGCCGCCGTGGGCCTGAAGGTCAATCCGACGGGGCTGGAGTTCGAGGCGGTCAGCGCCCGGGCCGCGCTCAACGATCCCGGCAAGATCATCATCTCCGGCGCCCTGCGCAATGTGCGCGAGAACGAGATCATCGCGCCGCCGGTACGGGTCGCCCTGCTGGACGCCCAGGGCGCAGAGATCGGCCACGCCATCGTGCGCATCGACGCCGCGCCGGTCCTGCCCGGCAAGGTCCAGGGCTTCGCCGCCGTCATCGCCGATCCGGGCGCGCACGGGGTGGATGTCGGCGTCGATTTCGCCCCCCAGCCCCCCCCGGTGAAGACCGCCGCCCATACGCCGGCGCCGGCCGCGGCGAGGCCTGCCGCGCATCCGCCGGCGAATCGGCCTGTCAATCATGGCCCGCCGCCCGCCGCCGAGGCCACGGGCCTGCGCCCCGCCATGGCCCCGCTGGAGCCTGCGCCAGCGAACCTGACGCCCGTCGACGCCAGACCCATCGACGCCGTCCCGCTCGACAGGGGCCATGCGGAAACGGTATCGCCCTCGCATGGCGAGCCCTGACACCCCCTTACCCACCGTGCTGCTGTCCGAGGCGGAGATCGCCCGGGTCGTCGACGACCTGGCCGCCAGCATCGCCCCCGTGATCGACGACGAGACCGTGGCGGCGGTGCTGCTGACCGGCGGGCTTTGGTTCGCCGCCGACCTGACCCGGGCCCTGTCGCGCCACGGGCGCAACGTCCGCTTCGACGCCCTGTGGCTGGCGTCATACGGCGACAGCAAGGAAAGCCGGGGCAAGATCGACGTCTATGCGCCATATCAGCGCAAGATCGAGGGCCGCCGGGTGCTGATCCTCGATGACGTGTTCGACACCGGCCTGTCGCTGGCCGAGGCCGTGCGGATCACGAAGGAGGCGGGGGCCGCCGAGGTTCTGACCTGCGTCTTCGCCAAGAAACCCTGGCCCCTGCCGCGCGCGCCGGAACCCGATTTCGTGGGATGGGAGGCGCCGAACCGGTTCCTGGTCGGGTACGGGCTGGACCACGCGGGGACGCTGCGTGGGCTGCCGGACATCTGCGCGCTGGACTAGAGCCAGTCAGCCAGCGGCTCCTTCGCCAGCATCTCTTCATAGGACGGGCGCGGACGCACGACGGACCAGCGGGCGCCGTCGATCAGCACCTCGGGGACGAGCGGGCGGCTGTTGTATTCGCCCGACATCACCGCCCCGTAGGCGCCGGCGGTCATGAATGCGACGAGATCGCCGGCCTGGAGCGGCGGCAGCATGCGGTCGCGGGCGAAGGTGTCGCCGGTCTCGCAGACGGGGCCGACGACGTCGTAGGGCCTCAGGTCGCCGGGACGGGCGCGCACCGGCAGGATGCGATGGAAGGCGTCGTAGAGGGCCGGGCGGATCAGGTCGTTCATGGCCGCGTCCAGCACCAGGAACCGGCGGCCGTCGCTCCGTTCATTCACCTGGATGACGCGGGTCAGGAGCACGCCGGCTTCGGCGGCCAGCAGGCGCCCCGGCTCGAAGGCGGCCTCGACGTCGAGACCATCCAGCACCTCAGCCGCCAGGGCGACATATTCGGCAGGTGTGGGCGGCTGGGCGCCCCCGAAATAGGCCACGCCGAGACCGCCGCCGAGGTCGAGCCGCTCGACCGTCAGGCCGCGCGCGCGGAGCGCCCGGGTCATGTCGCGCATCGTCTCGAAGGCGGCGCGCAGGGGGGCGAGGTCCAGGATCTGGCTGCCGATGTGGCAGGCCAGACCCACGGGCCGCACATGGGGCGAGGCGGCGGCGCGGGCGTAGAGGGTCAGGGCCTCGGCCAGAGGCACGCCGAACTTGTCGCCCGATCCGCCGGTGGTGATCTTGGCGTGACCGCCCGCGCCGATGGCGGGATTCACGCGGATCGCGATCGCAACGCGATCGTCTTGCCCTAACGGTCGGCCCGCGGGGCCTCCCTGCTTGAGGGCGCTCACCACCGTGATCAGCCGGTCCAGCTCGGCGGAGGACTCGACGTTGATCTGGCGCACGCCGGCGCGGACGGCGAAGGCCAGCTCAGTATCGGTCTTGCCCACGCCGGACAGGATGATGCGGTCGGCGGGGACGCCCGCGGCGAGCGCGCGGCGGATTTCACCCTCGGACACGGTGTCGGCGCCGCAGCCGAGGCGGGCGAGGGTCGCCAGCACCGACAGATTGGAGCAGGCCTTCACCGCAAAGGCGATCAGGGCGTCGCCCAGTGTATGGCGCTGCTCGGCCACGGCGTCAGCCAGCGCCATGTAGGCCCCGGTCAGGGCGGCGGTGGAATAGACATAGGCGGGCGTGCCGACCGCATCGGCCAGCACCTCAAGGCTGACAGCTTCGGCGTGAAGGACGCCGTCCGTCGTGGTGAAGGTCAACGGGCGCCGGGACCGCCCGGGCCGCCGAAGGGGCTGCTCGACGGGCCGCCGTCGATGGGCATCTGGCTGGGCGGGCGGTTGACGGTGGCGGGCTCGGCGATCGGCTCGCCGTTGGGTCCCCGCATGGCGCGCTCGGTCTCGCGGGCGGGCGGCGCGTCCAGATCGGCCATGCGGCCGCAGGCGGCAGTGGACAGGGCGGCCAGGGCGACGAGTCCCGAAATGACGATGGTTTTCATAGCCGCGACTTCCAATCCGCAATACGCGCCCGGACCTGCTCCGGCGCCGTGCCCCCGAAACTCTGGCGGCTGGAGCAGGAAGCCTCAGGCGAGAGCACCTTGTAAACCGCTTCCGTCACGCCGGGCTCGAGCGCCTGCAATTCAGCCAGAGGCAGTTGCATCAGGCCCACGCCCAGCGCCTCGGCCCGCTTCACCGCCGCGCCGGTCACATGGTGCGCCTTGCGGAACGGCAGGTTGAGCTCGCGCACCAGCCAGTCGGCCAGATCGGTGGCGGTGGAGAAGCCCGCGCCGGCGGCGGCGGCCATGCGCGCCGTGTTCGGAATCAACGCCGTCACCATGGCCGTCATGGCCCCGAGCGCGAGGTCCAGCGCATCGAAGGCCTCGAACACCGGCGGCTTGTCCTCCTGCATATCCTTGGAATAGGCCAGCGGCAGGCCCTTCATGACGGTGCTGAGCGCGACCAGCGAGCCGAGGATGCGGCCGGTCTTGGCGCGGACCAACTCGGCGGCGTCGGGGTTCCTCTTCTGCGGCATGATCGACGAGCCGGTGGTCAGGTCGTCAGGCAGGGACGCGAAGCCGAACATCGGCGTCATCCAGACCACGATTTCCTCCGCCAGACGCGACAGGTGGCCGGCGCAGATGCTGGCGGCGGCGAGGCTTTCCAGCGCGAAGTCGCGGTCGGACACGGCATCCAGGCTGTTGCCCATGGGCCGGTCGAAGCCGAGATCGGCGGCGGTGGCGTGACGGTCGATGGGGAAGGGCGAGCCGGCGAGGGCCGCGGCGCCCAGCGGGTTCTCGTTCATCCGCGCCCGGGCGTCAGCGAAGCGCCCGGCGTCGCGGCCGAACATCTCGACATAGGCCATCAGGTGGTGGCCGAGTGTCACGGGCTGGGCGGTCTGCAGGTGGGTGAAGCCGGGCATCAGGTCGGCGGCATGCTGCTCCGCGCGGGCCAGCAGGGCGCGTTGCAGGCCCTTAAGCTGTTCGATCTGACGGTCGCAGGCGTCGCGGACCCACAGGCGGAAGTCGGTGGCGACCTGGTCGTTGCGGCTGCGGGCCGTGTGCAGGCGGCCCGACGGTTCGCCGATCAGCTCGGCCAGCCGGGCCTCCACGTTCATGTGGATGTCCTCGAACTGGTCGCGGAAGGGGAAGGTCCCGGCGCAGATTTCGCCCTCGATGGCGTCGAGGCCCGACAGGATGGCGGCGCCGTCCTCCTGGGAGATGATCTGCTGCGCCATCAGCATGCGGCAGTGGGCGCGCGATCCGGCCAGATCCTGGGCCCAAAGGCGGCGATCCACGCCGATGGAGACGTTGATCGCCTGCATGATTTCGGCGGGCCTGGCCGAGAAGCGTCCGCCCCACATGTCTTGACCTTGGGCCTTCGCTCCGGCCTTAGTCGGGTCGCCCCCGGGGGGCGTAGCGGCGGAATGGTCGGACATGGGCGGCTCGAGGAAGGCGGGAGGAATGATCGCCCTGGCGATCGTGCTGGTCGTCCTGATCGGGGGCGCAGCGCTGCTATACGCCAATCGGGCCGCGATCTTCAAAGCCGCAGAGCCCGCGCCCGCGGAGAAAAGCGAGTTGGCGCGGTTCGCGACCGGATCGCTGGCCCGGCTTCAGACCCCGAAAGCCCTGCCTGTGGCGCCCGATCACGCCTTCAAGGACCGGGACGGCAAGACGGTCGCCTTTGCCGACTTCCGAGGCAAGGTGGTGGTGGTCAATCTGTGGGCCATGTGGTGCGTGCCCTGCCGCACCGAGATGCCGACCCTGGCGAGGCTGGCCCAGGCCTATGGCGGCAACCCGGACCTGGTGGTGCTGCCGGTCAATGTGGACGCGGACCCGGACGCCATCGCGGACGCCCGCAGCTTCATCGACGTCCACGAGCCTCTGCCGATGTACAGCGACGCGGGCTTCAAGCTGCCGTTCCTGTTCCCGGAGAAGGGCAAGATGCCGCAGACGATCCTGCTGGACCGTCAAGGGCGCATCCGCGCCACCTTCGCCGGTGAGGCGGACTGGTCCAGCCCCGAGGCGCGGGCGTTGATCGACGCCCTGCTGGCCGAAAAGCCGTAGTTGTGCGCTAACGCCCGCGACGCGGTCGCGGGCTGCTTGAGCGCGTCAGTTGCCCTTTTCGTCCGTGGCGGTCTCGGTCTTTTGCTCGTCAGCCTTTTCCGCCAGCTTGTCGGTGGCCTCATCGACCTCCTGGGCGGCTTCGGAAGCTCCGGCCGCGATGGCGGAGCCGACCTGCTGGGCCTCTTCCTTGATGGCGGAGCCGGCGTCGGCGGCGTCGTCCTTGGTCTCGGCCTTTTCAGCGGGGGTGCAGGCGGCTAGGGCGAGGCCTGCGGCGGCGGCGGCGAAGATGATGCGCATGAGGTTTCCTCCGAAATGAACCTTCGCCGTAACGCGATCGAACGGCGACGGTTGCGTCAGGCCCGAACCGAGGCGAATGTGCCGCATCACAGTTCCCTTGGAGGGGGTCTCATGAAGCCTTCAATCCTGATCCTGGCGAGCGCTTCGGCCGCCTTCCTGACCTTCGCGGCGACGGGCGCGGCCGCGCAACAGCAGCCGGTGCAATCGGCGCAGCAGGCGTCCGGCGGCGCCATCGGCCGCATGACCGCCGACCAGCAGGCGAACCAGTTCCAGTCCGAGGAGCAACGCCGTCGCAACAATCCGACGCCGGAAGAGGCCGAGGAAATCTACGGCGCCGAGCGGATGGATCTGGCGCGCCGGGTCCAGGCCCTGGTCGATCAACACCAGTGCCGCGCCGCGCGCGAACTGGCCAACGCCGAGGGCGACCGCAACATGGCGCTGCGGGTTCGTCAGACCTGCCGCTGAAGCGTTGGGGACGATTGGTGGCTGGAGGCGGGCTCGAACCGCCGACCTGTGGGTTATGAATCCACCGCTCTAACCAGCTGAGCTACCCAGCCCCGATCGCTCGAGTCCCGGCGGGAACTGGTCTTACCGCCGGAAGAGGCGTGCCTATATAGACCGATCGCGCGCCGTTCAAGCGCCGGTCGGCCCATTCGCTGTCCGACCCCGAAGAGGAGCCCGCCATGCGCCCCATTCTCCTCGCCGTCTCCGTCGCCTTTTCGGCGCTCGCCGCAGCCTGCGGGGCCAATGGGCAGGACCCGGGACAGACGGGCGGACCCGTCGAGACGCGGGCGGCCAACGGACGCGGCCAGCAGCCGGCGTTCGAGGGCCAGACCCGGGCGCCGGGCGTCAGCAGCCGCATCGCCCTGACCCACCAGGTCGTGGCCACGGGACTGGAGCACCCCTGGGGACTGGCCCTGATGCCTGACGGGCGCTGGCTGGTCACCGAGCGGCCCGGGCGGATGCGGATCGTGACGCGCCAGGGCGTGGTGGGCGCGCCGATCGCGGGCCTGCCGGCGGTGGACGCCCGGGGGCAGGGTGGGCTGCTGGACGTGGCCGTCGGGCCGGCGTTCGCGGCGGACCGGATGGTCTACTGGAGCTTCTCCGAGGCCCGAGACGGCGGCAACGCCACCTCGATCGCCCGGGGACGCCTGTCGCCGGACGGCGCTCGGATGGAGGACGCCGAGGTCATCTTCCGGGCCCTGCCGGCCTATGACGGCGCGGCGCATTTCGGCGGGGCCCTGGCGTTCGACCGGCAGGGGCATCTGTTCCTGACGCTGGGCGAGCGCAGCGACCGCGAAATCCGGCCCCAGGCCCAGCAGTTGAACTCGCACATGGGCAAGGTCATCCGGATCAACGCGGACGGCTCGACGCCGCCGGACAATCCGTTTGTGGCCACGGAGGGCGCGCTGGCGCAGATCTGGAGCCTGGGGCACCGCAATGTGCAGGGCGTGGCCGTCGATTCGACCGGGACGGTCTGGACCATGGAGCACGGCACGCGCGGCGGCGACGAGCTGAACCGGCCCGAGGCAGGCAAGAACTACGGCTGGCCGATCATCGCCTATGGCGTCGAATACTCCGGCCAGCCGATCAACGAAGGGATCACGGCGCGCGAGGGGCTGGAGCAGCCTGTCTATTACTGGGACCCCGTGATCGCGCCGGGGGGCATGACCTTTTACGACGGGGCCATGTTCCCGGACTGGCAAGGCAATCTGCTGGTCGCCTCGCTGAAGGAGAAGCACATCGCCCGGCTGGTGATCGAGAACGGCCGCGTGGTGGGAGAGGAACGGCTGCTGACCGACCTGGACCAGCGCATCCGCGACGTGGCCGTGGGGCCCGACGGCGCGGTATGGGCGATCACGGACGAGGATGAAGGCGTTCTGGTGCGGCTGGCGGCGCGCTAAGGGGGGATCATGGTCGGACACATCCAGCGGGCGTTCAGCGTCAAGGGACGGCTCAGCCGGCTCGGCTACTGGCGCTGGCAGCTTGCATTGCTGGCCGTCAGCGTCGTCGGCTTTGTGGGCGCGTCGGTCCTGACCATGTACGGCGCGAGGGCCGTGGCGGCGGCTGCCCTGGCCCTCATCGCCCTCGCCTATGTCGCGTCAGTATTCGTCGTCGTGCGCCGGCTGCACGACCGGGGGCGCAGCGCCTGGTGGCTGATCCCGTTCGTGATCTTGCCTCTGTCACTTCACGGCGGCAGCGCCTGGGTTCAGTCGACCTTGCCCTCGGAGGCTGACCCCCGACTGCCCATGGCCATCGGCGCGGTGCTGCTGGCCCTGATTCTGAACCTGTGGGGCTTCATCGAGATCGGGGTGCTGCGGGGGCAGAAGACGGCGAACCGTTTCGGTCCGCCGCCCGTCGACTAGGTCAGCCGCGCTCCACGCACATGGCCACGCCCATGCCGCCGCCGATGCAGAGGGTGGCGAGGCCCTTCTTGGCGCCCGAGCGCTTCATTTCGTACAGCAGGGTGGTCAGGATGCGGGCTCCCGACGCCCCGATGGGGTGACCGATGGCGATGGCGCCGCCGTTGACATTCACCTTTGCCGGGTCCAGCCCCAGTTCGCGCAGGACGCACAGGGACTGAGCCGCGAAGGCTTCGTTCGACTCGACCAGATCGAGGTCGGCGACGGTCCAGCCGGCCTTCTCCAGCGCTTTCCGCGAAGCCGGGATCGGCCCCGTGCCCATCACCGCCGGATCGACGCCAGCCGTGGCCCAGGAGGCGATGCGGGCCAGCGGCGTCAGTCCCCGCGCCTTCGCCTCATCCGCGCTCATCAGCACCAGCGCCGCAGCCCCGTCGTTCAGGCCGGAGGCGTTGGCCGCCGTGACTGAGCCCTCCTTGTTGAAGGCGGGGCGCAGGGCCTGCATCGCCTCGATGGTCGCGCCGTGGCGGATGTATTCGTCGGCGTCCACGACCGTGTCGCCCTTCTTGCCGGGGATGGTGACGGGGGCGATCTCGTCGACGAATTTCCCGGCTTTCTGCGCCGCCTCGGCCTTGTTCTGGCTGGCGACGGCGAAGGCGTCCTGATCGGTGCGGCTGACGCTGAATTTTTCGGCGATGTTCTCGGCCGTCTGGCCCATGTGATAGCCGTTGAAGGCGTCCCACAGGCCGTCGCGCACCATGGTGTCGATCAGGCTGATGTCGCCCATCTTCTGGCCGCCGCGCAGCATCTGGGCATGCGGCGCCTGGCTCATGCTCTCCTGACCACCCGCAACGACGATCTTCGCATCGCCGAGCGCGATCTGCTGGGCCGCGATCGCCACCGCGCGCAGACCCGAGCCGCAGATCTGGTTCAGGCTCCAGGCCGGGGTCTCCTTCGGCAGGCCGGCGCCGATCGAGGCCTGGCGCGCGGGACCCTGACCGGCCGCCGCCTGCAGCACATGGCCCAGGATCACCTCGTCCACGTCCGCCGGAGCCACGCCCGCCCGCTCCAGCGCCGCGCTGATTGCAATGGAGCCCAGCCTCGAGGCCGGCAGACTGCTGAGCGCGCCCAGGAATGAGCCCACCGGCGTACGGGCGGCGGAGACGATGACGACGTCGTTGGCGATCATGGGAAGGATCCTGGTTGACGGCCTCAAGCAGCCCAAAGGGCGTTAGGCCAAAAATGAATCAGGCCTCAAGCCCGGGGAGGGGCGTTAGGCCGGGGGAAACGAGTCGTGGCTTCTGTGCCGCATCCGGCCCGTTTCGTCATCCCTGACGTGCCGTTGACGCCGCTATTCAGGGGCTGGTCATCCAGCGTGGCCATTATCGTCGGGAACGAATGGCGGCGAACCCGATTGAGGGAACCATGCTGAAGACGATCAAGACTGTGATCACCCGGGTCTCCATCCCCGACGCGCTCGACATGGTCGAGCACTATCAGACGCGCAGCGAGCGGCTGGCGGACCTGTGGGTCCACCTGATCGGCTTGGGCCTGGCGGCGGTCGGCGGCATCGTCCTGGCGGTGCTGGCGGCCATCTATGGCGGCTTCGGCGCCGTGGTCGCGACGGCCGTTTACGCCCTGTGCCTGATCGCCATGCTGGCCTGTTCGACCGTCTACAACCTGACCCACCCCTGCGCCGCGCGGCCGGTGCTGCGGCGGCTCGACGAGGCGGCCATCTTCCTGATGATCGCCGGCAGTTACACGCCCTTCACGACGCAGCGGTTTGAGGGTGGCTGGGCCATCGGCTTCACCCTGCTGGTCTGGTCCATCGCCATGGCGGGCGTGTTCGCCAAGCTGGTGGCGCCGCGCATCTCCGACGCCTTCTGGAGCGGGGTCTACGCCCTGTTCGGCTGGCTGGCCGTGATCGCCCTGAAGCCGATGCTGGACACGGTGCATCCGATCGCCCTCGGCCTGCTGGTGCTGGGCGGGCTGATCTACACAGCCGGCGTCCTGTTTTTCATCAGCCCCAAGCTGAAGTTCCGGCGCGCCATCTGGCATGGGTTCGTCGTCGCCGGCGCGGGCGTCCACTGGGCGGCGGTGCTGGTGGGGGTGGTTCTGGCCCCCGCGGCGGGCTGACACTCATCGCTGGCGTCTTGCGCCGCAACGCGGGATAAGTGTGCAGACGCAACAGCGAGAGAAAATCCGCGTGGCAGACAAGACCAGCGAAAAAGGCCCCAAGGGCACCGACGGCGGCGCCGTCATCGTCAAGAAATACGCCAACCGGCGGCTCTACAACACGGCCACCAGCACCTACGTCACGCTGGAAGACCTCGCCGCCATGGTGCGCGAGGGGACCGAGTTCCTGGTCTATGACGCCAAGACCAACGAGGATCTGACGCGCCAGATCCTGACCCAGATCATATTCGAGGAGGAATCGCGCGGCGAGGCCCTGCTGCCCGTGCAATTCCTGCGTCAGCTGATCGGCTTCTACGGCGGTCAGATGCAGGGCGTGCTGCCCAGCTATCTGGAAATGTCGCTCGAGAATTTCTCACAGCAGCAGGAGCAGTTGCGGGGCCAGTTCGCCAAGGCCTTCGGCGCCACGCCGGGCGCGGGGCTGATCGACGAGGCCGTGAAGCGCAACATGGCCATGTTCGAGCAGGCGATGAAGATGTTCCCCGGCTTCGCCTACGGCCGCACGGAGACGCCCGCTGCACCGGCCGCGGAAGCGCCGAAAGCCGCCGACGATCCCATGGCCGAGATGCGCCGCCAGATGGACGAGATGCGCGCGCAGATCGACCGTCTGGCCAAGGGCGGCGAGTGAGCGGGGACCGGCGCCAGACCGACCGGCGCGCCGGGTCGGCCTCGCGCGACCTGGTCCCTGTCGGGCCGGTGGAAACCGAGGCCCCGGCAACCGCTGCCCCGCAGCCGACCGCCGACCCGGCGTTTTCCGCCCAGCTGATGGGACAGACAGGCCAGAAGCGCGGCCTGAAGGGCGGCGCGCCGGTGCTGGACGCCGCACGCTCCGCCTATCTCGGGACCGAATATTCGGGCTCCAACGAGCGCCGACCGCCCGCAGGCAAGGCCAAACGCACCGACGTCTGATCCGGACCGTCCGAACGGCACGACCCTTGCTGAAGGCAGGGCTTGTCGCCGCAAACCGGAACGCGTCCCATGCCCCAGATCCTCAGCCTCGCCGCCCGCGTCGTCGATGTGACGGTGGTCGCACTGATTTTTGTGGCCTTCTCATAAGCGCCCTAACGCTCAGCGCGCGGCGCTTCGCTGCTTGAGGGCGCGAACGCGCCACTCGCAATGACAGCGTCCTGAACGCGCTCAAGCAGTGAGCGCCCGCGGCGCGAACGGTAGCGCCCTAAAAATCAAGCCCCGCCGAAATCCAGGTCTTTCCGGGCCGAGATGATGGTGACGATGAAGCCGGCCAGCACATCCAGCATGACCATCGTCAGGATCAGGAAGAAGGTCGAGGTGGTGAAGCCCTTCACCAGCAGGAAGGCCACCAGACAGGCGATGAACAGGATCATCGACAGGGCGTGGTTGACGATCGCGACCTTCTGGCTCGACGTCGACTTCAGCAGCTCGAAGAACAGCAGGATCAGCGACAGGAACAGGATCAGGTCGCCGGCGCCCACGTTCCATGGCGTGCCCGACACCATGGGGATCGAGAAGATCGGATTGCGCAGCGCCTGTTCGGCCGCCACCACGCCCTCGGCGTTCAGCAGCCCCCCGGTCAGCACGACCAGGACGTAGATCACCACCGGGATGACCAGAAGGGGAATGGCGATCAGCATGGGTCGATCCTCGTAAAGGCTCCGCTCGCACGGCCAAGCTCGTTAACGGTGAATACCCCCGTTCGCTCCATACCGCTACGGTGGCTCGCCTGATTGGCGAGTGGAGGTCAGAACTCGCTGATGCTGCCTGGACGGCGTGACCGCGACTTCAGCCACATCACGCCCAGCAGGTCGGACACCGAGGCGCGCAGGCGGCCCCAGTTGGTGTATTTCGACCGGCCCGTCTCGCGGTGGCGGTGGCCGACGTCGAGATAGCGGTTCTCGTAGCCCTCGCGGATCATCAGGGCCGGCAGGTAGCGGTGCACGTGATCGAAATAGGGCAGGCGCAGGAAGGCTTCGCGCCGGAACGCCTTGAGGCCGCAGCCGGTGTCGTCGGCGTCGTCGTTCAGCAGGCGGCGGCGGATGCGGTTGGCCCAGCGCGAGGCCCAGCGCTTGGCCTCCGAATCCATGCGGCTGGCCCGGCGTCCGCCCACCAGGGCCACGGTCGCCGGCGCGGCCAGCAGGGCGTCGACCAGACGCGGCGCATCGGCGGGCGGGTTCTGGCCGTCGCCGTCCAGCGTCACGACCACCGCGCCCCGCGCCGCCAGCACGCCCGTTCGCACCGCCCGGCTCTGGCCCGCGTTCGAGCCGTGGGCCAGCACGCGCAATGCCGGCAGCTCCGCCATCAGGGCGCGCAGCTCGGTCAGAGTCGAATCACGGCTGGCGTCGTCGACGAAGATCATCTCGTAGGAGCGGCCCTCGAAGGCGCCCGCGATCTCGCGCGCCAGGGCGGCCCCGGCCCCGGCCTCGTCATGGACCGGGACAACGACGGAGATTTCGGGCGTTTCGGGCTTCATGACCGCTGTCTAGCGGACTTCAGGCGTTGACGGGAGGGGCGGCTGACGCGACCGCAAACACCGTGTTAGGACTGGTTCCATGCAACGCCCCGATCTCGACCGTTACATCGCCGGATGGCGCGGCCCCGTTCTGGCGGCGCTGGTGGCGCTGCTGGCCGGTCTGCCAACGCTTCTGCTGCTGCCGCCGATCGACCGGGACGAGGCGCGCTATGCCCAGGCGACGTCGCAGATGCTGGAGAGCGGCGATTACGTCGACATCCGCTTCCAGGACGAGCCGCGCTGGAAGAAGCCGGTCGGCATCTACTGGATGCAGGCCGCCGCGGTGGCCGTGACGTCCAGCGTCGAAAACCGCGACATCGGCCCGTACCGCCTGCCGTCCCTGCTGGGGGCCATCCTGGCCGCCGCTGCCGCCGCCTGGGCGGGCGCGGCCCTGTTCGGGAACCGGGCGGGCTTCCTGGCCGGCGCCATGCTGGGGGCCGGCTTCCTGCTGTCGTCCGAGGCAGGGATCGCCAAGACCGACGCCATGCTGTGCGGGGCCGTGACCCTGGCCATGGCCGGGCTGGCGCGCATCTACATGACCACGCGGGCTGGCGAGATACCGCGAAAGCCGCACAAGCTGATCTTCTGGCTGGGGCTGGGCCTGTCGATTCTGATCAAGGGGCCGATAGGCCTTATCGTCGTGGCTCCCGCCATCATCGCCCTGTCGGTGTGGGACCGCGACGTGTCGTGGCTGAAGCGTCTGGGCTGGGGCTGGGGCCTGCCGCTGGTGGCCCTGATCGTTGGGCCCTGGGCCATCGCCATCACCATCGCCACCGACGGCGGCTTCTGGCGCGAGGCCATCATGGGCGATCTGGCGCCCAAGGTCGCAGGCGGCCACGAAAGCCATGGGGCCTGGCCGGGATATTTCCTGCTGCTGTCGCCGCTGCTGCTGTTCCCGGCGACCCTGATGCTGCCCGCCGCCCTGTCCGCCGGCTGGAGCCGTCGGGCCGAACCGGCGATCCGTTTTCTGGTCTGCTGGCTGGTTCCGGCCTGGCTGATCTTCGAGCTGACGCCGACCAAGCTGCCGCATTACACCTTGCCGACCTTCGGGGCGCTGGCCCTGCTGGCCGCCGCCGCCCTGACCCGGCCCATCGGCACTGTCTCGCGCTATGTCGGTGCGGGTCTCGGCATTTTCGCAGCCGTGATCGTCTCGGCGGCGACTCTTTACGGCCTCAGCGAATACGGCACCTCGACGGCCCAGACCTGGGCCGTGCTGACCGTGGTTCTGGCGCTCGCCGCCGCGGCCATCGGCGGCTTCCTGCTGGTCAACCGGATCGCGGTGACGGCGGTGCTGATGTCGCTTGCCCTCGGCGTGCTGGCCCATACGGCGTTCGCGGGAACGCTGCGCCAGCTGCGTCCGCTGGCCATCGCGCCGCAGCTGGTGAAGGTTCTGCGCGCCGCCGACCTCGATCCGCGCCAGGGCCGCACCCCCGGCCCGGTGGCCATCACCACCTTCCACGAGCCCAGCTTCGTCTTCCTGACCGGGCGCGACACCCAGCTGACCGACGCCGACGGCGCGGCCAAGGCCCTGTCCGAGGGCCGTCCCGCCATCGTCGAGGACCGCGACGCCGAGGCCTTCCGCGCGGCCTCCGCCCGCATGGGCGTGACCGGCCGGTCCGTGGGCCAGGTTCGGGGCTTCAACTACGCCACCGGCGACGATACGGCCCTGACCGTCTACGCCCCGCCGGGATCGGCCCAATGAGCCGGCCTATCCAGATCGTCGAGGTCGGCCCCCGAGACGGCCTGCAGAACGAGAAGGCGGTCCTCGACCCCGCCACCCGCGCCGAACTGGTGCGCCGGCTCGAGGCGGCGGGCGCCAGACGCATCGAGGCTGTCAGCTTCGTCCACCCGAAGTACGTGCCTCAGATGGCCGGCGCCGAAGAGGTCATGGCCGAACTGCCCCAAGCCGAGGGCCGCAGCCGCATCGGCCTGGTCCTGAACGGCAAAGGCTATGACCGCGCGCTCGGCACCTCGGTCGACGAGGTCAATGTGGCCATGAGCGCCACCGACGGCTTCGGCCTGAAGAACCAGGGCCTGACCATCGATCAGCAGGTCCAGATGCTGGCCGACATCATCGCCGGCCGCGCCAATGCCGGCGAGACGGCCGGCGCCGCCCCCTCCCTGTCCGCCACCCTGTCCTGCGTCTGGGGCTGCCCCTTCGACGGCGAGGTCTCGACCGATCAGGTCGCCGATCTGGTCGGCCGCGTCGCCGCGCTCAGCGTGAAGGAGATCGCCCTGGCCGACACCATCGGCGCCGGCGACCCCTGGGCCGTGACCCGCAAGGTCGAGGCCGCGAGGAAGGCCGCGCCCGACGCGACCCTGCGCCTGCATTTTCACGACACCCGCAACACGGGCCTGGCCAACGCCCATGCCGGGATCGAGGCCGGGATCGACGTGCTCGACGCCTCGATCGGCGGCATCGGCGGCTGTCCCTTTGCGCCCGGCGCCACCGGCAACATCGCCACCGAGGACCTGGTGTATATGCTCGAACGAGCAGGCTTTTCGACCGGCTACGACCTCGATGCCCTGATCGCCGCCGCCCGCTGGATCGGCGAAAAGATCGGGCGGCCGGCGCCGAGCGCTCTGAGCCGCGCTGGCGGTTGGCCGAAAACCTAGGCCGCCTTGCGCGCGGCCAGGCGACGCTCGACGTCCTCGCGGCGCCACAGCAGCAGATAGTGATCGCCATACAGGGGCTCGGGCAGCAGGAAGGGCGCGGCCTGAAGGTCAAGGTGACGCGATGCGTGGGGCTGGGTCGGCTCCAGCTCGATATTCTCGAACCCCTTGTTGGTCGTCAGCAGCAGATATCTGGGACGTGAGGCGACCATGTTCTCCAGCGCGGCCCAGATGTCGTCCAGCGGCAGGTGATTGAACATGTCCTTCGAGAAGACCAGGTCGGCCCGGGCCGGGCGACGGCGGGTGATGTCCAACACCTCGAGGCGGCGACCGGGGAATTTCGCCCGGTTCTCGGCGATCAGAGCCGGCACGACGTCGTAGCCGACATATTCCACCCCCGGATTTTGATCGAGGTATTCGGGCATCCAGTTGAAGTCGCCGCAGGGAATGTCGGCGATGGACCGGATCTGAAGTTCACGCGTGAACCGGTTCAGCAGATCGATCGAATGCCGAACCTGACCGGATTGGCGCTCGGATCCCGACCCGGAAACCGACTCCTCCGATAACCATAGCCGCTGCTCGTAAACCTCGGTGAAGCGCGCGCCGAGATCGACGCTCTCGCGCCGTGGACCGCGAAACAGCGACGCCAATCGATCCCACATACTCGGTGTCTCCCGTTATCAGTGATCCCTAACATCCGTGCTCGCCGCAGTGATAGGGCTCGTTGCCTGATCGGGTCAGGTCCCGATCACAGGTTCAACAGCGCCGGGTCGCCGCCCTGGGCCGAGATGTTGTTGCTGATGGCCTTCTCGGACGCGTAGCGGATCAGGCTGTTGGGCCCGCCGGCCTTCGGGCCGGTGCCTGACAGGCCCTCGCCGCCGAAGGGCTGGACGCCGACGACCGCGCCGGTGATCGAGCGGTTGATGTAGACGTTTCCGGCTGGGACCAGGCGCGTGACCTCTTCGGCGAAGGCTTCGATGCGGCTGTGCACGCCCAGGGTCAGGCCGTAGCCGCGCGCGGCCAGCTTGCCGGCCACGGTCTTCAGATCCTTAGGGTGGTAGCGACAGATGTGCAGGATCGGGCCGAACACCTCGCGCTCCAGATAGTCGGGCGTCGGCACCTCGGCGATGGTCGGGGCGAAGACGTGGCCGCGGTCCGCGCCGGACGGCAGGGTGGCGCGGGCGGTCACCGTGGCGTCCTTCTCCAGCCGCTTCACGTGGGCGTCGAGCATGGCCTTGGCTTCGGCGTCGATGACGGGGCCGATGTCGGTGGCGGGGTCGGCGGGGTCGCCCACCACCTGGGCCGCCAGCGCGCCCTTCAGCCCCTCGATCAGGGCGTCGGCGGCGTCGTGCGGGACGTAGAGCAGGCGGAGCGCCGAGCAGCGCTGACCGGCCGAGCCGAAGGCCGACAGGATGACGTCGTCGATCACCTGTTCCTTCAGCGCCGTGGTGTCCACGAACATCCCGTTCAGCCCGCCGGTCTCGGCGATGAAGGGGATGATGGCGCCGGGTCGGGCGGCCAGCGCCCGGTTGATGGCCATGGCCGTGTCGGTGCCGCCGGTGAAGGCCACGCCGTCGATCAGCGGATGGGAAACCAGCTTCGCGCCGACCGTCTCGCCGCGTCCGGGGACGAGGGCCAGCAGGTCGGGGTTCAGCCCGGCCTTGTGATACAGGCTCACCGCCTCGGCCGCGATCAGGGGCGTCTGCTCCGCCGGCTTGGCCAGCACGGCGTTGCCCGCCGCCAGCGCCGCCGCGATCTGACCGGTGAAGATGGCCAGCGGGAAGTTCCACGGGCTGATGCAGGCGAAGACGCCGCGGCCGTGCATCACCAGTTGGTTGATCTCGCCGACCGGACCCTTCAGTTCGTTCCTGCCTCCGAAGTCGCGCTCGGCCAGCATGGCGTAGTAGCGGCAGAAGTCGGCGGCCTCGCGCACCTCGGCCACGCCGTCGTTCAGAGTCTTGCCGGCTTCGCGCGACAGCAGGGCCACCAGCCGGTCCATGTCGGCCTCGAGCGCGTCGCCCATGGCCCGCAGCACGATGGCGCGGCCTGCGCCGCCCTTGCGGTCCCAGGCTGTCTGGGCGTTCGCGGCGGCCGTGGCCGCCGCGTCGATGTCGGCCTCGGTCGCTTCCGAGACATGGCCCAGCACGCGGGCGCCGTCGTACGGGTTCAGCACGTCCTGGGCGTTGGTCCCGGCGCGCAGCTTGCCGCCGACGATCGGCCCGGCGGTCAGGCGCTCGGCATCGACTTTCGCCAGAGCCGTCGCGTGGCGCTCGCGGTCGGCGGCTTGCGAATAGTCCCGGCCGAGCGAGTTCTGGCGGTCCATGTACATGTCCTTGGGCGTGGGGATCTTGGCGTGGCGATCGGGGTGAGCCTCGACCTGCGAAATCGGATCGGCGGCGACGGCGGAGGCGGGGACCCGCTCGTCCAGCAGGGCGTGGACGAAGGACGAGTTGGCGCCGTTTTCCAGCAGGCGGCGCACCAGATAGGGCAGCAGGTCCTCATGCCCGCCGACGGGGGCGTAGGCACGGACCGTGACGGGCCCGAAGGCGTCGCGGGCGGCGTCGTACAGCGCCTCGCCCATGCCGTGCAGGCGCTGGAACTCGATCTTCACGCCGCTGTCCGAGGCCATCCGATGGACGGCGGCCAGCGAATGGGCGTTGTGGGTGGCGAACTGGGAATACAGGTGCGGCGCCGCGTCGATCATCAGGCGGGCGCAGACGAGGTAGTTCAGGTCCGTCGCCGCCTTGGTGGTGAAGACGGGATAGTCGGTGCGGCCCATGACCTGGGCGCGCTTGATCTCGGTGTCCCAATAGGCGCCCTTGACCAGCCGCACCATCAGGCGGCGGCCCGATGTCTTCGCCAGTTCGGCCACCCGCGCGATCACCTCCGGCCCGCGCTTCTGATAGGCCTGAACCGCGAGGCCGAGGCCCTTCCAGTCGCCGAGCTCCGGCTCGTGCGCCAGGCGGTCCAGCAGCTTCAGCGACAGGGCCAGCCGGTCGGCCTCCTCGGCGTCCATGGTGAAGTTGATGTCGTGTTTCGCCGCGATGCGGGCGAGGCGCAGCACGCGGGGATAGAGCTCGTCCCACACGCGGGCCTCGTGCGTCGCCTCATAGCGCGGCGACAAGGCCGACAGCTTGACCGAGACGCCGTGGCCGGCCTCCGGCCCCTGCCCCTTGGCCTGACTGCCCACGGCTTGAATAGCCTCTGCGTAGATGCCTTCGTAGCGTTCGGCGTCATGGGCCGTGCGGGCGCCCTCGCCCAGCATGTCGAAGCTGCACAGCCAGCCCTCGCGGTTGGCCCGCTTCAGCGCCGCCTGGATGGTGCGGCCGACCACGAACTGCTCGCCCATGATGCGGACGGCGGCGGCCACGGCTTCGCGGATCACCGGCTCGCCCAGCCGCCCGACGATGCGCTTCATGAAGCCGGGCAGGTCGGTCTTCGCCTCCTCGTCCACGTCCACCAGCTGGCCGGTCAGCATCAGGCCCCAGGTCGAGGCGTTGACGAACAGGCTGTCAGACTGGCCGAGGTGCGAGGCCCAGTCGGCCGAGCCGATCTTTTCGGCTATCAGCCGGTCGCGCGTGTCCTCGTCGGGCGTCCTCAGCAGCGCCTCGGCCAGACACATCAGGGCCAGACCCTCGCGGGTGCCGAGCGAGAATTCCTGCAGGAAGCTTTCGACCACCCCTTGTTTCTTGACGCTGCGCCGTGCGCGCTCGACCAGATCGACGGCCCCGGCGACCACGCCCGCGCGGACCTCGCCCTTCAGCGGGACCTGCTTCAGGATGGCGGCCACCGTCGCCGTCTCGTCCGCGAACTTGCCCCGGTCCAGCGCGTCCCAGTCCTGGGTCAGCGCGACAGGCGAAACGACATGTGCATTCATGGGCGGCGTCTTAGCCCCTTCCGCGACGGAACGGGAGGGGTCGGGCATCGAAAGGACTGCATGATGAGAGCCACTGTGTCAGCCGCCGCAATCGCTGCGATTACCGCCCTGCTGGGCGGATGCAGCGTCAATCTGGGATTTCCGCCAGCAAAGGAAGAGCCTGTTGTGGTCTGGTCCGGCTATCTGGAAGAAATCGATGGCTCCCCGGCTCAGAATTCCGGCATCCGCCTTGAGATCATCCATACATTTTCAAAGACCGATCCTGCGCCCTACACCTATGCTCTCGACACCGGCTGTGTCGGCGGGGGCTTTCTCAAACGCTCCGGCGAGCTGACCGCGTTCGAGACCCTTCGTCCCTGCGTGGTCGAGGATGTGGAGCGGATGATGCTGCTCAACCGGATGTCTTTCGCGGGCAACAGCGGGACGCCGGATGGCGATGCCATCCTGCGCTGGGCAGGTACGGAGGCGACACTGACGTCGCCCCTCGGTCAGGCGCGCTTCACCAACGCCAACGCCAAAGGGACCAGCGAATAGCTCATCACGGACTCATCTCGCCAAGCGCTACGCGAGGCGCTAGAGCTTCTGACCGATCAACGACGGAGCCGAACGGCCCTCATGCGCATCGTCCTGGCCACCGACGCCTGGGAGCCCCAGGTCAACGGCGTCGTCCGCACCCTCAGCCGGATCACGGCGGAGTGCCGCGCCATGGGTCATGAGGTCGAGGTCGTCGAGCCGAACCAGTTCAAGACCATCCCCTGCCCCACCTATCCGGAAATCCGGCTGGCCCTGGGGGCGGAAGAAGAGATCCGCGAACGTCTGCGCGCCTTCGAGCCGGACGCGGTCCACATCGCCACCGAAGGCCCCATCGGCATCGCCACGCGCCGCATCTGCGTGGAATGGAAGCTGCCCTTCACCACCAGCTACCACACGAAATTCCCCGAATACGTCTCGGCCCGTTTCCCGATCCCGGTTCAGGTCGGCTATGCCTACATGAAGTGGTTCCACAAGCCGTCGGGCCGGCTGATGGTGGCGACGCCGACCCTGCGCGACGAGCTTCAGGCCCACGGGTTCAAGAACGTCTCGCCCTGGACCCGCGGCGTGGACACCGAGATGTTCAACCCCGATCTGCCCCGCATCTATGACGAGATGGGCGGCAAGGATTGGCCCCGGCCTTTCTTCCTCAACGTCGGTCGGGTGGCGGTGGAGAAGAACATCGAGGCCTTCCTCGAGACCGACCTGCCGGGCACCAAGATCGTCGTCGGCGATGGCCCCGCCCGGGCGGAGCTGCAAGCCAAATATCCCGAGGCCAAATTCCTCGGCGCCCGCTTCGGCGAGGAGCTGGCGCGGTGTTTCCGCGACGCCGACGTCTTCGTCTTCCCCAGCTGGACCGACACTTTCGGCCTGGTGATCCTGGAGGCCATGGCCACGGGCACGCCGGTCGCCGCCTATCCGGCCCACGGCCCCATCGACATCATTCCGGGCTCCAACGCCGGGGCTATCGACGCGGACCTGCGCACCGCCTGCATGAAGGCGCTGGAGTGCGACCGAGGTGCCGTGCGCGCCTATGCCGAGAAGTTCAGCTGGCGCGCCTCGGCCGAGGAATTCATCGAGAACCTGCAGCCCTATCCCGAGCCTGAGCGCGGCCGTTTCTGGCGGCGCCTGCGCCGGATCACGCGGATTCGCCGGCGCGCCGCGGCCGCCTGACGGTCAGTCGCGCAGCAGCTCGTTCACGCCGGTCTTGGCCCGGGTCTGGGCGTCCACCCGCTTGACGATGACGGCGCAGTAGAGCGACGGGCCGCCGTTCGGGTCGGGCAGCGATCCCGGAACCACGACCGAATAGGCCGGCACCTCGCCGCGGAAGACCTCGCCGGTCGCCCGGTCGATGATCTTGGTGGACCCCGACAGATAGACGCCCATGGCCAGGACCGCGCCCTCGCGCACGATCACGCCCTCGGCCACCTCGGCGCGGGCGCCGATGAAGCAGCCGTCCTCGATGATGGTCGGATTGGCCTGCAACGGCTCTAGCACGCCGCCGATGCCGGCGCCGCCCGACAGATGCACGTTCTTGCCGATCTGGGCGCAACTGCCGACCGTGGCCCAGGCGTCGACCATGGAACCCTCGTCCACATAGGCGCCGATGTTCACGAAGCTGGGCATCAGCACGACGTTGC
>JAZKHQ010000013.1:0-107530 GCA_040385285.1 Pseudomonadota bacterium
AGCACATAGATGACGAACTCCATCGGCGTGTAGTCGTCGTTCAGGATCAGCACCCGATACAACGAGGGCTTCTGAAGCTTCGGCTTGGTCTCGGTGACGGTGGCGGCGCCCTGGCCTCCCCCCTGTTCACCTGGACGTCGTGACGGCGGCATTCGTGGTCCGGATTGTGGGTGTCGAAACGCTAGATAGGGAATGATGGCCTGATTTGAAGCGTCGGCAAGTCACAGGTTGCGTGAGTGTGTTCCCAGAGCGCGCTCACGCAGCGAGCAACCGCGTTGCGAGCGTTAGCGCCAAACAGCAAAAGGCCCCGGTGTTTCCACCGGGGCCTTCGAACTCAGAACTTATGTTACTGAGGGGTCAGAACGCCTTAGCGGGCGGCCTGGAACTTCTCGACGGTCGCGGTGACGCGCTCGTTGATCGGCTTGAAGCTGTCCTTGACCGAGGCGGTCAGGGTTTCGGTCATCGCCGTCATGTTCGACAGATAGGCTTCGGTGGCCGACTTGGCCCACGAGGTCTGCAGCTCGATCAGTTCCTGAACCGAACGGGCGGCGGCCAGCGACTGGGCGGCGGCGACGGTGTCTTCGAACGACTTCTTGCCGAAGGCCAGGCCCTGGGTCGACAGGGCTTCAGCGCCCTTCTGGGCGGCCGAGGCGGAGGCCACGAGGGCTTCCAGGTTCTGCTTGCCGTGAGCGTTCAGCTCGGTCAGGCCGGCGACCGACTTGTCGACGCCTTCGCGGAACATCTTGGCGCCGGCGGCCTGGGCCTGCTGGGTCGAAGCCTGGACCTTCTCGGCCTGGGCCTTGACGGTGGCGGTCGCGGTTTCGACGGTCTTCTTGACGGTTTCGGTGGCGGTGGTGGCGGCGTCGGCCATGGTGTTTCTCCTGAACGATCCGCGGCTGATCCGCGGTTTGATGGGTTTCGCGACAGGGGGAGCCATCGCGACGAAGCTCATATGGTGCAGGTGCGAACAAAGGTCAAGGACGTTTTGTGCAGTGCAACATAATCTTCGCCGAACAGCGACGCAGGCTTCAAATCTGCGTTGACGGCTCGTTAACTGACGCGAAACTGGCGCCCGTCATGCTAGCGTTTCACCCATGAGTTCCAGATCGGCGCATTCGGGGGCGACCGCGCCGCAGTTGTAAGAAGAGGCAGTCGCTTGCCGAAGACCGCATCTCTCCGCCGTGGCCTGGTCGCTTTGCTGACCCTCGCCGTGCTCGCGCTCGTCCCCACGCCCGGCGTGATGGCCCCCGTGGCCCAGTCGGACGACAACGCCCGCTACGCCGCCATCGTGGTCGACGCCGCCTCGGGCGAGGTGCTGTTCGCCCGCCACGCCGACGCGCGCCGCTATCCGGCCTCCATCACCAAGGTGATGACCATGTACATGGCCTTCGACGCCCTGTCGGAAGGCAAGGTCAGCCTGGACGACGTCCTGACCGTGTCGCCCCGCGCCGCGTCGCAGCCGCCGTCCAAGCTGGGGCTCGCGGCGGGCCAGACCATCACCCTCGATGACGCGCTGAAGGCCATGGCCGTGCGCTCGTGCAACGACATGGCCGTGGCCGTGGCCGAGCATGTGGGCGGTTCGGAAGCCCGCTTTGCCGCCATGATGACGCTGAAGGCCCAGGATCTTGGCATGAGCCAGACCCGCTACGTCAACGCCAACGGCCTGCCCGACAGCCGTCAGCTGACCTCGGCCCGCGACCTGGCCATCCTCAGCCGCGCCGTCATGCGCGATTTCCCGCAGTATTACCGCTATTTCGGCCTGCACGACTGGAACTACGGCGGCCGTGAGTACCGCAGCACGAACGGCCTGCTGAACTCGGGCCAGGGTTATGACGGCATCAAGACCGGGTTCACCAACGCCTCGCGCTATAACCTGGCCGCCTCGGCCGTGCGGGACGGACGCCGCCTGATCACCATCGTCCTGGGCGGCCGCACCGTCGCCAGCCGCAATGCTCACGTCGCCGCCCTGATGGATGTCGGCTTCGAGGTCGAGCGCCGCCGCGCCGGGGGCGAACGCATCCAGGTGGCCCAGGCCATCTTCGAGGAGCGCGGTTTCGGCATCGGCGCCGACACCGCCGGTCCGGTGCAATACGCCTCCCTGGCCGACACCGAGGACGAGCCCGGCACGGCCGGCGTCACCCTGACTTCCGGCCCGTCAGCCGCCCGCCCCACCACCATCGATCCCGCCCCGTCCCAGCGCGCCGATCTGCCCGCCGACGTAACCGCCATCCTGAACGGTGGAGCGACCCCGCCTGAAGGCCGGCGCAACCCGACCACCTCACGGCCGCCCGCTGCCCCCACACGGCCCTCCGCCACGCCGGCTCGTCCCGCCCGCGCGCCCGCCGGCCGCTGGATCGTTCAGGTCGGCTCGTTCCGCGACCGCGAGATCGCCACCGACTGGCTGACCGAGGTCAACCGCCGTTTCCGCTCGACCTTCGCGGGGGCCGAACGCGTGGTTCAGGACGGCGAAGGCCGTTTCCGCTCGCGTTTCACCGGCATGACCGAAGACGCCGCCCGCGCCGCCTGCGACGCGCTGGAGGCCCGCCATCTCGACTGTCTGGTGATCCGGCCGGACTGACCTACTCCGCCCAGCGCGGCTTCCGCTTGTCGAGGAAGGCGCGGACGCCTTCCTGGCCCTCGGCGCTGACCCGGGCCCGCGCGATGCGTTTGGCCGTGTCCTCCATCAGCCCCCCGTCGATGCGCTGGCCGGCGACGTGATGCACCAGCCGCTTGGCGTCGCCCATGGCCCCCGGCGCATTGGCGGTCAGGCTGTCGGTCAGCATCGAAATGAACTCGTCGACCGATCCCTCGGGCAGGACCATGTCGATCAGACCCGCATGGGCCGCATAGTCGGCATCGAAGATGTTGGCCGTCAGGAACAGCTGGCGGGCGCGGCGGGCGCCGACCGCCTCGATCACATAGGGGGCGATGGTCGCCGGAATCAGCCCCAGCTTGACCTCGGAGAAGGCGAAGCGCGCGCCCTCGACCGCCACGGCCATGTCGCAGGCCGCCACGATCCCGGCCCCGCCGCCCATGGCCGACCCTTCCACGATGGCGCAGGTCAGGGCCGGCACGTCGTGCAGGGCCTTCAGCATCTTCGCCAGACCCATGGCGTCGTCGCGGTTGTCGCTCTCGGACCAGTCCGCTGCATCCCGCATCCAGCCCAGGTCCGCCCCGGCGCAGAATGTCCCGCCCGCGCCGCGGATGAAGACCGTCCGCACCTGCTCGGCCCCGTGCAGCGTCACGAAGGCCTCATGCAGGGCCGCGATGGTGGCGGCGTCGAAGGCGTTCTTCTTCGCCGGGCGGTTGATGGTGACGAACACCGTCCCGTCCGTCGTCGCCTCGATCCGCACCAGATCGTCGTTCCCGTCCGGCGCCGCGCCCGCCAGCAGCGGATGCGAGATCGCGTTGATCTCGGCCGCCTCGCCGGGCGTGATGTCGAGGGCGTTGAGGTCGGCTTCGGTGGGGGTCTTGTTGGTCATGGCTCAGTCCTTGAATCTTCCCTTCTCCCCTTGCGGGAGAAGGTGGCCGAGCGGAGCGAGGTCGGATGAGGGGTCGCGCCGCCCTGTCCGCATCTAACGCCCGGGGCGGCCAATCGGCCAAGTCCGTGAAACCCCTCATCCGTCAGGGCTTCGCCCTGCCACCTTCTCCCGCAAGGGGAGAGGGACGTAATCATCACATCCGGAACACGCCGAAGGTCGTCTCAGGGATCGGGGCGTTCAGCGACGCCGAAATCGCCAGCCCCAGCACGTCGCGCGTCTGGGCCGGGTCGATGACGCCGTCGTCCCACAGACGGGCTGTAGCGTAATAGGGATTGCCCTCGTCCTCGTATTTCTGGCGCACCGGGGCCTTGAAGGCCTCGGCCTCCTCGGGCGTCCAGGTGTCCGCATCCCTGTGCACGGTGGCCAGCACCGCCGCCGCCTGCTCCCCGCCCATGACCGAAATCCGGCTGTTCGGCCAGGTGAACAGGAAGCGCGGGCCGAACGCCCGGCCGCACATGCCGTAGTTGCCGGCTCCGAACGACCCGCCGATCAGGACGGTGAACTTCGGCACCTCGGCGCTCGACACCGCCGTGACCAGCTTGGCGCCGTGCTTGGCGATGCCCTCGGCCTCGTACTTCCCGCCGACCATGAAGCCCGAGATGTTCTGCAGGAACACCAGCGGGATCTTGCGCTTGCAGGCCAGCTCGATGAAGTGCGCGCCCTTCACGGCGGCCTCGCTGAACAACACCCCGTTGTTGGCCAGGATCGCCACCGGATAGCCCCAGATGCGGGCGAAGCCGCAGACCAGCGTGGTCCCGTACAACGCCTTGAACTCGTCGAAATCCGACCCGTCGACGACCCGCGCGATCACCTCACGCACGTCATAGGGGGCGCGCACGTCGTCGGGGATGATCCCGTACAGTTCTTCGGCTTCCAGCGCCGGCGCCCGCGGCTCGCGCACGTCCAGCGGCACGTCCTTGACGGTGTTCAGGTTGGCCACGATGGACCGCACGATCTCCAGCGCGTGCTCATCGTTCTCGGCCACATGATCGACGACGCCGCTGCGGCGCCCGTGGGTCTCGGCTCCGCCCAGCTCCTCGGCCGAAATCACCTCGCCCGTCGCCGCCTTCACCAGCGGCGGCCCGGCCAGGAAGATGGTGCCCTGGTTGCGCACGATCACCGTCTCGTCCGACATGGCGGGCACATAGGCGCCGCCCGCCGTGCACGATCCCATGACGCAGGCGATCTGCGGGATCGACTTCGCCGACATCCGCGCCTGGTTGAAGAAGATGCGCCCGAAATGCTCGCGGTCCGGGAACACCTCCGCCTGGTGCGGCAGGTTCGCCCCGCCGGAGTCCACCAGATAGACGCAGGGCAGCCGGTTCTGTTCGGCGATCTCCTGCGCCCGCAGGTGTTTCTTCACCGTCATCGGGAAATAGGCGCCGCCCTTCACCGTCGGGTCGTTGCAGACGATCATGACCTCGCGGCCCGACACCCGCCCCACCCCGCAGATCACGCCCGCGCCGGGCGCCTCATCCTTGTACATCCCGTTGGCGGCCAGCTGCCCCACCTCCAGGAAGGGCGAGCCGGGGTCCAGCAGCCGCTCGACCCGGTCGCGGGGCAAGAGCTTGCCGCGCGCGACGTGGCGGTCGCGCGACGCATCGGATCCGCCCCGCGCGGCTTTCGCCACCCGGGCCATCAGCTCATCACGCAGGGCGCGGTTGTGGCTGTCCAGCGCCTTGAAGGCGGGGCTGTTGCGGTCGATCGAGGACGTCAGCTTTGGCATGGCGCAGGTTTAGGCCGGGTCGCGCGCCGGGCAAACCCCCCAAAGAGCCGGGAATGCACGGCGCCAAATCCGCGCTGGAGCGTTCCGCACACCTTATCGGCCCGCGCGGATCGCCCCGTGCCCTCCGTTCCCAGAATCTGCAATAAGTCCCGTATGGCCAAGGTCCGCAACGACACCCTCGAACAGGCGCTGCACCGCATCTTCGAGGGCGGGTCGAACACAGAGGCCAGTTGGTTCGCCCTGACCGGCGGCGAGCCGCTGTTCAACGCGGGCGACCAGGCCGACACCCTTTATCTGCTACGCGCGGGCCGCCTCGGCGTCTTCCACCACGAGGACGACCAGCCGCCCCAGTTCGTCGGCGTCATCCGTCCCGGCGAACCGGCGGGTGAGATGGCCATGCTGGCCGGCACGCCCCACACCGCCAGCGTCGTGGCCCTGCGCGACAGCGAAATCCTGGCCCTGCCCCGCGACGCCTTCTTCCGTGCCGCCCGCACCGAGCCGGACCTGATGGTCGAGCTGGCGCGGCTGATGATCCACCGCGCCCGCAACCGCGCCTCCGGCGGCGGCGAGCCCAGTGTTTTCGGCTTCATCGGCGTTCGCCCCCGGCCCATCCGCGCCTTCGTCGAGCGCATCGCCGCGGCGGTTCAGGCGCTCGGTTTCACCTGTCAGGTCATCGACCATTCGGCCCTCAGCTCGGCGGCGGAGTGGTTCAACCGGGTCGAGGACACCCACGATTTCGTCCTCTATGTCGCCGAGGCGGACGAGCCGACCTGGGCGTCCCTGTGCGCGCGGCAGGTGGACCGACTGTTCATCGTCGGCTCAGCCCTGCTGGCCCCGCCGCGCAACCCCCTGCCCCGCAGCCACGCCCTGGACGCCCAGCAGCGCACCGACCTGATCCTGCTGCGCGATCCGCGAATGAGCCGGCCCGCCAATACGGCCGCCTGGCTTGACGTAATCAACCCCGGGCGCTGGTTCCACTGTGTCGAGGGCGACCAGTCGGACGCGGCTCGCCTGGCGCGCATCATCACCGGCACGGCGGTCGGCCTGGTGCTGTCCGGCGGCGGGGCCCGGGCCTACGCCCACGTCGGGGCGGTCAAGGCGCTGACCGAAGCGGGGGTGCCGCTCGACTTCCTCGGCGGTTCGTCCATGGGCGCGGTCGTCGCGGCCGGCCCGGCGTTGGGCTGGACCCAGGACGAGCTCGAGCAGCACATGCGCGACGCCTTCGTGAAGAGCGATCCCCTGTCGGACCTCGCCTTCCCGATGATCGCCATGACCCGGGCCGGCAAGGTCGCGCGGCTGCTGAAGGAGGCGTATGGCGACGTCGACATCGCCGACACCCACCGGCCGTTTTTTCTCGTCTCCACCAACCTGACCACCGGCGGCATCGAGATCCATCGGCGCGGCATGCTGCGCCAGGCCATGCGCGCTTCCATCGCCATTCCCGGGGTCATGCCGCCCGTGGTCATGAACGGCCAGGTGCTGGTGGACGGGGCGGTGCTGAAGAACTTCCCGGCCGAGGTGATGCGCCAGACCCACTCGGGGCCCATCGTCGGCGTCGACATGTCCCAGGCGCGGGGCGTGGATCCCAAGACGCTGGAGAATCCTCCGTCGTGGTGGCGGTGGATCGCCTCGGGCGCCTGGAAACAGGGGCCGCCCATCGTGGCCATCCTGATGCGCTCGGCCACCTTGACCACCGACGCCGATCTGGAGCGGTCGCGCGCGGCCACGGACCTGCTGATCCAGCCCGAGCCCGAGGGCCTCGACATCCGCGACTGGAAGATGTTCGACCCCGCCGTGGCCTGCGGCTACGAGACGACGAAACAGGTGCTGGCCGATCTCGGCCGCCCGGTCACCGATCTGCGCCGCCGTCCCGCCGCGCCACCAGGAAAAGACGCGGAAACGGCATCAGCGTCACCCCGTCCGGCCGGCGCGGAAAAGCCCGCGAAAGCGCCCCGCCCAGCGCGGCCAGGAAAGCTTCCCGCAAAGGGTCGCCGTCCAGCGAGGTGAGATAGGGCCTGAGCGCCGTCCCCTTCATCCACTCCAGCACCGCGTCCTCGCCTGTCAGGGCGTGCAGGTAGATGGTGGACCAGATGTCGATCTCATCGCACCGCTTCGCCAGCACGGCGTAATAGGCGGAGGCGTCCAGCAGGGACCGGATCGTGTCCACGCCCGCCAGTTTCGCCGCCCATGGCCCGTCGGCCGCGACCTCTCGCATGAGCGTGTGATGCACCGTCTCGTGCGCCATCGGCATCTGAACCGCCAGCACCCCGCCCGGCGCCAGCGCTCCGGACAGCCGGTCGAACAGCCCCTCATGGCCGCCGAGCCATTGCAGCGAGGCGTTGGCGAAGATCAGGTCCGTCGGCGTCTCCGGCCGCCACGACGCGATGTCGCCGACCGACCAGTCCACGTCTTCCGGCCGCGCCCTCGCCCGCTCGATCATCGACTCGCTAGAATCGAGGCCGTGGACCACCACCCCCGGATGCCGCCGTTTCAGCAGGGCCGCATGCCGGCCCGCGCCGCAGCCCAGGTCCCATATCGCTTGAGGCTCAAGGTCGTCGGGCAGGCGCAGCAGCAGGTCCAGCGCGGCGCGGTCGCGCTGAGCCTCGAACCGGGCGTATTGGTCGGGATCCCAGGTCGGGAGGTCGAGCGCTTCGGACATGACCCAGACTTACATCTTCCGCTCATCCCCGCGAAGGCGGGGCGAACGGATGATGGTACCGCCTCTCAGGCTTGAACTGAGGACCTCCGGTTCCACAAACCGGCGCTCTAACCAACTGAGCTAAGGCGGCGCTATCAGCGCGAGGCGCGTTCTCTAGCGGGCGTTCGCGGCGCGATCAAGGAACGAATGCCGTCCGCGCCGTCGCCCAAAGAAAAACGCCCCGGGGTTTCCCCCGGGGCGTCTTCAGTCTTCTCGATTGGTGGATCAGTTGCCGAGGACGAACGTCATCGGGAAGGTGACCCGTGCGCCGGTGGCGGCGCCGTCCACGGTCCGGGGCGACAGGGTCGCCCGGCGAGCCGCCGAGAGCGCTTCCCGGCCGAAGCCGGCGCCCGCGGGTTCTTCCGACACGATCGAACAGTCGTTGACACGGCCGTTCGGCTGGATCGTGCAGCTCAGCACGACCCGGCCCCGCTCGATCCCACGCTCCTGAGCGCGTTCAGGGAACGTCGCCACGGGGCGGCTGGTCCACTGCGGGTTCGTCACGACCGACGGACGCGGCGGCGGCGGCGGAGCCGGCGGCGGCGGCGGCGAGTTGGTGATCACCGGCGGACCCACATACTCCCGACGCTCTTCCTTCGGCACCGGCGGCGTGTTGATCGTCGGCACGTTAGGCATGGTGGTCGGAGCCGGAACGCGCGGCTGCAGCTTGGGCGGCGGCGGCTGGTCCGGCGGCGGAGGCGGCGGCGGCGGAGGCGGCGGGGGCGGAGCGGGATCGACCAGTTCCACCTCGACGGTGTCGTCCTCGTAGTTGAACGGCTTCAGCTCGAACTTGGCTTGCTGCACGTAGAACAGGAGGATGGCGAACAGGATGAGGACCGCCAGAAGGCTGCCGATCCAAACCTTGGTCGAGACCCCCATGAAGCCCTTCCTGCGAGGGGCGTCATAGCGACTGCGGTGATATTCGACGTTTGTGTCTGTCATTTTGACTGGCCCTTACGACGTCGAAGTGTCTTCGCCGACCAGGGCGACGCTGTAGAAACCGTTGTCCTGGAGCGCGTTCATGACCGTCATGAAGTCGCCGTAGCGGGTCTGCTGGTCGGCGCGGATGAAGATCCGCTCATCCGCAGGACTACGACGACCGATCTGGGCGGTCATCTCGGTTCCAAGCTCGCTCACGTCGACCTTGTTGTCACCCAGGAAGACGTCGCCGTCGTTCTGGATCGAGATGTAGATCGGCTTGGGCGGGTTGGGCGCCGCTTTGGCGACCGCACGCGGCAGGGCCACTTCCACCGCCACGGAGGCGAGCGGAGCCGCCACCATGAAGATGATCAGGAGCACCAGCATGATGTCGACGAACGGCGTGACGTTGATGTCACTGATCGGTTCGACACGTTCCTTGCCGCCGCCACCGCCTGAAAGTTTGGCGGCCATGCTGGTTACGCCCCCTTGTCGAGCTGACGCGACACGGCGTTGATCAATTCGGCGCTGAAGCCGTCAGAGCGGGTGCCGTAGGCCGAGATGCGCGTGTTGAAGTAGTTGTAGAAGATAACCGCCGGGATAGCGGCGAACAGACCGATGCCGGTGGCCAGAAGCGCTTCGGCGATGCCGGGGGCGACGACGGCCAGGTTGGTCGTGTTCGATTCGGCGATGCCGATGAACGAGTTCATGATCCCGTAAACGGTGCCGAACAGACCGACGAACGGACCGGTCGAACCGACCGAAGCCAGGAACTGCTGGCCGCCCGACAGGCGTCGGGCCAGACCGGCCTGGACCGCGGCCACGGCGTTCTGGGCGCGCAGCAGGGCGGAGTCGCGGTGATCGCCTGTGACCGACAGGCCCGCCTGACGCGACAGTTCGATTTCCTCGGTGGCCGCGGCGGCCATGTCGGCCAGCGGGTTGCCGTCGAACTCGTCCGACGTGGCCACGCGGCGCATGTCGGCGATGGTGCGGGTGCCGCGGAAGGCTTCCAGGAAGGAGTCCGTCTTGCGGTTCAGACCGCCGAACTCGAACATTTTGATGAGCAGCAGGGTCCAGGAGAAGATCGAGGCCAGCAGCAGGCCGGCCATGACGACCTGCACGACCAGGGTCGCGCCCATGAACATGGAGATCGGGGTGATGCCCCCGTCGCCGTGACCGCCGCTGGCGGCGTCGGCGACCGTGGTGGGATCTTCGTTGCTCGAGGCGACAGGGGCGGCCTCGGGGGTTGCGGCGGCCGGAGCCGAGGCGGCGGCCGGAGCCGAGGTGGTCGCGGCGTCTTGCGCCAGGACCGGCGTACCCGCCATCAGGACGGCAGCGCCGGCCAGAGCGAGAAGGATGTTCGTCTTCTTGAGCATAGTTCGCCAGTTCCTGCTTGGTCTGACCCGTGAAACCCTGAGGCAGAGGCGGGTTGGCCGCTGCCCCGTGAAAATTTTCGATCACCGAAATCCCGAAGGATTAACGGCGAAACGCCTCCTGACGGTTCCGGTTGCCGAATGGCCACCGGCGGCTATCGAAGAACCGTCAAGACACAGAGTCCATGGGCCTTCGGTCGCCAGCCAAAGAAAGCAGTCAAGCTCCCTTTGGCGAACGCATATCAGAGCGTCAAGTGCGCATCGGCGCTTTTCCCCCCGTGGGGGAGATCGCGCGAAGCCAAGAGCAAAATCCTTGCCGAAAGCGACATTTTCATGATGACGACATGCGCGCGCCCTGGCGAGGGAAAAGCGATTCCGCACGGCTTTATCGGGGATGGGGGAAGCGATGGTGCCTGGGGGCGGGTTCGAACCACCGACACGCGGATTTTCAATCCGCTGCTCTACCAACTGAGCTACCCAGGCGCCCTGCGTCGCGGCGCGAGGCGGCGTCTATAGGCGAGCCGGTCGGGGGTGTCCAGCACCCTCGCTCAGTCTTCTGCGGAGCCGTCCGGGAGCTCGTCGCCGTCCTCGACCGGCAGGGCGTATTTGCCCGTCAGCCAGCGCCCCAGGTCGACGTCAGCGCAGCGTTTCGAACAGAAGGGGCGGAACGCCGGCTCGGACGGATTCTTCTTGCAGATGGGACACAGCGCCATCAGCCCTCATCCCACACAAAGGCGTCCGGCGCGACCGCCGCATCGGCCCGCACCCCCGCCCGGGGCCCCAGCCGCGCCACGAGCGGCCCGGCCAGGGCCGCCTCTTGCGGCGCGCAGCGGATGACGAACCGGGGCGTCTGCGTATCCGAGAGAAGAGCGTGGCGCAGCGCCCGCACCGCATCCTGCGCCCTGTGTTCGACCCGGCGCCGGCCGTCGTCGTCGCGGAACAGCTCCTCCAGCGGCTTGCGCCGCCACGGCAGGGCCAGTTGCAGCACCCCGAACCGGTTCACCGGGCCGTAGGAGATGTCGGGATCGCCGCCGAACGCCGCTTTCGCCGCCGCCTTGACGGCGTCGCCGTCGTGCCCCACGCCGACAAGGTCGATGGCCAACAGGCCGCCCCACCGTTTCAGCCCGATGATCCGCGCGGCCTCTCTCAGCCCCTGCCGATTCGCCCGCTCCCGCGCCTTGCCGCCCAGGGTCACGCCCGGCGCCGGGGCCAGATCCAGATCCACCGCCACCATCGCCCGGGTCCGCTCGACCATCAGGTCCAGACCGGTGTCCGTAAACAGTTCGCCCGGAAAGCCCGCCTCTTCCTCGGCGTCCCAGCTGGCCTGGATGGCCTCCACGCCGGTCACCGGCGTCACGCCCGGCGCCAGCGCCGCCAGCGTCTCCTGAACCGTCGGTCCGGGCGCCAGCAGCCTCGGTTCCCCCTGCCCCGGCCCGGTCATCCGCACCGTCGCCCCCTTGCGCTCGCGCGGCTCGGCCGTGACCTCGACCACGATCTTCTCGCCCACAGTCAGCCGGTCCGCGCCCTTCAGCGGCAGAAAGGCGAACGGCGCCCCCGCGCCCAGATCGACGAAGGCGGCCTTCAGCCCCTGCGGCACGTCCGCCACCCGCCCGATGCTGCGGGCGTCCAGCCGGTGGCGCGGCTCATCGTCCTCGCGGTCGATCAGGATGTGGGTGAAGCGGCCGTCGCGGCGGATGATCCCGCGCGTTTCGCCCGGCGTGTCGTCGAGGAAGACCTCGACCCCGCTCATGACGCCCGCCAGCCCGCGCCGGCCAGCAGATTCACGGTTTCGTAGAGCGGCAGGCCCATCACCGCCGGATAGCTGCCGACGATGCGGCTGACGAAGGCCCCGGCCCGGCCCTGGATGCCGTAGCCCCCCGCCTTGCCCTTCCACTCGCCCGAGGCGACGTAGGCGGCGATCTCGGCGTCTGACAGCACCTTGAAGGTCACGCGGGTGTCGACGACCCGCTTGGTCAGCTTGCCGCCGGCCATCACCGCCACCCCGGTGAAGACCCGATGGTTGCGGCCCGACAGCAGTTTCAGGAACCGCACCGCCTCGGCCTCGTCGGCGGCCTTCTCCAGCAGCCGACGGCCCACGGCCACCACCGTATCGGCGGCCAGCACCACGGCGTCGGGCGACCGCTCGGCCACGGCGCGCGCCTTCTCCGAGGCCAGACGCGCGGCCAGGCGGGGCGGCGTCTCGTCCTTCAGGGGCGTCTCGTCGATGTCGGCGGGATCGATGCGGTCGGGGGTGATGCCGACCAGCGCCAGAAGCTCAACGCGGCGAGGGCTGGCCGAGGCCAGCACCAGTTCAGGCCGCGCGCTCATGGCCTTACTTGAAGCGATAGGTGATGCGGCCCTTGGTCAGGTCATAGGGCGTCATCTCGACCAGGACCTTGTCGCCGGCCAGCACGCGGATGCGGTTCTTGCGCATCTTGCCGGCGGTGTGGGCGATGATTTCGTGGTCGTTCTCGAGCGTCACGCGGAACGTGGCGTTCGGCAGCAGTTCGCTGACCGTACCGGGAAACTCGAGCAGTTCTTCCTTAGCCATGCGGCCTCTCGCGCCCTTGCGAATATGAGTCTGGACGCGTGCCGGGCGAAAGCACGCGTCGTTGAGGCGGCGGGTAATGCCTTAAAATGCGGGATTAGTCGAGGTCAGCCCCGCCGGTACAGCGCGCAGACCAGAGTGAACAGCCGCCGCGCCGTTTCGTGATCAACGGCGACCTTGCCGTCCAGACGCGCCTTCAGCGCCTCGGCGCCTTCGTTGTGCAGGCCGCGGCGGCCCATGTCGACGGCCTCGATCTGGCTAGGCGACGTCCCGCGCAGCGCCTCGTAATAGCTGTCACAGATGGCGATATAGTCCTTCACCACCTTGTTCAGGGGCGACAGCGACAGGCCGTGCGCCCGGGCGTAGTCCGGCCCGGTGATGTCGAACACCAGCCGCCCGTCCAGCAGCGACAGCTTCAGCGCATAGGGGCCGCCCTCGGCGCCGGCAGGCTGGAATTCGTTCTTCTCGACCAGGTCGAAGATCGCGACGCGCCGCTCGTGCTCAATCTCGGCGGTCGCGGCCGGCAATGTCGCGGCGTCCAGTTCGACCGAGGCCAGGCGGTGCGGCCCGCTCATGGCGCGACAGCCTCAACAACTTCGGGATGCTCCGGCGCCGTCTGCGCGGGCCAGCGCTCCGACAGGTCCGCCACCACCGCGTCCACGCAATCCACGTCGATGCGCAGGTCGCCGCCACCGGCGAACATCAGGATCACCCGTCCGCCCGGCGCCTCCCCCGGCTCGAAATCGATGGCCAGAAGCTCCAGCGCCGATTCGGGCCCGCGCGGCAGGCGGCGGCTCTTGACCGCCAGCACGTCGCCGAACTGCATGGCAGCCATCACCCGCGTGCCGCCGCATTCCCAGCAGAACCGGCTCAGGGCCAAGGTCACCCGGCGCGGCCCCTTCTCCCAGACGATGTCCACGGGCCGCAGGATCGCGTCCTGCAGCGCCGCCGAGATGATCATCAGGTCATCGGCGTCGTGGGCCAGCAGCCGCAACGGCTCGGGCGCAGACGTCATGGGCTCGGCTTCAGTGCCCATAGCCGTCCCCCACGATCCGCCGGATGTCGGCCCCGCAGGCGCCGAGCTTCTCCTCCAGCCGTTCGAAACCGCGGTCCAGGTGATAGACCCGGCCGATGGTGGTCTCGCCCTCGGCCACAAGGCCCGCGATGACCAGGCTGACCGAGGCCCTGAGGTCCGTCGCCATGACTGGCGCGCCTTTCAGCCCCTCGACCCCGTGCACGCGCGCCTCGTGCCCGTGCACGTCGATTTTGGCCCCCAGCCGCGCCAGTTCGGGCACGTGCATGAAGCGGTTCTCGAAAATGGTCTCATTGATGACGCTCTCGCCGTCGGCGACGGTCATCAGGGCCATGAACTGGGCCTGCAGGTCGGTGGCGAAGCCAGGATAGACCGCCGTGGTCACATCCACGGCCTTCAGCCGCTTCGACGCATCCCGACGCACGATCACCCCGTCAACGGTCGGTTCGACCTCGACCCCGGCCTTGATCATCAGATCGGTCAGGGCGGTGATCAGCTCCGGCGCCGCCTTGGTCAGCCGCACCTCGCCCCCGGCCATGGCGGCGGCGCAGGCGTAGGTGCCCATCTCGATCCGGTCGGCGATCACCGGCCAGGTCGTCCCGCCCAAGCTGTCAACGCCGGTGATGGTCAGGGTGTGGGTGTCCACGCCCTCGATCTTGGCCCCCATGGCGGTGAGGCAGCGCACCAGATCGCCGATCTCCGGCTCGCGCGCCGCGTTGTTCAGCACCGTCGTCCCCTTCGCCAGGGTCGCGGCCATCAGGGTGTGCTCGGTCGCGCCGACCGAGATGAAGGGGAAGGTGATCTCGGCCCCGCGCAGACCGCCCGGGGCCACGGCGGAGACGTAGCCCTCCTCCAGCTCGATCGAGGCCCCCAGCCGGCTCAGGGCGTCGAGGTGCAGGTCCACCGGCCGCGCGCCGATGGTGCAGCCGCCGGGCAGCGACACCTTGGCGTGCCCCGTCCGCGCCAGCAGCGGCCCCAGCACGTTGAAGCTGGCCCGCATCTGCCGCACCAGATCGTAGGGGGCGAAGGTCGAGGTTATCTCCCGCGCGTCGAACAGGGTCTCCTGCCCGGCGGCGCCGTCGCTCTCGGTCACCGTGACGCCGAACTGGCGCAGCAGTTGGCCCAGGAACTTCGTGTCCGCCAGCCGCGGCATGTTGGTCAGGCGCAGGGGCTCGTCGGTCAGGATCGAGGCGGCCATCAGCTTGATGGCGGAGTTCTTGGCGCCGCTGACGGGAATCACCCCGTTAAGCCGTCCGCCGCCCTTGATGGCGATGCTGTCCATGTCGTCCTTGGGTCGCGCGGACGAAGGCCCGGCGGATCGGCTATCTAGCGCAACGGCCTAGGGCAGCGAAAGTCCGCCGCACCCCGTTTTCCGATGACATTCAGTTGCGCTCTTCATCGGGCGCGGCCGCCCGCCCGGCGGCCTTCCTGCGCTTCAGGTTGTCGCGCAGCGCCCCGGCCAACCGTTTGGCCTCGGCCTGACGCTCGCGTTCCTTGTCGCTCTCTGGCTTCGGGGGTGTGCGGGCCATGGCGAAATTGACCCCGCCGGACAGTTTTCCGCAAGCCCCCGGAATTCAGGCTTCCCCCCCGCCGCCGGTTTGGCTATACGGCCGCTTCCTCAGATCAGGCCGCCGTAGCTCAGTGGTAGAGCGCATCCTTGGTAAGGCTGAGGTCGTGGGTTCGATTCCCCCCGGCGGCACCACCTCTGAAGACCGAAAAGGCCCGGCGAAAGCCGGGCCTTTTGATTCCGCCGTCAGCGGCGCAGGGCGCGATCCGGGCGCGGCGGGGCTGGCGCCTCCTCGGCCGCCTGCCGGTAACCCCAAGGCTCGCCGGACGCCTCCTGGTCCCAATAGGGATCATATCGGTAATATCGAGCGTAGGGGTCGTTCTCGACCTGGGAGTAATGCAGGTCCACCCGGCCGCGCTCGCCCACCGGCAGCGACACCGAGCCGCCGTAGGCGCGATAACCGCCGGTGCCGATGCCGACACTGATCTCGCCATGCACCTGACGGTCATCGACGGGCTGGCCCTCGAACGGCAGGGAATCGTCGGCCTCGCGGCGCGCGGCGATCCAGGCCTCGATCTGTTCGTCAGTGGTCAGGCCGTGGGCGGCCGACTGGCGCGGCGGCATCTGCACGACCGGCGCCTCAGCGGCCACGGGCGAGGCGCCCATGCCGTTCGGGGCGGTGACGATGACACCGTCGGGATCACCGGCGCCCATCAGCGCGGCCGCGGCCATCAGACTTGTGATCATGCGCCGACCTCCCTGTTCATCTGACACCCTCAGCCTTGATTGCGGCCAAGGTCAGGCGACGCCATCGCCCCTGTTTAACGGATCAGGCAGCGGCTGTCCCTCCGGCACGAATTGCAGGGCCACGGAGTTGATGCAGTAGCGCAGGCCGGTCGGCGGCGGACCGTCGGGGAACACATGCCCCTGGTGCCCGCCGCAGCGGGCGCAGACGGTTTCGGTGCGCACCATGCCGTAGGCGGTGTCACGGATCGCCGTGACGTGGGCCTCGTCCACCGGCTCGGTGAAGCTGGGCCAGCCGGTGCCGCTTTCGAACTTGGTTCCGGCCCTGAACAGCGGCAGGCCGCACTGCCGGCAGCAGAACACCCCCGGCCGCTTCTCGCCCAGCAGCACGCCGCAGAACGGCGACTCGGTGCCGTGGCTGAGCAGGACGCGCTTCTCCTCGGCGTTCAGGTCGGCCTCCAGCGCCACGCGCTGGCCCTCGCTGGGCGGTGTCAGGTCATAGCCGGAGGGGGAGCGCATGCTGTCGGTCATGGCTCCGAAATAGGAAAGGCCGGACGGAGGTTCCACCCCCGCCCGGCCCTTATTCTTCCACGCTCAAGCAGCGAACGACCGCGTCGTGAGCGTTAGCGCCAGGCGGCTCAGCCGCCGAAGAGCGACGCCACCCAGGTCCGCACGGCGTTCTCGTCCGCCGGGTTGCCGGTGTAGGCCAGCGGGCCCTGCGGCGTGTAGGGCTGGATACCGCGCTGGCGGGTGGTCCAGGCCTTGTGGCCGTACTGGATGTCCGCGAAGTTCGACGGCAGGCGCTCGACGGTGGGCTCGATGAAGATCGAGTCCGTGCCCGTCACCGTGCCGGCGATGCGCACGTTCGGCAGGCGCGCCATCAGGTCCAGCACGTCCAGGCAGCCGCCCGAGCAGCCGCTGTCGACCAGAACCACGACATTGCCCTGCACCGGGTTGGCGGCGCCGGTGTCCGGCACATTGGCGCGGCCCGGCAGGCTGAAGCTGGTCTGGCCGGCGGCCAGGGCCGAGTCCATCGCGGCGATGATGGCGCGGGTTTCCTCGATGATGGGGCCGTAGTCGGCGACGAAGCTGGGGTCAGCTTCCATCCGGCCCAGGGTGTCGGCGTACCACTGACGGTTTCCGGCGCTGGCGCGGTAGGTGATGTTCCCCGACTGAGGCTGGTGGCTGACGGTGTATTCCGGCGTCCAGATGCGGTTGGCGAGGGCATAGCCCTTGGCCGTGGCGTTCAGCGAGGCGCCGTCGGCGCCGCGCAGGTCCAGCACGAAGCCCTGCGGTCCGCGGATCTGGTCCACCTGGCCCAGCAGCTGGGCGTTGAAGGCGTCCCAGCCGGCGGTGTCGGCCAGGCTGTGGGCGTGGATCCAGGGACGGCCGTTGACGGTCTCGATGGCCAGCGGCGAGGCCGGCGGCATGAACACCGTAGAGCGGATCGCGGCCTCGTACTGGGCCGGGGTGCCGATCTCGATCTTCAGGGTGAAGTCCCGCGGACGGCCGCGGCCGCGCTGGAATTTGCAGGTCTGGGGCACGCCGCCGGTGAACGGGTTGTTCCGGTTCCACAGCAGATAGGGCGCCGACTGGATGCGGCCGGCCTCGGTGTTCAGGTCGGCTTCCCAGCGGTCCAGGCGACGGCGGGCGTATTCCTCGATCGGCGTGCCCATGCATTCGGTGACCACGTCGCCGACCTGCGGCGCGCCGCGGAGGCCCTGCTGCACATAGGTCACGACATATTTGCCGTCGCGCCAGCCGGTGGTGAAGCCGGGCCACGAGATGGCGAAATACGGCCCCAGCAGTTCGAAGGTCGGCGGAATGCGGATGCCCGGATCACGGAAGCCCGTCGCATAGTAGCGCAGCAGATAGTTGTGGCTGTGGGCGCTGTTCGCCTGGCCCGACTTGGCCAGGGCGTCGGCGAGACCGGCGTCCAGCCAGCTGCGGTAGCCCGCGCTGGCTTCGCCCTGAACCACGGCGGCGGGGTGGTTGTCGCGCAGCATGTCGTGGATGGCGCGCAGGTCCTGCTGCGCCAGGGCGCTGAAGGACTGGGCCTGGGCGGCGGTCGCCCCGGCGATCATGGCGACGGCCGCCGCGGCGACGGTGAACAGGCGATGAGTCATCAAACTTGGCTCCAGAGCCGATCTACAGGGAGGTGACGCGTGTTAAAGCCGATCAGGCTTCGCCTTGCAAAGCCAGAACGCGGTTCAGGCGAACCGCAATGATTTACTCAACGCACATCGCGGCCTAATCGGGGCGCCTGCATCAAGCGTTGATCACGACCACGGGACCGACTTCGGCATGTTTTCCAAGATTCTGATCGCCAATCGCGGCGAGATCGCGGTGCGCATCATCAAGACCTGCCGCCGGATGGGCATCAAGACGGTGCAGGTCTATTCCGAAGCCGACGCCGGCTCGCTGGCGGTCGAGATGGCCGACGAGGCGGTGCTGATCGGCCCCGCGCCCGCCGCGCAGAGCTATCTTCTGCAAGACAAGATCGTCGAGGCCGTGCGCCAGACCGGCGCCGAGGCCGTGCACCCCGGCTTCGGCTTCCTGTCCGAGAACGCCGGCTTCGCCCGCCGGCTGGAGGCCGAAAAGATCGCCTTCATCGGCCCCAACCCCCACGCCATCGAGGCCATGGGCGACAAGATCACGTCCAAGAAATTCGCGGCAGAAGCCGGCGTCTCCACCGTGCCCGGCCACATGGGCCTGATCGAGACGACGGATGAAGCCGTCACCATCGCCAACCAGATCGGCTATCCGGTCATGATCAAGGCGTCCGCCGGCGGCGGCGGCAAGGGCATCCGCGTGGCCCATTCCGACGCCGACATGGCCGAGGGCTTCGCCGCGGTGAAGGCCGAGGCCCTGAACGCCTTCGGCGACGACCGCGTCTTCCTCGAGAAGTTCATCGTCAACCCGCGCCACATCGAGATCCAGGTGCTGGGTGACAAGCACGGGAACATCGTCCACCTGTTCGAGCGCGAATGCTCGATCCAGCGTCGCAACCAGAAGGTCATCGAGGAGGCGCCCTCCCCCCTGCTGGATCAGGCGACCCGCATGGCCATGGGCGCCCAGGCCGTCGCCCTCGCCCGTGCCGTCAACTATGACTCCGCCGGCACGGTCGAGTTCGTCGCCGGTCAGGACAAGAGCTTCTACTTCCTGGAGATGAACACCCGGCTGCAGGTCGAGCATCCGGTGACCGAGCTGATCACCGGCGTCGATCTGGTCGAACAGATGATCCGCTCGGCGGCGGGCGAGACCATGGCCTTCGGTCAGGACGACCTGTCGATCAACGGCTGGGCCATCGAAAGCCGCATCTATGCGGAAGACCCCTACCGCGGCTTCCTGCCCTCCATCGGCCGTCTGGTCCGTTACGACACGGCGGAGGAAGGCGATCAGGGGGCCTACACCGTCCGCAACGATTCCGGCGTCCGCGAGGGCGACGAGATCAGCATGTTCTACGACCCCATGATCGCCAAGCTGTGCGCCTGGGCAGAAACCCGCGACGCCGCCATCGACGGCATGGCCCGCGCGCTGGAGGACACCCACCTGAACGGCGTCGGCCACAATGTGCCCTTCCTCGCCGCCGTGATGGACCAGCCCCTGTTCCGCTCGGGCAAGATCAGCACCAGCTACATCGCCGACCAGTTCCCCGACGGCTTCAACGGCCTGGCCCCCGACCGGCGCCAGATCGACATCCTGATCGCCGCCGCCGCCGCCATGAACGAGGTCCTCGCCGAGCAATCCGGCGACCCGTCGAACCGCACCGACTGGATCGTCCTGATCGACAAGGACGCCCACGGCGTCTCCCTGTCCTATGACGACGACGAGGCCCTGACGCTCGACCTCGCCGGCGAAGATCGCGCCCTGAAGCTCAGCGATATCGACTGGCGTCCCGGTCAGGCCCAGTTCCGCGCCACCCTCGACGACCGGGACTTCACAGCGGAAGTCTCCCGCGTGGCCGACGGCTTCATTATCCGCCACCGCGCCGCCCGCGCCCGCGTCCGCGTCCTTACCCCCCGCCAGGCCGAGCTCTACGCCCGCCTGCCGGAAAAGGCCGCCGCCGACACGTCCAAACTGGTCCTCTCCCCCATGCCCGGCCTGGTCATCTCCATCGCCGTCGAGCCCGGCCAGTCCGTCAAGACCGGCGAAACCGTCGCCATCATCGAAGCCATGAAGATGCAGAACATCCTCCGCGCCGAGCGCGACGGGGTGGTCAAGGCGGTTGGGGCGAAGGCGGGCGATCCAGTCGCGGCGGACGATGTGCTGGTGGAGTTTGGGTGAGGGGTGCCTCAGTCCCAAGGAGCAATATTCAGTTGTTTCTCGTAGTCGTTCGCCGGCCACCCGAAGGGGGACGCCTGCTCGACAAGTGATTTGGGGCCAGCCGCCGCTCTCAGACGGTCTCGGTGCGCGTTGATCGCCGAGATGTTTATCGCTTCACTGATCGACAGACGACGACCATGTACAACGCCTTGGGGTGAGGGGCGTATTCGTCGCTTTTTAGCGTCTTGGGGCTTCAGTCCCTTGCCAATGTATAAGGGCAAACCTCGTGGATTGTCCGCGTCCTTGACTTGAATTGCGACGTTGCTGTCGAAGATGGTTCCGCCCACCGCAACTACCCATTCGGGAAGCTTTATCTCGAAAGCCGCGCGCCTCTCTGGTGGGATGTGAGCCGCCCAGTGAACATGCGTCCCATGCGGATGGTGCTCATACTCGTGGACGTTTTCGATCCAGTAGATCCATGCCGCAGGCCGGTAGTCGATCGGACGCGACTTCGTTGGCCGAAGCCAAGGCGTAAAGCGGTTCCGTATTAGATTGCGAAAGGCCGGGCCGACCCGTTCCGGCTCGCAGGCCGTCGCACCAAATTGGATAGTCGTAAAGGTGTTGATCGGCAGACCAATCTCGGCCGCAAACCGGATCGAAGGAGCAAGCTGGCCATGCTGGCGCTTGTCGATGAACTCTCGCTGTCGCACTGCTCAGCCATCCCCGGCGTGTAGCTGTATTGGGCCCTAATACTATATAAGGTGGGGGCGCGGTCGGCAGGCGCAAGCCCTTGGGGTCCGCAGCAGGCTGGCGCTGGGTTTAAGCGCCAGCGAAATCCTATTTCCGTGTAGCAGTTTTGCGCGAAGTAACCGGGTTTGTTCTGGCAGTCCGACCGGTCCTTCATCGCTCCTTGCCTCCTCTCCGCCTTCAATGACAACCTCCCCCTTTCGGCGAGCCCCAGCCGGCCGCCCGTCACCGGGGCTTGTTCCATGCGTATTGCCTTCGCCGCCTGCCTGACCGCGCTGTCCTTGGTCGCCGGGGTATCGCCCGTGCTGGCGCAGTCGCAGGAGGAGCGCGGGCAGCGGTGGATCGAGCGCATCGCGGTTCTGTCTGACGACGCGATGGAGGGCCGGGGCACGGGCACGCCGGGGCATGAGCGCGCGGCGGCCTATGTCGTCGGCGAGCTGGAGCGGCTGGGTCTGCAGCCGGCCGGCAGCGACGGCTGGTATCAGCCCATTCGCTTCGTCCAGCAGACGATCGTGCTCGATGGCTCCAGCGCCGTCCTGACCGTCGCCGGCCAGTCGCGCGACCTGTCGCTGATCGCGGACGCCGCCGTGTGGCCGGACGCGCCGCTGCCGGCCTCGGTCGACGACGCCGAACTGGTCTTCGTCGGCTATGGCCTGCACATGCCGTCGTCGGGCTACAGCGATCTGGACGGCGTCGATCTGACGGGCAAGATCGCCGTCTACATCAACGGCGCGCCCTCGGGCATGCCCAGCCTGACCCTGACCCATGCCCGGGCCCAGCGGAACCGGAACCTTGCGGCGCGCGGAGCTGTCGGCGCCATCACCCTGGTCGCGCCCCCGACCGACCCCGTGGCCTTCTGGGACAATGTCCGCCGGGCGGCGGCGGACCCTGGCTTCTTCGCCGAGGATCCGTCCGCGACCCCCTTCCTGGAGGTGCTGCTGCACCCGGATCAGGGTCCGGCCCTGTTCGCCGGCGCGCCGCGCTCGCTGGACCAGATATTCGCCGACGCCCGCGCCTCGCGGCCCCAGACGTCCTTCCCGCTGGACGCGCGCCTGTCGGGTCGGTTCGCCACGGACGTGGGCCGCATCGTCACCTCGCCCAATGTGGTCGGGTGCCTGCCCGGCTCCGATCCCGCCCTGGCCGACGAGTATGTCGTCATGACCTCGCATCTGGACCACGTTGGCATCGGCACGCCGGTCAATGGCGACGCGATCTACAACGGCGCCCTGGACAATGCGTCCGGCGTCGCCGCCCAGCTCGACATCGCCGAGCAGCTGATGGCGCTCCGGCCCCGCCGGTCCGTCCTGTTCGTCTTCGTCACCGCCGAGGAGAAGGGCCTGCTCGGCTCGCGCGCCTTCGTCAGCAACCCGACCGTCCCGCGCGACAGCATCGTGGCGAACCTGAACTACGACATGGCCCTGCCCATCATTCCCCTGACCGGCGTGAACGTGCTGGGCGCCACGGAAAGCACCATCGGCGACCATGCCCGCGCGGTCGGCGCCGAACAGGGCCTGCCGCTGACGCCCGATCCATTCCCCGCCGAGAACCGGTTCATCCGCTCGGATCAGTATTCGTTCATCGCGGCCGGCATTCCCGCCGTGGCCTTCAAGTTTGGCTTCAGGGCTGACACGCCCGAGGCGGCGGCCATCCGGGCGTTCAACGAAACCCATTATCACAAGCCGTCCGACGATCTGGCCACCACCCAGCCCCGGGTCGAGGACGAGATCCGCCTGCACGACTTCATCGTCGCCCTGGCGCTACGCGTCGCCAACGCCCCGGAACGGCCGACCTGGAACGCGGACAGCATCTTCAGGCAGTGACGCCTGCTTTTGGGCGCGCCTGCCCGATGCACCTTTCGGCGCCGCCCTCCAGCCGTGTCAGCGGCCCGGCGGACCCGAAGGAACCGGGCGCGCCTCCATCAGGTGAACGCTGAACAGCCCCCCGGCGTCGGTCCAGACCTCGATCGGCGCGAACCCGGCCTCCGAGGCCAGCGCCTGAAACCCGTCGAGACTGTATTTCCACGAATCCTCGATGTGGATCGTCTCTCCGGCCGCGAGCGTGAAGCGCCGCCCGCCCACCGAAACGGCCTGATCCGCCAGCGACCGCAGATGGATCGCCACCCGGCCAGTGTCGGCGTGGTAACGCGCCTCGTGCCGGTACTGACGCACGTCGAAATCCGTCCCCAGCTCCCGGTTCGCCCGCGCCAGCAGGTTCAGGCTGAACGCCGCCGTCACGCCCTGCGCATCGTCATAAGCGGGCTCCAGCACCCCGGCCGGTTTCTGTAGATCGACCCCGATCAGCATCAGCGCGCCCGCCCCCAGCCGCCGCGCCCACAGGCTCAGGAACGCCCGCGCCTCGCCCGGCGCGAAATTGCCGATGCTCGATCCCGGATAGAAGCCCACCCGTCGCCCCTGCCCGCGCGGCGGCAGGTCGAACGGCTGCGAGAAGTCGGCGCAGATCGCCTCGACTTTCAGGTCGGGATAATCGTCCTGGATCGCCTGGGCCGCCGCCGCCAGATGCTCGCGGCTGATGTCGACCGGCACATAGGCGTCGGGCGCGCTCAGCGCGTCCAGCAAGATGCGCACCTTGACGCTCGACCCGCTGCCCAGCTCCACCAGTTGCGCGCCCGGCCCGACCCGGCCCGCGATCTCGCCCGCGCGGTCTCTCAGGATGCCCAACTCCGTCCGCGTCGGATAATATTCGGGCAGGGCCGTGATCCGGTCGAACAGCGCCGACCCCTCGGCGTCGTACAGGAACCGGTGCGGCAGGGCCTTCTGCGGCCGCGACAGCCCCTCGACCATCGCCGCCAGGAAGTCGTCCGGCGTCGGCTCCAGATCATGCAGCGCCACCCGCCGCGCCTGTGTCACGCAGTCAAGCATCGGCGGCCAGCCTCACGCCCGTGAACGGCCACCGCGCGTCCGGCGGATAGAAGTTGCGGTAGCTGACCCGCGCATGGCCGGGGGGCGTCACACACGCCCCGCCGCGCAGCACCGCCTGGTTGATCATGAACTTGCCGTTGTATTCGCCCAGCGCCCCCGCCTCGGCCCGGAATCCGCGATAAGGGGCATAGGCGCTGGCGGTCCACTGCCACACCGCCCCCGTCATCTGGCGCAGGCCCGCCGCCTGCCCCGCCCGCGCGGGATGCAGGCCCTCGGCATCGTCCACGGCGGCCAGCCCCGTCCGCGCCGCCGTCTCCCACTCCGCCTCGGTCGGCAGCCGCGCCCCGGCCCAGCGGGCGAAGGCGTCGGCCTCGTAAAGGCTGACATGGCACACAGGCTCGTCCGGCTGCACCGCCCGTTCGCCGGTCAGGGTGAATATCCGCCACCCGTCCTCGCCTTCGGTCCAGTAAAGCGGTGCGCGCCAGCCCTCGGCCCGACATTGCGCCAGCCCGTCCGACAGCCACAGCTCGGGCCGCCGGTATCCGCCGTCCTCGATGAAAGCGATCCACTCGCCCGCGGTCACCAGCCGGTCGCACAGCCGGAACGGCTCCAGCCACACCTTCATCCGGGGGCGCTCGTTGTCGAAGGCGAAGCCGCCCCCTTCATCCGGGCCGTCCGCGCCGATCTCCACCAGCCCGCCCTCGAACCGCAGCCAGCCCGCGTCGCGCCCACGCTCCACCGCCGCCGGCGCCGGGCGGGCATAGGCGGGACGCATCGGATTGACCGACAGGACATGCTTGATGTCCATCAGCATCAGCTCCTGATGCTGCTCCTCGTGGTGCAGCCCCAGCGTCAGCCGGGCCGCCAGATCGGCGTCCGCGAACGCTCCCGCATCGAACAGACCGCTGATCGCCGCATCGATCCGCGCGCGATAGTCGCGCACCTCGTCCAGGGTCGGCCGGGTGATCAGCCCTCGGTCGGGCCGAGCCACTCGCTCGCCGATCGCCTCGTAATAGCTGTTGAACAGCCGGTCATAGGCCGCATCCACCGGCGCCGCGTCCGGATCGGCCGTGCGCAACACGAACGTCTCGAAGAACCAGGTCGAGTGCGCCAGATGCCATTTGGTCGGGCTGACGTCGGCCATCGACTGGACCTGCTGGTCCTCGGCCGTCAGTCCCTGGGTCAGCGCCAAGGTCCGCGCCCGCACCGCCTCATACCGCGCGCGCAGAGCCGCCGCATCGACCCGGGGGCTTGAATTCGTGACGGTCAAGCTTCACCCCCGGCGGCCATTCGACCTCAATGGCCCGAGTGTATCTGGGTTCCGCACGGACGTCGTGCAATGCGGGCCGTCAATCCGCCGCGCCCTTTAGCCACAGGGTCGCGGCCAGCCCGCCCTCGGGCCGGTTCCTCAGCTCGACATCGCCCCCGTGCAGGCGCGCCACCGACACGGCGATGGCGAGGCCGAGGCCCGCGCCGCCCGTCTGGCTGTTGCGCGAGGCGTCCAGCCGCGAGAACGGCCTCAGCACGCCGTCCAGCTGTCCCTCCGGCACGCCCGGACCGTCGTCCTCCACGGTGATGACCAGCCCCCGCGCCTCCACCGCCGCCCGCAGCCGCGCGTTCCCGCCATAGCGCACCGCATTGTCCGTCAGGTTCCGGATCGCCCGGGTCAGCAGGTCGGGCCTCAGCGGCCAGGCCACCGCCTCACCCGGCATCAGGTCCACATCCGCGCCCTGGGCCCTGAACTCCTCGACGACCTCGAGCATCAGCCGGCGCACATCGACCTCGCGCACCGGCTCGGCCGAGCGCCCCGTCCGCGCCAGGGTCAGGATGTCGTCGATCATCCGCTCCATGCCGTCCACGCTGGCGAACACGGCCGTCCGCGCCTTCACCGGCTGCATCGCCGCCGCCCGGATGCGGATCGATGTCAGCGGCGTACGCAGGTCATGGCCCAGCGCCCCCAGCATCTGGTCCTTCTCGTCCAGCAGGCCCGAGATGCGCGCGCTCATGCCGTTGAACGCCTCGATCGCGCGCTGCATGTCGGGCGGCCCCTCGGCCTCGATCGGCTCCAAAGGCCCCGTCCCCGAAAACCGCTCCACCTCGTCCGTCAGCCGCTTCAGCGGCCGCGTCACCCGCGCCGACAGCCAGCTGATGACGACCACCAGGCCCACGAAGGTCACCACGCTGACCGGTAGGATGAAATGCCCGCCGCCGGTCATGTGCCGCAGGCCGCTGGCCAGCGCGACATTCAGCATATGGCCGACCACGAACCCGCCCACCGCGATCAGCAGCAGTTGCGCCCGCAACGACAATCCCGCTCCAGCCTTCATGACGCCTTCACCTTCGCCGCCAGCATGTAGCCCGCGCCCCAGACCGTCTTGATCCAGCGCGGCGCCCGCGGGTCGTCCTCCAGCCGCCGCCTCAGCCGGCTGATCTGGTTGTCGATGCTGCGGTCGAACGGATCGCCGTCGCGCCCGGCCGTCAGGTCCAGCAGCTGGTCCCGGCTCAGCACCCGCCCCGGATGGCTGACCAGCGCCTGCAACAGCCGGAACTCGCCGGTCGTCAGCACCCGCGCCGCCTCATCGCCCCGGCTCAGCGCCCGCGCATCCGTATCCAGCGTCCAGTCGCCGAACGTGAACCGCGCCCCGCCGCCCGGCGCCTCGACCTCCACCGTCCTGCGCACCCGCCGCAGCACCGTCCGCATCCGCGCCACCAGCTCGCGCGCGTCGAACGGCTTGCAGATATAGTCGTCGGCGCCGAGCTCCAGCCCGACGATGCGGTCCACCGTCTCGGTCCGCGCGGTGACCAGCATCACCGGAATGTCGGTCGTCGCCCGCACCTCGCGCGTCAGCGACAGCCCGTCCTCCCCCGGCAGCATGATGTCCACGATCAGCAGGTCACAGGCCCCGGACGCCAGCGCCGCCCGCGCCGCCTCGGCGCTGCCCACCGCCGTCACCTGGAAATGACTGCGGGCCAGGTATTGAGCCAGCGGCTCGCGGATGTCGGCCTCGTCCTCGACGACGATCACCCGGGGCAGGGTGCGACCCGACCGGGCCTCCTCCCTGCCCCGAACGAGATCGCCGGTCATCGGCATTCAGTGACCCTGAGCGCCGTGCATCGCCGCGCCCAGCTCGGCCACGGTCAGCCGCCCATCCTTGTCGGCGTCCAGCTGGACCGCATGGCTGCGCAGACCGCTGCGGAACCCGGCCTGATCGACCGACGCCGGCGGCGTATGTCCCTGCGGCATCGCCACGCCCGCCGACTGCATCATGCCGTGCAGCGTCCGCATCTCATCGCCCGACAGCTGACCATCCTTGTTGGCATCGGTGTGCGCGAACAGCTGATCCGCATGGGCGTCCAGCTCGACCATCGAGATCACCCCGTCGCCATCCGCGTCCAGCGACGCGGGATTGAACCCATGCTGCGCCTGCACGGCCCAGGCGGCCGTCGCCACCCCCGCCGAGGCCAGCCCGACCAGAAGCAAACCCTTGAACATCGTTTTCATGCGCTGAAGTCCCATCCCGGCGCAAAAGCGCGCCGCCGATGACCGTGCGAGTGAGTTGTCGCAGAAGTATCCCGGGCGGGGGGCGGATTGTAGGAATTTGTGGCGTGGGCTGGAGGTAGCGAGAAAATGTTCGCTTTGCGCCCTGTGCGGACATCCAGTTCACCAACCATAGCGGACGTGGCTCGCAGGGAGTCAGGCGAAGCTGTCGGCCGTCTGGCCGCACACCCGTCGGATGCATCCTCGCAGCCAGCGATGCCCGGGATCGGCGTCCATCCGCGGGTGCCAGAGCATCGACACGGTGAACGCCTCGGTGGGCAATGGCAGGGGGAAACTGAACATGTCATCCCGCAGGCGCGAGGTGTGCCGGTCCGGCACCGTAGCCACGAGGTCGGAGGTCCGCACCAAGGACAGGGCCGTCGAGAAGCCGCTGACGATGGTCCCGACACGGCGCTGTATGCCCGGGGGCAGGAACGGTCTGTCGACCGCGCTCTCTTCCAGGCCGTTTCTGCTTACGAGGACGTGAGAGGCCTGCGACCAGGTCGCCGCAGTCAGCGGCTTGCGGCCGAGGGGGTGCCCCATGCGCACCACGCCGACGAGACGGTCCCGGAACAGAGCCTGACTGCGCACTTCCGGGCCGGTCGCGGCTTCGATGATCCCGGTTTCCAGGTCCACCCGCCCATCGCGCAGCGGCGTGCTGTCCTTGTCGGGCTTCTGGAGAAAGAATAGCCGGACCCCCGGCGCTTCGTCTGCGACCCGAGAGAGCAGATCGGCCCCAAAGGTCTCCACGAAGCCGTCGCTGGTCCTCAGTGTGTAGGTGCGGGACAGCGTTCCGAGATCGATCCGGTCGTCCGGGCGCAGGACAGCGCCGGCTTCCTCGACGACCTGCCGCACGCGGTCCCTGAGTTCGGCCGCCCGCGGCGTCGGAACGAGACCGCGCCCCGCCCTCACCAGCAGCGGATCGCCGGTGGTCTGACGGACGCGCCCGAGCGCCCTGCTCATGGCCGAGGGACTAAGGCGCAGCCGACGCGCGGCGCCGGCGACGCTGCCTTCGGACAGCAGCGCGTCGAGAACGACCAGCAGGTTGAGGTCAGGGAGAGCCATCCGTCACCGTTGCGCCGACATGGCGTTCGCTGCAGCTATACCATGCAAACGCTGCGTCTACCGCAATGTATCAACGCCCGTAACCTTCCCCCACGATCAAGCGGAGGCAAGGCTCATGGATAAAACAGCGCTACAGTCGTTCACCGACGAGGTTCGGTCTCGTTGGGGCCCCCTGACGACCGAGCTGGCGGAGGCGTGTCAGGCGGCGATGGAGAGGCTTCTCCGCGCCTCCCCCGAAGAGGCCTGGCTGGCGAAGCTCCATCAGGAGTCACCGGCCTCGGCGGAGCTCCACCGCGACCCGGACCACGGGTTCATGCTGCTGGCGCACACCGAACAAGCCGGGCTCTATCGCCCGCCGCATGACCATGGCCGCAGTTGGGTGCTCTACGGGATCCAGCGCGGCGAAATCGAAATGGGAACCTACGCCCGGGTCGAGACCGACGAGGGCGAGATCCGGTTGGTCAAGCGCAACAGCACCCTTGTCCGCGCGGGCGAGGCGCAGCTCTACCTGCCGGGTGACATCCACGACACCCGCTGCGTCAGCGACAGCGCCCTGTTGTTTCGCTTCACGGAACGCGACCTGCGCGTGGAGGATCGGCAGCATCGCCGCCTGACCCGCTATGTCCAGCGCGGCGGACTCTGGACCACCGAACCGACATCCGCATGATGCCCCTTGACCCCGTCCCCGCGGCGATGGCCAGGCCGCGACCGATCACCTCGGATCAACGACCAGCCACGACAACCGGGGGCGCGCCGCCAAATCACGGCCGCCCGCTGGCTGTCGCAGCTATCCTGACCGCAATGACTTTGGTGGTTCTGGACGCCGGGATGACGAACCTGGCCCTGCCGACTATAGCCAGCGCCCTTGGCGTGTCTCCGGCCGCGGCGGTGCTGGTTGTCACCGCCTACCAGACGGCCCTGCTCGTCGCCCTGTTACCCGCCGCCGCCTTGGGTGAACGGTTCGGCTACCGCCGGGTCTTCGCCTCGGGGGTCTGGTTGTTCATCGGGGCTTCGGTGCTGAGCTCATATGCCCCGTCGCTACCCTGGCTGGTCGCGGCCCGGGCTCTGCAGGGATTGGGGGGCGCTGCGATCCTCGCGCTTGGCATCCCCCTGTTGCGATATTCCGTGCCGCCACAACGGCTTGGGGCGGCCATAGGCTGGAACGCGCTGACGGTCGCCCTCGCGTCGTCCGCGGGACCGGGCGTCGGGGCGCTGATCCTTTCCCACGCGGAATGGCCTTGGCTCTTCGCCGCCAACGTTCCCCTGGGCATCGCGGTTCTCGTGGCCTGCCGGCAGTTGCCCGGCACGCCATCCGGTTCCCAGCGGCTCGACTTCGCCAGCATGGCCCTGAGCATCGGAATGTTCGCCGGCCTGTTCATCGGGGCCCAGCTTCTTCCCGCGCGGCCGCTCTTCGCCGGCGGCCTGGCCGCCGCGGGCCTTGTCTGCCTGGGCCTGCTGGTTCGCCGGGAGGCTCCCAAGGCGGCGCCGCTGTTTCCCCTGGATCTCCTTCGCCAAAGGTCCCTTCGCCTCTCGGTGACCGCCTCTGTCCTCTGCTTTACAGGCCAGACCGCAGCGTTGGTGGCGTTGCCCTTCTATCTTCAACAGGCGCTCGGCCAATCGCCCCTCTCAACGGGCGTCTATATGACAGTGTGGCCGCTCTGCGTGGCGGTCACGGCGATCGCGGCGGGCCGGCTCGCTGACAGGTTCTCGACCGCCTGGCTATGCGCTGCCGGCGGCCTCATTCTCGCGCTCGGGCTCGTCGGCGCCGCGCTGTGGCCTCTGAAGGAAGACGTCCGGCCAATGCTTCTGTTCGCCGCGGCGTGCGGCCTGGGGTTCGGCCTGTTCCAGACTCCGAACAACCGCAACATATTCCTTGCAGCCCCACTGGAACGCAGCGCGGCTTCCGGCGGCCTGCAGGGAACCGCCCGGCTGACCGGACAGACTGCCGGAGCCGTTCTCATGACGCTGCTCTTCACACTGACGCCTATTGGAGCAGCGCCGCGGCTCGGACTGGGGATTGGCGGCGCGCTCGCCCTCCTCGCCGGACTGGTCAGTCTCTTGAGGGCCGGGGATGACCCTTCTGCAAGCGGCGAAGCCGTGCAGATGGCGGGCTGATGGTAAATCCTGCAACTTCCGCCTGCAGCGTCATTGGAGACATCTCATGCCCTCATGGTTCACCGTGGCTTTCGTAAATCGCGACAGGCGGCTCCGAAACGGATGGTGGGTCGCGGCCTTCCTCGCCCTGCTCGCGGCGCTGCTGGCGCCGGCCATTCTTGTCTCCACCCACCTCGGCCGCGAGGTCACGATCTTCGATCAGGTCGTCATCATCGCCCTTGCGACCCTGGCTATTCAGGCGCTCCGCCGACGGTCCGTATTCGAGGTGACGGGGCGACCGGACCTGCGCTGGGGCGCGCAGCTCTGTCTTGGCGCTGTCCTCGGCGGCTTGTTGATGGCGGCCCCGGCGTTTGCCCTGATGCTCGGGGGTTGGGTGCGCTGGGAGGTCGCCACGGCAAACCCGACGGCGCTGTGGTCCGCCGTCCTGCTGATGGCGGGCGTCGCTGTGGCCGAGGAATTGTTGTTCCGCGGCGTGCTGTTCCAGCGCCTTATCGCCGGGATCGGGCTCTGGCCGGCGCAAATTGTGATCGGCCTGCTCTTCGTCCTGACCCATCTGGGCAATCCCGGCATGGAAGGCGCGACGCGGATCTGGGCGGGCGTCAACATCTTCGCCGCATCGATCCTGTTCGGACTGGCCTATGTCCGTACGCGTAGCCTCGCCCTGCCAATCGGCCTGCACTTCATGGCCAATGTCACCCAGGGGATTGTGTTGGGCTTCGGAGTGAGCGGGGCCGCCGAGCCGAGCGTTCTCAGTCCCGTCCGGGAAGCGGGCATGGACTGGCTGACCGGCGGCGCTTTCGGCCTGGAGGCCAGCCTCCCCGGCCTGATCGCCGTTCTCGCCTTTGTATTGGCCTTCGCATTGCCGCCCGGGCGAAGTGTTTTGATCAGGAGCGGAAGTTCCAAAGGTCTCCCATAAGGCAGAAGCTCTAACCCACCGCCCCGAACACCCGCTCGAACCCCGCCTTTAGCGCCGCATCCGCCTCGTCCATCGTCGCCAGGACGCCCAGGTCGACCAGGCTGGTGACGCCGTGCTCGTTGATGCCGCAGGGGACGATGCCCGTGAAGTGGTCGAGGTCGGGTTCGACGTTCAGGCTGATGCCGTGGAAGGTGACCCATTTGCGCACCTTGACGCCGATGGCGGCGATCTTGTCCTCGCGGGACCAGCCCGGCCCTTTGCGCGTGACCCACACCCCCACCCGGCCCTCGCGCACGTCGGCCTCGACACCGAAATGGTCGAGCGCGCCGATGATCCACTGCTCCAGCCCGCGCACGAACAGGCGCACGTCCCGGCCCCGCGCGTTCAGGTCCAGCATCACATAGGCCACGCGCTGGCCGGGGCCGTGATAGGTGAACTGGCCGCCCCGGCCGCTGCGGTGGACGGGGAAGCGGTGGGCGTCCAGCAGGTCGCCGTCCTTGCTGGATACGCCGGCGGTGTAGAGCGGCGGATGCTCGATCAGCCAGACCAGCTCGGGCGCCTGTCCCGCGCTGATGGCCGCGACCCGCGCCTCCATGAAGGCCACGGCCTCCTCGTACGGCGTAAGGCCGGGCTCGACCCGCCACTCGACCGGGCGATGGTCGGCGCGAATCAGTCGGGATGAATCCGGGCTTAACGGGTTGGAAGGCATGTGACCCCCAATGTGGCCGTCGGGGGGTCCCATGCAAGACCAGCCGTCACCGCAGCCTTTGTCGTCAGAGTATCCAGTGTCCCAGATCGAAGCCGTCGATGTCGAAATCTCGGTGGTCCTCGGCCGCTCGGTGCTGCCCATGTCGCAGCTGCTGAAGATGGGCCGCGGCGCGGTGATTCCGCTGGATGCGAGCGAGCGGGACGAGGTCTGGATCCTGGCCAACAACCACCCCGTCGCCCGCGGCGAGATCGAGATCCGCGACGACCGCATCGCCATCACGGTCACCCGCGCCGCCGACGTCTACGACTTCATGGCCGGCGCCGCCTAAACCGCTTGGCAGCGGCGCTTGTCTCGGCTATCAGCCCCGCTCCGATGCGAGCGGTCGTGGCGGAATTGGTAGACGCGCAGCGTTGAGGTCGCTGTTCCTTAACCGGAGTGGAAGTTCGAGTCTTCTCGACCGCACCATCGGCACTTTTGAGGGAAATCAATAGCTTAGCTGTTGTAGTCAGTAGGAGAGGCCCGTGTGAACAACACCCCGACTCCTACTCCCCAGGTCGCTGACGACATTGAGCACGAAGCCCTCGACGAGGACTATGTGCTGACCGCCGCCTTCGTCGAGAAGGTGGTCGACGCCGCCGACGACGGCGACGGCCTGCGCCTGCGCTCGCTGCTGGAAGACCTGCACCCCGCCGACGTGGCCGACCTGATGGGCTTCCTGACGGCCGAGCATCGCGGCGTGGTCGTGCTGTGGCTGCCGCCCGAACTGCTGGCCGAGACCCTGCCCGAGCTGGACGACGGCATCCGCGAGGAGGTGCTGGAGCGGGTTCCCCACCTGATCCTGGCCGAAGCCCTGCAGGAACTGGATTCCGACGACGCCGCCGCCGTGGTCGAGGACCTGGAGGACGACCAGCGCGAGAAGGTGCTGGCGGCCATGCCCGAGGGCGACCGCGCCGCGATCGAGACCTCGCTGGCCTATGCGGAGGACTCTGCGGGCCGCCTGATGCAGCGCGAGGTGATGGCCGCGCCCCAGTTCTGGAACGTCGGCGACACCATCGACCACATCCGCGGCCAGGGCGAAGACCTGCCCGAGCTGTTCTTCGACATCTATGTGGTCGACCCGCTGAACCGCCCGGTCGGTGGCGTGCCGATCAGCCGTCTGCTGCGCTCGCCCCGCTCGATGGCCCTTTCCGACATCATGGAGCCGGTCAACGAGATCGCCGTCGACCAGGACCAGGAAGAGGTCGCCTACATCTTCGAGAAATACCACCTGATCTCGGCGCCCGTCATCGACGCGGGCGGCCGTCTGGTGGGCCAGATCACCGTCGATGACATCGTCAACATCATCCAGGAAGAGAACCGCGAGGACATCCTGCGCCTCGCCGGCGTCAGCGACGAAAGCCGTGCGGCGGGCGTGTTCGGCGTCGTGCGTTCGCGCATCCCCTGGCTGATCGTCAATCTCGGCACTGCCCTGTTCGCCTCGTCGGTGATCGGCCTGTTCAAGACCGAGATCGAGACCCTGGTGGCGCTGGCCGTCCTGATGCCCATCGTCGCCTCCATCGGCGGCAATGCCGGGACGCAGGCCCTGACTGTCGCAGTGCGGGCACTGGCGTCACGTGAGCTGAACTCGGCCAACGCCATGCGCATCCTCAGCCGGGAGGTGATGGTGGGTCTGTTCAACGGCGTGGTCATCGCAACCCTGCTGGGCGGTGTCGCCTATGCCTGGTTCCGGCTGCCCCTGCTCAGCCTGACCATCGGCCTGGCGGTGCTGATCAACCTGATGGCCGCGTCACTGGCCGGGACGCTAATCCCGCTGGCGCTGGACCGGCTGGACCGCGACCCGGCGGTGGCCTCTCCCGTCTTCGTGACCTGGATCACCGACACCGTGGGCTTCTTCAGCTTCCTCGGTCTTGCTGGCGTCATACTGCTCTGACACGACCAAGTTGGGCGGCCCGGCCTTTGCTGGTTCTCCCACCGGGCGAGAGCGCCCGTCTCGATTTGGGTCAGAACCGGTGTCCGAAGCGACCACACAACGCCTGAAGGTCTCCCGTGAAGGGATAGTCCTGATTAAGTCCTTCGAGGGCTTCCGGCCCCGCGCCGTGCGGGACGAGGCCGGCGGCTGGGTCATCGGCTATGGCCACACCCTGTCGGCGCGTGAGGGCTCCAGCGTCGGCGAGGCCGACGCCGAGCTGCTGCTGCAATACGACCTGCTGCCCGTGGTGAAGATGCTGAACGAACAGGCTCCGGGCCTGAACCAGCATCAGTTCGACGCCCTGGCCAGCTTCGCCTTCTCCATCGGGGTAGACCGCTTCCTGTCGTCCGACGTGGCGCGCAGGCTGAAAGCCGGCGCCCTGGGCGAGGCGGCCGACGCCCTGATCGGCTGGCCAGAACCGACGCCGCCCGAGGCCGCCCTGCGCCGGCGCGCCGCCGAGCGCGCCCTGTTCGTTGCCGACCCGGCCCACGCCGTGACCCTGGCCGACCTGCTGGCCGCCCCCCTTCCGCCGCCGGAAGTCACGACCGCGCCTGAACCAGCCATCGCCGCCCGCGCCGCCGCCGTCGCCACCTTGCTGGGCGAGACGGTCGTCGAGCCGACGTTCGAACCTGCTGCGGCTGCTGAGCCTGAACCGGAAGCCGCGCCCGCCGCGGAGGTTGTGGAGCCGTCCGAAGAGCCCGCGCCCGAGCCGACCTCCGTGTCGCAGGCCGTCGCCTCGTTCCAGTTCCAGCGCTTCTCGCCCTATGCCGCCGCCGTGGTCGGCCCCCTGCCCGGGCTGGGTCAGGCCGCCGCCGTGCCCGCTGCCAGCCTGAACGCCCATATCGCCATCGAGCGGCCTGAACCTGAAGCCGTGGTCCCGGTCGAGCCGGTTGTCGGGGCTGTGGCGTCCGAGCCGGAACCCGCCGTCGAACCGGAAGTCGAAGCCGCGCTCGAGCCGGAAGCGCCGCGCGAGCCCGCCCTGGAGCCAGAGCCCGTCGCGGAGCCTGAGCCCGAAGCGGCCGACGCCTTCCCGCCGATCACCATCACCGCCGCCGTCGAGCCGATGGCGCCGACCGGGCCGCTGCCGACGCCGGCCGTCGATGCCGAGCCCCCGGCGCTGGTCCTGACGCCGCTGAACGAGGCCGAGCCCCTGTCCATCCAGCGGCCCGTCTGGGGTGAGCAGCAACGCGAGACGCCCGCCGCCGACCAGGACGCCCTGTTCGAGGACGAGGCCGTCGAGGTCTCGATCCTGCGCCATGAAGAGATCATCGAGCCGCGCCGCTTCGACAGCGCCCAGGCGGCGTTCATGGTCATGGGGGGCACCGGCCTGTTCGCCTGCGCCGCCTCGGCCGCCGCCTTCCGCATCGCCGCTGCGGATCATTCGCAGCTCGGCGACCTGACGCTGGTCGCGACAGCCCTGGCGGTGATCGGCGGCGTCTGCGTCGTCGCCTCGGCCGTGAACCTGTATCCGCGCCTGTTCCCGAAGAAGGGCGAGTAGCGGCCTCTCCCCATGCCCGGCAGGTCATGCTACCCCGCGCGGCATGAGCATTCCCAACGCCCCCCAGTCCATGGAATTCGGCCTCGGCGAGACCGCTGACGCCATTCGCGAAACCACCGCCCGCTGGGCCGCCGACCGGCTGGCGCCGCGCGCCGCCGAGATCGACGAGAAGAACGAATTCCCCCGCGACCTCTGGCCCGAGATGGGCGAGCTGGGCCTGCACGGCATCACGGTCGAGGAAGAGTTCGGTGGCCTCGGCCTCGGCTACCTCGAACACGTGGTGGCGATGGAGGAGGTGTCCCGCGCCTCGGCCTCGGTGGGCCTGTCCTACGGCGCCCACTCCAACCTGTGCGTCAACCAGATCCGCCGCTGGGGCACGCCGGAGCAGAAGGCGAAATACCTGCCCGGGCTGATCAGCGGCGAACACGTCGGCTCGCTGGCGATGTCCGAGGCCGGGTCCGGCTCCGACGTCATGTCGATGCGCACCCAGGCGGTGAAAAGGGGCGACCGCTACGTCCTGAACGGAACCAAATTCTGGATCACCAACGCCCCCTCGGCCGAGACCCTGGTCGTCTACGCCCGCACCGGCGAAGGCACCGGCGGCGTCACCGCCTTCCTGGTCGAGCGCGGCATGAAGGGCTTCAGCGTCTCCAGGAAGCTCGACAAGATGGGCATGCGCGGCTCCGACACCGCTGAGCTGGTGTTCGAGGACTGCGAGATCCCCGAAGAGAACATCATGGGCGGCGAAGGGCGCGGCGCGGCCGTGCTGATGAGCGGTCTCGACTATGAGCGCGCGGTGCTGTCGGCGGGTCCGCTGGGCATCATGCAGGCGGCGCTGGACGTCGTCCTGCCCTACGTCCGCGAGCGCAAGCAGTTCGGCAAGGCCATCGGCAGCTTCCAGCTGATGCAGGCCAAGGTCGCCGACATGTACGTCGCGCTGAACAGCGCCCGCGCCTACGTCTACGCCGTCGCCCGCGCCTGTGACCAGGGCAAGACCACCCGCTACGACGCCGCCGGCGCCATCCTGCTGGCCTCGGAAAACGCCGTGAAGGTCAGCCTCGAGGCCGTCCAGGCCCTCGGCGGCGCCGGCTACACCAAGGAATGGCCGGTCGAGCGCCTCGTCCGCGACGCCAAGCTCTATGACATCGGCGCGGGGACGAACGAGATCCGGCGCTTCCTGATCGGGCGTGAGCTGCTGGGCAGCTGATCAGGCCGTCCGACGCCAGCGCCGGTCGATAGTGCCGGTGATCCCGCATAGCTGAAGAAAGCCGATGACAGGCGGCAGCTTCGCCGCGGCGTGCGCATCCTCCGCCTCGGCCAGCAGCGGCACGACGACATGCGCCTTTGGAAACCGGATCAGCTTCAGCTCCGGGTCGGCTTTCAGATGCGGGCACTGGGCCATGGAGCGGGTGGCGCAGGCGCGGTGCAGCGGCGCGATGGCGCCCGCGTCAATGACGACCTGGTCGTCAGCGACGCCATCCGGGAGCCGGAAGCCTTTTTCAGCCCTCAGCCAGCCGGCTGCGCGGGGTTTGCCTGTCTGGGTCCAGCGGTCGTCCTCGACAGTGGGGTCACCGCACATGGGGCACAGCATGCGGCTGACGGTCAGGCGCTGACGCAGGAGATGGTTCTTCGAATACTGCGGCTTGCCGAAGCCGGCGTGGTCCATCTGGCACAGGGCCGGGCGGCCGCCGACGCTGGGACAGGCGGCGACGCCGGTAATGGTCTCCGCCGTCCAGCTGGTCACCCAGGGCACATCGACGCCGACCTTCAGCGAGGACTGGATCGCGGTCATGTCGTTCAATCCCCCGACCCACGGACGCCCCTCGCATCCCCTTGTCATTGTGCGGAACCCGTCCGGCCAGGACCGGTTGCACATCAAACGCAAGGGCAAGCCCGAGCACGTGAAGCATTGACGCCGTCCGCGCTCCCCGCGCCAATGGCGTCGTAACGGAGGACGCGCGTGTCGCTGACCGAAACATCCACCGGGCGGCCGCTGGCGTTCTCGCACACGCTGGAGCGGCTGGCCGGACGGCCGGGCGCCAAGCTGTATCTGGGCGAGATCGTCGAGGCGTTCGGCGAACGGGCGTTCGGCGCGGTGATGCTGCTGTTCGCCATCGTCAACATGCTGCCATGGCCGCCGGGCGGGACCACCATCACCGGCGCGCCCCTGCTGTTCCTGTCGATCGAGCTGGCCTGGGGCCGCGACACCCTGTGGCTGCCGAACTGGATCGAACATCGCTCGGTCAAGCGCGAGACGTTCCGCAAGCTGTCGGGCCGGTTCATGAAGCTGATCCGGTTCAGCGAGGGTCTGTCGCGTCCGCGGCTGTATTTCCTGACCGGTCCGTTCGGTCAGGGGCTGATCGGTCTGGCCTGCCTGTTCCTGTCGGCGATCCTGGTGCTGCCGGTGTTCGGCGGCAATCTGATCCCGGCCATCGCCATCGGCTTCTTCGCCCTGGGGGTCATGCAGCGTGATGGTCTGGCGGTGCTGCTGGGCTGGCTGACCACGGGGGTCACCGTCGCCGTCCTGTTCCTGGCCTGGCGGCTGGTCGTCGCGGGATTCCAGCTCGGCTGGACCTCGATCACGGGCGCCTTCTGATGGACGTTTGTTAAGTGGCGCCGGCTTATCACCGCGCCTAGATAAGGCTGAACCTCGCACCGATCGGGCCGCATGCCGCACTACGACTATCAGAGCGACGCCCGGTCCTTCTCGCAGGTGCTCGGGGATATCGGCGCCAAGGACGACCCGAAGCTCTATCTGGGCGAACTGGTTGACGCGTTCGGCGAGCGCGGCTTCGGCGCACTGATGCTGTTCCTGGGCCTCATCAGCGCCCTGATCGGCATCATCCCGGGGACGACGACGGTGCTGGGAACGCCGATCCTGCTGATCGCATTGCAGCTGGTTATCCGCCGCGACCAGCTGTGGCTGCCCAGGGGCGCCCTGAAAAGCAGTATCGACCGCGCCGGCTACCGCTCGGCCATCGAGAAGGCGATGAAACCCCTGCGCCGGGTCGAACGGCTGTCCAGGCCGCGCCTGTTCATGATGACGGGTCAGGTGGCCGAGGTTCTGATCGGGCTGGTCTGCGCCATCCTGGCCTTCATCCTGATCCTTCCGATCTGGGGCGGGAACCTGGTGCCGTCGCTGATCATCGCCGGTTTCGGCTTCGGCCTGATGCAGCGGGACGGCGTGGTCATCCTGATTTCCGGTGTGGCGACGGCGGCGTGCGCCCTGTTCGTCTGGCTGGCCTGGTCGCTGGTGGCGCCGTTCCTGATGGCCGGCTGGACATGGGCGACCCACCTGTTCGGATAGCAAAAAGGCCGCCGGGCTAACCCGACGGCCTTCATTGCCGACCGCGAACGGCCGACCGCAACTCAGCCTGAAAGGATCAGGCCAGGCCCTCCGAGAAGAACCCGGTCGCGGCCACCGCACGCGATTGATGACAATGAGACACTGGGTCACCTCCTTTCGACTGTTGAACAGGGAGGTCGAAAGTGGGGGCGTTTCCGGCCCGCCGCAAGTCACGAAAAACGGAAACGCCGGAGGGGTTGCCCCCTCCGGCGCTTTGCTGACGCCCGGCTTCGCTGGTTACTGGAACAGCGAAAGCACGAGCTGGGGCGTCTGGTTGGCGATGGACAGGGCCTGGACGCCCAGTTGCTGCTTCGTCTGCAGCGCCTGGAGGCGGGCGCTTTCCTTCGCCAGATCGGCGTCGACCAGGTTCCCCACCCCGGCCTCCAGCGAATCCGTCAGCTTGCCGACGAAGTTCAGATGGGTGGTCAGGGCTTTCGACTTGGTGCCCAGCCGCGCGAGCGAGGCGGAGACCTTGTCGATGGAGTTGTTCACGGCGGTAAGGGACGCCGTGGCCTTGGTCAGGGTGTCGATCGACTGGGTGGTGGCCACCGAGACATTCGCACCACCGAGCGACAGCACTTCCGCGCCGACGGTCAGGGAGGATGTGCCTTGCGCGTTGGCGAGGGCCTGGAACCCCGTCGCGCCGGTCTTCAGCAGGTTGACCCCGTTGAAGTCGGCGTTGGAGGTGACGCTGGCGATCTGGTCACGCAGCGACTTGAAGTCCTCGTTCAGCGCGGCCCGGGCCGCAGTCTTCAGCGACGAGTCTGTCGCCGAAAGCGCCTTCTCCTTCATCTGCAGCAAGAGGTCGGAGACCGTCTCGCCCGCCGCCATGGCCACATCCACCGCGGCGACGCCGCGGTCGAGGGACTGTTTGACCGCGCCCAGAGCGCCGATGTCGGCACGTTGCCCCTGGGCGATGGCCCAGATGGCGCCGTTGTCCTTCACGCTGGAGACCTTCTTGCCGGTGTTGATCCGGTTTTGGGTCGTGGCCAGCTCGGCGTTGGTCGCGTTCAGGTTCTGGAGCGCGATCATTGCGCCCACGTTGGTGTTCACCGAAGTCATCGGCAGGGTCCTTCCATTCTGGTCGGTTGTTGAACGGCCTTCTGGCCGTCGAACCGGTTTCTGGTTCGCACGCGCACACGCAAGAAAGGGGCCCGACGCCGCGCGCCAGACCCCTTGTGTTTTCAGCATTCTAGCTTGGCCTTAAGCGGCCGGTCGGCGATCCGTGCCTAGCCGCTGGGAAGTTTCTTCACGCCGCCTGGGCGGTTCCGCCCGGGCCGGCGAGGCCCTGCATGATCGAGCGGTTGATGTCGATCAGGGGCTCGAAATCCTCTTCCCCGCGCATGATGGCCGAGGAGTGCTTCGACACGAACAGGCTGATCGAAATGATCTGCGCCCGCATGCCCATATTCAGAGCGTTGTCAGGGTCGGAGCAGTCGGTCGCCAGCGCCGACCAGAGGCGGCGGTTCCAGTCGAGCGCGTTGATGCGGGTGGTGATGTCTGTCCTGTCCGCCATGGCGGCGTGCATCAACGACCGGGTCACCTCGCCGAACAGGCGGTATTCGAGCTCGCGCGGATTCTCGGCCCGGGTGGCGGCCGCCTTGTAGGCGTTAAGCGACATTCGTCAGCGTCTCCTCATAGTCGACCAGTTTCCGGGCCGACATCAGCGCCTTGTAGTATTCGCGAGCCATGACGTGACGCGAGGCGGCGACACAGTCGGCCAGCGCTTGGGGATTGCGGGTCGCGCCCATGAACTCCGACAGGCGGCGCGCAAACTCGTCATAGAGTTTCGGTGCGGAGTTCTCGTCGAGGTACATCATCATGACGGGGAAATAGATGCGGCGCGCCGGGGTCGTGACCTCGGCCTCCTGCATGATGTCCTTCTCACGCAGGACGCTGGCCTTGTTCTGCAGCACCAGCACGCCGCGGCGGTCGCCGTTCTGCACGACGGCGCCGTTGAGGACGAACTTCTCGCCAGGTTTCAGCGACAGCTTCAGCGGCATTCTGCGAGCCCTCCCGTAACGCCCGCGCAGCCACGATGGCGCAGCGGAAACAAAGTCAGTGTGAAGGAACGTGGTTAACCATGTCTTGTTAACCCAGCGGCTAGGCTTGACGCCGAACACCGAGCCGAGACCCCGATGAACCAGGCCTTCACCGCCCCCCCCGAACTGGCGCACGGCGTCATGGCGCGCCCCCAGGGCACGGCTGGAAACGCCGCCTCGCCCGAGGCGGTGCGCAAGCTGTCCCACGCCCTCAGCGGCTCGGCGCTTAAGAAGCAGCGCAAGATCATCGACCAGTTGAAGGCTGCGCTGGCCTGCATCCGCGTGCAGGATTTCCAGGGCGGGGCGAAGCGGGCCCTGGCGGCGCTGCAGATCGACGAGACCAGCGGTCTGGCCTGGCATGTGCTGGCCATCTGCCGCGAGAAGTCGGGCGACATGGCCCAGGCCCTGACGGCCTATGAGGCGGCCCTGACCCTGCTGCCCAACGAGACGGACATCGCCGGCGATCTGGGCCGGCTGGCGCAGCAACTGGGCTACCTCGACATCGCCGAGAAGCTGCTGCTGAAATACCTGTCCGCCGATCCGGGGCATGTCGAGGTCACCAATAACCTGGCCTGCGTGCAGCGGGATCAGGGCCGCTACGGCGACGCCATCGAGACGCTGAAGGCCCTGCTGCAGGTCGAGAGCACCAGCCCGATCCTGTGGAACACCTTGGGCACCGTCATGAGCGACCAGGGCGACATGTCGACCGCCCTGACCTTCTTCGAGGAAGCGTTGCGGCTCGACCCCGGCTTCGCCAAGGCGCGTTACAATCGGGCCAATGTGCGTCAGCCGCTGGGTGACGAGGAAGGCGCGCTGGCCGATCTTGAGGCCGCGGCCGAGGGCGCAGAGTCGGCCTATGAGCGGGCGATGATGGCCATGGCGCGGGCCATGCTGCTGCTCGGCATGGGGCGCATCAAGGAAGGCTTCGAAGCCTATGAGGTGCGGCTGTCGCCCGACCTGCCGGAATCGATGCGGCCGGTGCTGGAGGCCGCGCGCTGGGACGGCTCGTCCTCGCTGAAGGGCAAGCGGCTGCTGGTGCTGGGGGAACAGGGCATCGCCGACGAGATGGTGTTCGGAACCTGCCTGCCTGACGTGGTCGAGGCCGTGGGGCCGACTGGGCATGTCTTCGTCGCCGTCGAGCCGAGGCTGGTGGATCTGTATCAACGCAGCCTGCCGACCACGACCGTGGTGGGCCACCGCACCGTGCGGCTGGAGGGCCGCCTGACCCGGCACGTCCCGGCGATCGAGGCGCTGAGCGAACCCGTCGACTGCTGGGTTCCGCTGGCCAGCCTGATGGCGGAATACCGGCCGGCGCTGGACGCCTTCCCCGACCGCGCCGGATATCTGACGCCGGATCCGGCAAAGGTCGCGCGCTGGAAGGGCGAGCTGGAGGCGCTGGGGCCCGGCCTGAAGGTCGGGCTGCACTGGAAGAGCCTGGTGATGACCGGCGTCCGTGCCCGCTACTTCTCCAGCTTCCAGCGTTGGGAGCCGGTGCTGACCACGCCCGGCTGCGTGATGGTGAACCTGCAGTGCGGCGACGTGTCGGAGGATCTGGCGGCGGCCGAGGCGGCGGGGGTGCGCATCTGGACCCCGCCGATGAACCTGAAAGACGATCTCGACGACCTCGCCGCCCTGTCCTGCGCGCTCGATCTGGTGGTCGGGCCGGGCATCGCGGGGACCAATATCGCAGCGGCGGCCGGGGCGCGGACCTGGCTGCTTTATGCCCCCGACGACTGGCACCTGCTGGGGACCGACCGGTATGCGGTCTATCCGCATGTGCGCACCTTCCGCCGTGATTTCGACGGCTGGCCAGAGGCCATCGCCGATGTGCGAGCGGCGCTGGACGAGGCCGTGGCGAGGGGCTGGAACGGCCGCTAAGGCAGGGGCGTTGTCTTCCTTGAACGGAGACACCCATGCCCGAACTCGACGGCGCCGATGCGCAGGACCAGGCCGAAATCTTCGACGAGACCCACCTCGACGATGAGGGCGACGGCGAATTCCTGCTCGACGAGGCGGATCAGGTTCTGGACGTCACCCAGGCGGACGGCGACGCCGATGCCGAGGATTTCGACGAGGACGACATCGACCTGGATGACCAGCTTGCGCTGGACGGCATCGAGGCCGAAGCCGACGCCCTGCTGGGCATGGACGGCATACGTCAGAACCAGACCGACGCCGAAAGCGAAGGCCAGCGCGGACCGGATGAAGTCGAGCTTGTCTATTCCGGCCTGATGGAGAACGCCCGCGGCGCGCAGGCCAGCGCGGCCCATTGGGAAGCCAAGACCTTGTCCGACGATGACATCGCCGATCTGGGTTACGGCCCCGACGGCGACAAAACGAACTGAGGAACGATCCCATGACCGAACCCCACCCCGCCAAGACCGATTGCGACACCGACGTCGCTCCCGCCCGCAAGGCTGAGCGCGAACATGGCAAGCCGGACCAGCTGAAGACCCACACCGAACAGGCCGAGGACCGTCAGGAAGCCCTGCTGGATGAAGGCATCGAGGAAAGCTTCCCCGCCAGCGACCCGGTGTCGGCCAAGCGGATCACCTGACGCCTACCAGGCGCCCAGGTCCCGCAGTTTTTTCGCAAGGTCGAGCGGCGCCTCGCCCGCATCCAGCGACGACAGGTCCATCGGCGCGTCCTTGGGCTCCAGATAGCGCCAGCCCTGGAAGGGGCGGCGGGCCTGGGGCGCGGTGCGGATGACGTCTGGCGACAGTCGGATCAGGCATTGCGACGCCTTGCCCTCCCCTTTCGTCGCCACGTCGAGGATCGGCATCCGGCATGTCACCGAACCCTTCATGACCCAGTAAAGCGAGCCGCCGTCCTCCAGCTCCGTCGCGCGCTTGGGCGTCATGCGGGTGTGGACGGTCAGCCATTCGCCCTTGGCCGCGCGGCGTTCCAGCGTCTCCACCCTGGCGACTCCGACGCACAGCTTGATCAGGTTCAGAGGCATGGACGCACTCTTGTGCACAGCCGGGGCGCTTATTTGGCTGAGTCCGCCATGGCGGAGCCCACGGTCTGCATCATCTCGGCGCGCTCGACCAGGCGGTTGGTGCAGCGCTCCAGATGACCCTGCAGGTCCTGGACGGAGACGGTGTTGCTGTAGGTGCGCACCCGGTCCAGCCATTCGACCCCCGGGGTGCGACCCTCGAGCCGGCCGAGATAATAGAAGACCGCCACGCCCACCTGATCGGCGGCCTCGGGCTGAACGCCGGCGATGTAGCTGAACACCGCGACGCATTGCAGGTCGGCCAGGTCTTCAGGCTTCATGTCCGTCTGCTGGGCCTGTGCCGCGCCCGCCGTCAGGGCCGCTGCGAGGGCCAGTCCCGTGATCTTCAGCATCATGCATTCTCCGTTTTGCGGACGACGGCGAGCACCGTCCCGTCGTTAACTTGTTCGCCCACGGCCACGCTGAGCGTTTCGACCACGCCGTCGAAGGGCGCGGTCAGGGCGTGTTCCATCTTCATCGCCTCGACCACCACGATCGGCGCCCCCTTGGCGACGGTGTCCCCGGCTGCGGCGGGCGTCGCCACGACCTTGCCCGGCATGGGCGCGCGGAGGGAGCCGTCGGAGGCGGGGCCGGACGCGGCGCCGCGCGGCGCGTGGCGAGACACCGTGTGCGCATCGCCACGATGGAAGACCACGAAGCCGCCGTCGATCTCAGGGCCGTAGCCGATGACCGGATGATTGTTCTGGTATCGCGCGTGGTGTTCGGCGCCATCCACAAAGAAGGTGTGTTCCCTCACCGGAGGCGCATTGAGCCGGAAGCCCCATGCGCCGTACTCTGTGTCCCAGGCATCGTTGGGATCAACGGCCCTGGATCGCCACAGCAGGTCGCTGGCGTCGTCGATGACGGCTTCAGAAAGCTCCAGCGCCGCCAGCATCCCCTCCTCCGCCGCGATGAAGCCGGTGTCCACATCGCCCACCACAAAGCGCGGATGTTCGAGGCAGCGGACAAGGAAGCCGGCGTTGGTCCTGACCGGCCAGACCTCGACCTCAGCACAGGCTTCAGCTAGCGACGCGGCCGCCTCTTCCCGCGTGTCCTCATGGACGATCAGCTTGGCGATCATGGGGTCGTAGAACTGGCTGACCTCGCCGCCCTGCATCACGCCGGTGTCGACGCGGATGTCGTCGGGCATGACGAAGTGGTCCAGCCGCCCGATGCTCGGCAAAAACCCGTTCGACGGATCCTCGGCATACAGCCGCGCCTCCATGGCCCAGCCGTTCATCGGGATATCGGCCTGTTTCAGCGGCACCGGCTCCCCGGCGGCGGCGCGCAGTTGCCATTCGACCAGGTCGACGCCGGTGATGGCCTCGGTCACCGGGTGTTCGACCTGCAGCCGGGTGTTCATCTCCATGAACCAGATGCGGTCGGCGTGCAGGCCCTCTGACGCATCGGCGATGAACTCGATGGTGCCGGCGCCGACGTAGTTCACGGCCTTGGCCGCCCGCACGGCGGCGTCGGTGACGGCGGCGCGGGTGGCCGAATTCATGCCGGGGGCCGGGGCCTCCTCGATCACCTTCTGGTGGCGGCGTTGCAGCGAGCAGTCGCGCTCATACAGATGCACCACCTCGCCATGGCTGTCGCCGAACACCTGAACCTCGATATGGCGCGGCGACAGGATGTATTTCTCGATCAGCACCCGGTCGTCGCCGAAGCTGGAAGCGGCCTCCCGCTGGCAGGACGCAAGCGCATCAAGGAAGGCCTCGGAGGCATCGACCCGGCGCATGCCCTTGCCGCCGCCGCCGGCCACGGCCTTGATCAGCACCGGATAGCCGATGGCGTCGGCTTCCTTCTTAAGGCGGTCGGGATTCTGGTCTTCGCCCATGTAGCCGGGAGTGACCGGCACGCCCGCCTCGACCATCAGCTTCTTGGCCGCGTCCTTCAGCCCCATGGCGCGGATCGAGGCCGGCGGCGCGCCGATCCAGATGATGCCGGCCGCGACCACAGCCTCGGCGAAGTCGGCGTTCTCGGACAGGAAGCCGTAGCCCGGGTGGATGGCCTCGGCGCCGGTGGCCTTCGCGGCCGCCAGAACCTTCTGCGGGTCTAGGTAGCTCTCGCGCGCGGCGGCGGGACCGATCAGGACCGCTTCGTCGGCCTCGCGGACGTGCAAGGCCTTCGCATCGGCTTCCGAATAGACGGCGATGGTCCGCAGGCCCATGCGGCGGGCGGTGCGGAAGACGCGGCAGGCGATCTCGCCGCGATTGGCGACCAGGACGGATTTGAACATGAGCCTGTCTTAGCCGCCCTCGCCGCCCCTGTCAGCGCCGGTCGAAGCGCCATTTCATCGCCAGCACCCCGGCGGCCATCAACAGGGCGCAGCCGTTGGCGATGGCGATCGGCCAGGCGCCGATCAGCACGCCGTAGATCACCCACAGCACAAAGCAGGTGACGGTGAGGGCGTATGTCTTCAATGAGACGGACGACGCGTCCTTTTCCTTCCAGATCTTGATCATCTGCGGCGCGAAGCTGGTGATGGAGCACAGCGCGGCGCCGGCGCCCACCACGTTGGCGATCAGGTCGCTCACTTGGTCTTGCGGGGCGCGGGTTTGCGCTTCGGCGACGCCTTCGCAGGCTGGGCCGCCTCAACCTCGACGCCCCGGTCGCGCTTGCCGGGGATGGCGCGGGGCGGCTTGCCCGCGGCGACGGCCAGCCCCCGCTTCTCGACCTCGTCGAGAATGGCCTCGAGCTCGATTTCGGTCAGGTGCTCGATGCCGATGAAGCGGTCGTCGGCCTGTTTCACCGAGAACAGCAGCTCGTCCAGCTTGGCCTGCATCGCCGCGCCGTCGCGGTTCTGGGTGTTCTGGATCAGGAAGACCATCAGGAAGGTGATGATGGTGGTGCCGGTGTTGATCACAAGCTGCCAGGTCTCGCTGAACTTGAAGACCGGCCCCGAGACGGCCCAGACCAGCACGATGCTGAGGCAGGCGATGAAGGTCCAGGGCTTGCCCGCGATCTTGGCGGTCAAGGTCGCGAAGCGGACGAACAGCTTTTCCATCAGGGCCTAACGGTCGTTCTCGGGCAGGGTTGCCAGGGGCGCCAGCACCGATTGCCAATCGTCACCCTCATGATCGTCGTCGCCCCAGGGCACGTCGCGGCGGTGCATCGTCGCCTGCTCATAGGCATAGCCCAGCGACAGGATGCGGGCGTCGTCCCATTTGGCGCCGATAAAGCTCATCCCCACCGGCATGCCCCGCACGAAGCCCATGGGCACGGTCAGGTGCGGATAGCCGGCCACCGCCGCGATCTGGCTGGCGGCGCCGAGGTAGTGGTCGCCATCGATGACGTCGATGCTCCACGCCGGGGCCGTGGTCGGGGCGATCAGGGCGACGACGTTATGCTCGCTCAGCAGCTTGTCGATGCCCTCCGGTCCCGCCAGGCGGAACGAGGTGGCGCGGGCCTCGATGTAGGCAGGGTCGTTCAAACCCTTCGTCGCCTCGGCCTGGATGAACAGCTCCTGGCCAAACAGTTCGAGTTCGCGGGGCGTGGCGATGTTGAAGGCGATGAGGTCGGCGAGGGTGCGGGTCGGCACCTGCGTCGGATCAGTCGTGGCGAGGTAGGCGTTCAGGTCGACCTTCAACTCGGTCATCAGAACGGCGAACTCGGCCGTCCCCATCGCGCCCATGTCGGGGCCGTCGGTGATCTCGACCAGCACGGCGCCGGCGTCGCGCAGTTCCTGCAACTGCGCCTCGAACACGGCGTCGGTGGCGGCGTGGTAGCCGGTCAGGAAGCGGGCCACGCCGATGCGGGTCCCACGCAGGGAGCCGGTGTTCAGGGCGGCGCGGTAGTCGGTCCTGTGGCGGTCCGCCTCGGCCGTGGCGGGATCGGCGGGGTCCGATCCGGCGATGGCGGTCAGGACCATGGCGGCCTCCGTCACCGTGCGGGTCATGGGGCCGGCGGTGTCCTGCGAATGGCTGATCGGCACGATGCCGGTGCGCGACACGAGGCCGACCGTGGGCTTGAAGCCGACGATGCCGTTGACCGCCGCCGGGCAGGTGATCGACCCGTCCGTCTCGGTGCCGATGGCGGCAGGAGCGAGGCCGATGGCCACCGCCGCGCCGGAGCCGGAGGAGGAGCCGCAGGCGCTGCGGCTGTAATCCCAAGGGTTGCGGGTCAGGCCCCCGACCGCGCTCCAGCCGCTGGACGAGGCCGACGAGCGGATGTTGGCCCATTCCGACAGATTGGTCTTGCCCAGTATCACGGCGCCGGATGCCCGCAGCCGTGCGACCAGCGGCGCGTCCCGGCCCGGCGCATTGCCGATCAGGGCCATTGATCCGGCGGTCGTCGCCATGTCGCGGGTCTCGATATTGTCCTTCAGCAGGATAGGCAGGCCGGTGATCCCCTGAGCCTCCGTCCAGGTGACGCTGTCCACGCTCTCGGCCCAGGTCAGGACCGCATTGGTCATGACGCGGTCGAATACGCACAGGCGCGAGCCGAACCGCTCGCCATCCGGATCGCCGCCCTCGTCGAGGGCCAGTTGCGGGCAGCCCCTCAGCGGGGCTCCATACTCGGGACCGTCCATGGGCTCGTGGTCGTCGCCATCGGTCATGGCGGCGGCGTCCATGGCGGCCGATGCGGCATCGACCGCAGCCATGGCGGCGGCATCCACCTCGGCCTCGTCCCAAGCCGCCTCTGTCCAGGCCATGTCGTCAGAGGGGGCCTGGATGATGATGCAGCCGCCGAGCGTCAGCGACGCCGCCAGCATGAGGGCGCCGAGCCCGACCTTGGTGATGTGCATGATGTGGCCCCTGCCCCGTGTTAAGCAGACCGTCGCGCGGATGGAGGAGAGGGGCAAGACCCGGAATGGCGCCTTGTTTTCTTTCGTCATCCTCCGGCGAGCGCAGCGAGACCGGGGACCCAGCGGCGACGTAGCAAAGCGAAGGCGATGTTCGAGCCGACCTCATAAGTCAGGGTTTCGCCGCCGTCGCGGCGCCGCTGGGTTCCGGGTCTGCGAGCCGCTGCGCGCCTCTCCGCCCGGAATGACGAAAGGAAGTAAGAGGAGCGGGGCTAGAAGCTCGGCGGCCGCCGCGCATGCGTCCGCTGCTCAAAGGCGTACCCCAGCGACAATATTCGCGCGTCATCCCATTTGCCGCCGATGAAGCTGATCCCCACGGGCATGCCGCGGTCGAAGCCCATCGGCACGGTCAGGTGCGGATAGCCGGCGACGGCGGCCAGGGTGCTGGAAGACCCCTGCGAGCGGTCGTCATCGTTCGGGTCGTTGGTCCAGGCGCGCGAGGTCGTCGGCGAGACCAGCGCCACCACGGTGTTCTCGGCCATCAGGCGGTCGATGCCCTCGGGTCCCGCCATGCGGAACGAGCTGGCGCGGGCCTCGATGTATTCCGGGTCGTCCAGACCCTTGGTCGCCTCGGCGCGGAGGAACAGCTCCTGGCCGAACAGCACGGTCTCGCGCGGCTCGGCATCGTTGAAGACGATCAGGTCGGCCAGCGTCCGCGTCGGAACCTGTTCCGGGTCTGTGGAGGCGAGGTAGGCGTTCATGTCGGCCTTCAGCTCGGTCATCAGAACGGTCAGGGCCGCCTGGCCGATGGCGCCGATGTTCGGGCCTTCCTCGATCTCGACCAGCACCGCGCCGGCGTCGCGCATGGCCTGCAGCGACTGCTCGAACGCAGCCTGCGTATCCGGCGAGAAATTCTTCGACAGGAACCGCATCACCCCGATGCGGGCGCCGTTCAGGCTGCCGGCATCCAGTGCGGCACGGTAGTCGACCTTCCTCGCATCGGCCTCTGCCGTTGCGGGATCGAGCGGATCGGAGCCGGCGATGACGGTCAGGATGATGGCCGCGTCCTCGACCGTGGTGGTGATCGGCCCGGCGGTGTCCTGGCTGTGGCTGATCGGGACGATGTGGGTGCGGCTGACGAGGCCAACTGTCGGCTTGAAGCCCACCACCCCGTTGACCGAGGCGGGGCAGACGATGGAGCCGTTGGTCTCGGTCCCGATGGCGGCAGGGGCCAGGCCGATGGCGACCGCCACCGCACTGCCCGCCGATGAGCCGCAGGGCGTGCGCTCGGGGTCGTACGGATTGCGCGTCTGGCCGCCGACGGCGCTCCAGCCGCTGATGGAATTGGTCGAGCGGATGTTGGCCCACTCCGACAGATTGGTCTTACCGAGGATGACGGCGCCGGCGGCGCGCAGACGGGTCACCAGCGGCGCATCACGGCCCGACGCATTGGCGGCCAGCGCCAGCGAGCCTGCCGTGGTCGGCATGTCGGCGGTTTCGATGTTGTCCTTGAGGAGGATGGGGAGGCCGACGATGCCCGGCGTGGTCGGCACAGGCACACGGTCCACGCCGGGAGCCCAAAGGAGAACGGCCCTCGTCTGGGTCCGATCCCTCAAGCAATGGCTTGGTCCGACATCTGTTGGAAGCGCGCTGGCCCAACTCGCATCTATGACGACCTCGGCACAGTCCGGCAACGCGCCGCGATCATTCCCGCGCGTCGGATCCTGTGCAGCCGCACCGCTGCTGATGAGGCAGCTGGCGACCGCAGCGATCAGTCCTGCGCGGCGGGCGCCCTTGACCCAATCGTGCGATCCAGGAAGTCGAGATACGTCCGCCATTGCATCAGCTGCCTTTCGTTGCCCCGGACGCCGTGGCGCTGGCCGGGGAAGAGCATCAGTTCGAACGGGGCGCCGCGCGCCTGCATGGCGTCCATGATCCGGGTGGAGTTCTCCAGGATGACGTTGTCGTCGGCCATGCCGTGCATCAGCAGCATCCGCCCCGTCATGTTCGGCAGACGCGGAATGGCGTCGGAGGCCGCATAGCCTTCGACGTTGCCTTCCGGCGTCGACATGAAGCGCTCGGTGTAGTGGGTGTCGTAGAGGTTCCAGTTCGCCAGCGGCGCGCCGACGATGGCCGAGGCCAGACCCATGCGCGGCTCGGTGATGGCCATCAGGCTCATGAACCCGCCGTACGACCAGCCCATCATGGCGATGCGGCTATCATCCACATAAGGTAGCGATCTCAGATAGTTCGCACCCAGAACCTGATCGTCGATCTCAGGTTGTCCCATCTTCAGATACAGCGCCTGTTTGAACGCCGCCGAGCGGTAGCCTTCGCCCCGGTTGTCGAGGCGGAAGACGATGTATCCGGCCTCGGTCAACAGTTGACTGGTGGCGCTCTGGAAGCCGCGCTTGACCCCGCCGCCGCCCGGACCGCCATAGACCTGCATCACCACCGGATAGGTCTTCGACGGATCGAAGCCCGGCGGCGTGGTCATCTGCCAGACCAGGGTCTCGCCGTGGCTTTCCATCGTGCCGAAGGTCGTCTCGCCCCGGCGCGACAGGTAGGGATAGAAGGGGTGGCTCTCGTCGAGTTTGTTCTGTTCGATCCAGCGCACGAAGGTCCCGTCCGCGCGATACAGCGCCGACTGCATCGGCGTGTTCAGGTCGGTGTAGTTGCCCACATAGGCCGTGCCCGTGCGGTTGACCGAGGCGCTCCACCAGCCGCCCGCCGGGGTGATCGCCACGGGCGTGACGGTGCGACGCAGGGACGCGCGGAACATCTGCTGTTCCGTCGGTGCCTCACGCCCATCGCGCATCGAGGCGGTGAAGAAGACCTCGCCTGTCCGCTGGTTCACGCCATCCAGAGACTTGACCGGGTACTGGCCCTGCGTGATCGCGCGGATGCGGCGACCGTCGCGGTTGTAGAGATACAGGTGCTTCCAGCCGGTCTCCTCGCTCGACCAGATGAAGTTGCCGTCGTTCAGCGCCTTGAAGTCGTGGCTGAGCGAGACCCAGGCGTCGGACGTCTGGGTCGAGATCACGCGGCTGGCGCCCGTGGCCGGATCGACGCTGAGCAGGTCGAGCGTCTTCTGGTCCCGTGACTCGCGCTGGACATAGAGGGTGCGGCCGTCCGCCGACCAGTTCACGCGCGCCAGATAGATGTCGGTATTGTCGCCAAGGTCGACCTTGACCCGGCGGTTCGCGGCCACGTCCTGGACATACAGCTCGACCACCGCATTGGGCCGGCCGGCGCGGGGATAGCGCTGCTCGATAACCCGGGCGCCGCCGCCCGAGATGTCGAGGCGGGGAATGACGTCGACGGTCGACTCGTCGGTGCGTTGCAGGGCGATGTATTTTTCGTCCGGGCTCCACCAGTAGCCGGTGTCGCGGTCCATCTCCTCCTGGGCGATGAACTCAGCGGTGGCCCAGGTGATCAGGCCATCGCCGTCGGTGGTGATGTCGCGTTCCGTGCTGGTGGCCAGATCGTAGACGACCAGATCCTGATCCCGGACCCAGGAGACGAAGTTGCCCTCCGGGCTGACCTTGGCGTCGATCTCATCGGCCTCGGTCTCGGTCAGGCGGCGGACGGAACCATCGGCGCGGGTCGCGAGGAAGATGTCGCCCTCAAGCGGCGCCAGGATGTAGCGGCCCTGCTCGTCCCAGGAATATTCGACCACGCCGCGCTGGCTGATGCGCATCCGCTCGCGCCGCGCCTTCTCGGCCTCTGACAGTTCCCCCGCATCGGGGACCAGCGCCCGGGCGTCCAGCAGCTTGTAGGGCTCGCCTTCGCCGGTCGGCGCGGCCCACAGGTCCAGCACGTCCACATCGTCGGGCCGCGACCGCAGGAAGGCCACCAGCTCGCCGTCAGGCGACAGGCTGACGCCCCGGGCGACGGGGCCGGACAGGCTGGGGTTGGCGAAGACCCGCTCGGGCGTCAGGACGGCCGGGTCGGCGGTCTGAGCGTGAGCGGCGGCGGCGGAAAGAACGAGGGCGGAGGTAAGGAGAACTGTGCGCATGGGGGCGGACGCTAGAGGGAGAAACCGGCGCCGTCATCCCCCTTTGAGAGCCGCGACACCGCTGCCCTTTCCCGCGCGCCCGACACCCCCTAAAGACACCCGCGATGACCGACGCCGCCGTATCGCCCCCGCCAGCGAAAGCCAGCCCGTTCCACGCCCTGAAGGTGCTGTGGGTCAAACACTGGACCGACCAGCTGTTCAGCTTCGCGCTGGAGCGGCCCGAGGATTTCCGCTTCCGCTCGGGCGAGTTCGTGATGATCGGCCTGCCGGGCGCCGATGGCGGAAAGCCCATCCTGCGCGCCTATTCCATCGCCTCGCCGCATTGGGCCGAGGAGCTGGAGTTCCTGTCGATCGCCGTGCCGGACGGCCCCCTCACCTCCCGCCTCGTGAAGATCCAGGCCGGGGACGAAGTCCTGATGGGCAAGAAGCCGACCGGCACCCTGGTGCTGGACGCCGTCAGCGGCGGCGAGCGGCTGTGGCTGATGGGCACGGGCACGGGGCTGGCGCCCTGGCTGTCAGTGGCGCGCGATCCGGACACCTATTCCCGCTTCGGCCAGGTGATCGTGACCCACACGGTGCGCAACGTCGCCGATCTCGCCTATCGCGACTTCTTCGCCCACGGCATCCACGAGGATCCGCTGATCGGCGACGAAGCGAAGGCGCAGCTGACCTACTATCCCACGGTGACGCGCGAGGCGTTCGACACGCCGGGCCGCATCACTGATCGCATCCGCAGCGGCGACCTGTTCCGCGATCTGGGCCTGCCGGAAGGCTTCTCGCCCGAGCGCGACCGCGTGATGCTGTGCGGCTCGATGGCGATGATCAAGGAAGCGGCCGAACTGCTGGAGCAGTATGGCCTGAAGGAGGGCTCGAACGCCGAGCCCGGCGACTATGTGCTGGAGCGCGCCTTTGTCGGCTGATGTGAAGATCGACGTGCGCACGGCGCCTCAGGACTGCAAGACCATGGCCGAGGTGCGTCAGGGCGTGGACGCTCTGGACCGGGCGCTGGTGCTGCTGCTGGCCGAGCGCCAGCGCTACATGGACGCCGCCGCGCGGATCAAGCCGAGCCGCGACTTGGTGCATGACGACGCCCGCATCGAGGACGTGGTGGCCAAGGTTCTGGCGGCGGCGAAGGACGCCGGCCTGTCGGCCGATATCGCCGAGCCGGTCTGGCGGCTGCTGATCGACCGCTGCATCGCCCATGAGTTCGCGGCCTGGGACCGTACGCGGGGCTAGCCCCGAAGGCTCCGCAGCATCAGCTCGTGGCGATACGCCGCGACGTCGGCCAGCGCCTCATCCAGCGCATCGCGGACCCGATCCAGCAGGGGCGGCGCGTCGGCCTTGTCGACCATCTCGGCGACGGCGCAGGCCTGGGCCAGAACCCCCGCCCCGATGCCGGCCGCGGCGCCCCGGATGGTGTGGATGCCGTCGCGCCAGCCCTCGTCGCGCACATCCAGCATCGGCGCCCACATCGACGCCTGCTGGGTGAACAGCCCCAGGACCTCTTCGGTGATCGCGTCGTCGCCCCCGGTCATGCGCTCCAGCACCCCGAAGTCGACGGCGCCCGAAAGGTCCCGCGCGGCCATCAGGCGGCGGTCTCCTCACCCTTGGCCAGCCTCGAGTTCCAGGCCGACCAGCCGAAGTAGACGACCAGGCCGATCGCATTCCAGATCAGGAAATACTTCTGGGTGTCAGGGCGCAGACTGAAGAAGAAGGTGACGCAGCCGATCATGCAGACGCCGCCCACCAGCCACCACAGGGGCGCCTTGAACACGCGCGGCCGGTTCGGATCGCGCACCCGCAGCACCACGAGGCTGAGCCCCACGGCGAAGAAGGCCGCCAGCGTCCCGGCGTTGGCCAGGGATGCCAGTTCATCCAGCCGCATCACGCCAGCCAGCGCCGCCACGACGATGGCGGTGAAGACCGTCACCAGCGCCGGCACGCCCCGGGCCGAGATTTTCGCCAGACCGCGCGGCAGCAGACCGTCGCGCGCCATGCCGAGGAAGATGCGGCTCTGGCCGAACAGGAAGGCCAGAAGCACCGTGGGCAGGGCCACGACGGCGCTCGCGGCGATCCACTGGGCCGCCGTCCCCTGCCCCATCTCGCGCAGGATCAGGGCCAGGGGCTCCGGGCTGTCGGCGAAACTGGCGACCGGCGCGGCGCCGATGGCTGCGGCGGCGACCACCAGATACAGAACCGTGCAGATCAGCATGGAGCCGACGATGCCGATGGCCAGATCGCGCTCGGGCCGCTTGGTCTCTTCCGCCGCCGTCGAGATGGCGTCGAAGCCGTAGAAGGCGAAGAAGATCACGGCGGCCGCCGCCATCACCCCCGTCTGCACGAAGGGCGCGCCGAAACCGTTGGGCATGAAGGGCGTGAAGTGGGCGCTGTCAAAGGTCGGCAGGGCGATGGCGACGAAGGCGATCAGGGCCGCGATCTTGATGACCACGAGGATGGCGTTCAGCGTGGCGCTTTCGCGGGTGCCCAGAAGCAGCAGGCCCGTGACCACGGCGATGATGAACACTGCCGGCAGGTTGACCAGCCCGCCTGCCACATGGGGACCGACGGTCAGCATGGTCGGCAGGTCCACGCCCATCCCGTTCAGGAAGCCGACCGCATAACCGGACCAGCCGACCGCCACCGCAGACACCACCAGCGAGTATTCGAGGATCAGGCTCCAGCCCACGACCCAGGCGAACAGCTCGCCCAGCACGGCGTAGGAATAGGTGTAGGCGCTGCCCGCCGCCGGCATCATGGTCGACAGCTCGGCATAGGCCAGAGCGGCGCAGGCGCACACGAGACCCGCCAGAGCGAAGCTGATCATCACCGCCGGACCCGCCAGACCCGCCCCGACCCCGATCAGGGTCAGGATGCCCGTGCCGACGATGGCCCCGACACCCAGCGCCAGCAGGTGCGGCCAGCTGAGGGTCTTCTTCATCGCCGGCCCGTCGTGCGGGGCCAGCATGGCGTCGATCGACCGCCGGCGGTTCCAGAAGGCCATGTGTCGCGTCTCCCCCGCGCCGCTCGCGTGCGGCTGATTCCAAGGATGACCCTAGCCGCTCCTGCGACAAACGGGAACGCGCGCGCAAATCCCCTTGCGTCAGTGGGGCATTGCCTCTATGTCCGCCCCCTCGCCGGAACCGATCCCAGACCGGAACAGGCGAAGCGGCGCGGTCCTTGCAGGACTTCGCTGGACGAATGGTCCGGGTGATTAGCTCAGTTGGTAGAGCAGCTGACTCTTAATCAGCGGGTCGTAGGTTCGAACCCTACATCACCCACCATCGTCCCTTTTCAGCGCACGTTCGACTGCGACGAGCCCCGGCCGTCGTAATAGAGGACGAAGGTCCGGCCGGCGGGGATGTTGATGCGCTCGCCCGGCGTCTGGCCCTGGCCCACCATGCCTGCCATCACGTCATAGCAGCCGGCCGACACGTCCCATTCGTAGGACTGGCCCGGATTGATGGTGACGCCGTTCGGCAGGCGGTCGAGGCCGTAGGACGAGGCGTCGCAGGTCGAAATCAGGATTGTGTCGAACGGCTGGCCGTCCGAGCGGTTCTCGAACACGAAGCGGGCCATGGGCTGGCCCTCGCGGATCAGATCGCCGCCGGTGATCAGCGACTCGCAGCCCGACGTGGCGGCCAGCAGAGACAGCGCCAGAGCGCCCTTCACAATCAACTTCATGGAAGCCTCCCTTTATGATGGCGGCATCAGGCCGTGATCCGCGACGGCGCGCACCTTTCCGATCCTGACGACGCTTTCACTCCGCGACGCGGTTCAGCTGTCGCCCGATATGGCGGCCGAGATCGACGTAGCGTTCGGGCCGGAGGTGCAGACCGTCCGCCGCGTAATCCTCCTCATGCCCCGCAAAGCTCGCGATGAAGTCGTCATAGGTGATGTCGGCCGCCGCCGTCCTGCGATAGCGGTCGGTCGCGTCGGTGGCCCCAAGGTCGAACACCCAGCGATACACTAGGCGCTTGATCCGGGAGCCCCACCATGGCTCGGGCGCCCGCATGTTGACGCGGGGGACCTCGACCACATGGACCCGGTCGGCCAGCTCCGCGCCGATGGCGCGCAGCTCTCTCACGGCCTCGCCGTAGGCCCGAGGGCCGACGTGGAGATAGGCGTCGTTCACGCCCACCAGGAAGACGACCGCCGGCAGACGGCCGAGGGTTTCCGACAGATAAGCGGCGTCGCCGCCCTTCAGCCGGGCGGCGATCTGACCCGCCGTATGGCCTGAATAGCCGTAGGTGACGGCCCGGCCGCCCACGCCCTCGGCCAGGCCGGCCTCAAGGCCCGGAATATTGGCCCAGGAATCACCGATGGCCAGAACCTGCAGGGGGCCCTCGCCGGCGTATTTCAGGCTGGACGGATATGCGGCGCCGCCAGACGCCGCCCCGCCGCGCAACAGGGATTTCAGGAATGCGCGCACGTCAGAGCCTTCCGGATGTGAACCCCCAGCATCAGGGCTGGGCGGCAGGCTGTCCAGGGAAACGGGCGGCGCGGGCGTTGTCATAGGCGGTGCGGACCGCATGGCGCGGCTGGTCGGCGCCCAGCTGGGTCAACTGTGTCGACCAGACATCCGACAGCTGCTGCACCGTCGAGGTGACCCAGCCCGGCGCCTGTTGCCGTGACCAGTTCTGGATCGAGGCGGCGTTGAAGATCAGCATGAAGACCGCGAGGAAGGCGATGGTGCGGCTGGTCCAGCGGCGGTCGCGGGCGGCCACGCCCTCGTCGTCCAGCGGCGGCGCCGGCGGGAAGGCGAAACGGCCCAACGCGACCAGCTTGCTCTCGCGCGTCGGCAGGTCATGGGGGTCGGCCGCGGCGACCCAGTCGGTGACCGGTTCGGCCGCCTCGCCTTCGAGCGGCGGGAACGGCGAGGCCGCCGGGATCGCGGTGGGGAACGGATCGAGGGGCTGTTCGGGTTCGTCGCTCATCGCCGTCTCAACGCCTCAGAACTGGAAATAGATGAAGGGGGCCACGCCGTCCGGGCGCACGGCCTCAACCAGCAGGAAGGCGATCCCGACCAGAATGGCCAGCGTCAGGGACGGCGCCGTCTTCAGCCGCTCGGCCACGCCCTCGATGGCGCGCGGCGGCAGCCAGTGCATGGCCAGCCCGCCGACGATCAGGGTCAGCAGCAGCGGCGTCACCATCAGGGCCGGGGTGAAACGCCCGAGCCCTTGCAGCATTGCGACCGCGATGCCCCAGTTCTCGGCCCGGAACAGGATCCAGCCCAGGCAGACGATGTGGAAGGTGATCAGCACGCCGAGAATGGTCGGCATCACCTTGCGTTCGCCGAAGGCTTTGCGCGCCAGCCGCTCGATCACCTGCACGCCCCCGTGCAGCGCGCCCCACGCCACGAAGGTCCAGGCCGCCCCGTGCCACAGCCCGCCCAGCAGCATGGTGATGAACACGTTGATGCAGGAGCTGATCAGGCCCTTCTTGCCGCCCCCCAGCGGCACATAGAGGTAGTCGCGCAGCCAGCTGGACAGGCTGATGTGCCAGCGGCGCCAGAACTGCTGCATCGAGCTGGCGCGGTAGGGCTGGTCGAAATTGCGCGGGAAGGAATAGCCGAGCAGGGCGGCGATCCCGATGGCCATGTCGGAATAGGCTGAGAAGTCGCAATAGATCTGGACCGCATAGCCATAGACGGCCGCGGCGATATCGAGCGCGCCGTAGGCCGTCGGGTCGAAGAACACCGGGTCCACCAGACGCACCGACAACTCGGATGCGATCACCGTCTTCTTGAACAGGCCCCAGACGATCAGCAGCAGGCCGTGGGTCGCCATCTCGCGGGTCAGGCGCGGGGTGCGGTCAAACTGGGGCAGCAGGTCGGACGCCCGCACGATCGGCCCCGCGACCAGGTGCGGGAAGAAGCTCATCAGCAACATGACGTCGAGCAGGCTCTTTGCCGCCGGGGTCGTGCGCCGGTGGACGTCCACGACGTAGCTGATGCCCTGGAAGGTGAAAAATGAAATGCCGACCGGCAGGACGATCTGGAGCAGCGGCAGGTCGCGCTCCCACCCCACGCGGGTCAGGATGTCGGTCAGCTGCTCGATGAAGAAGCCGTAGTATTTGAAGAAGCCGAGGATCAGCAGGTTCACCGCGACGCCCAGCGCCACCAGCCATTTCCGCCTGCCGCTCTCGTCCGTGCGCGCAATCAGAGCTGCAACACCCCAGTTCAGCAGGGCGCTGAGGATCAGCAGGCCGACGAAACGCCAGTCCCACTGGGCGAAGAAGAACCAGCTGGCCAGCAGCAGGAACAGCTTGCGCCGCCCGTTCTCGCGATCCAGCGACCACGAGGTGAAATAGACGAACAGGAAGAAGACGCCGAAGGCGAGCGTGGGGAACAGCATCTACTCGGCCTCCCCCTTCCACGCGTCATAGGCGGCCATCAGGTCACGGCTGAGGATGCCGCCGATCCAGTCGGCGCCCTCGGATGTGAAATGCACCCGGTCGCCGCGCATCAGCGGCTCCGTCATCGTCGCCAGTCGATCCGCCGAACAGTCCCCGCCCATACGCCCACGCCAGTCCCAGAACGCCACGCCCATCTCGGCTGAGACCCGCCGTTGCACATCGCGGACCACCGCCAGGTTCGGCGGCGGACGCCGACGGCCGTCGGCGCTGCACCCGCCGGGCTCGCCGGTGCGCAGGGCGTCGGGGGCGCCGAGGATCATCAGGGCGGATTGGGGAGCAAGACGCCGCATCCGTTCGATCTGGGCCCTCAGCAGCCGCTCGTAATCGATGGAATCGAGGTCGTCGTCGAAACCTTCGTTGGTGCCGTAGGCCAGTACGACCAGTTGCGGATTCCAGAAGGCGAGTTCAACCGCCGCGATCTCATCATCGCGCGCGGCCAGATCACGCAGGGTCGTGCTTACGATGCCAAGGTTGGAAACGATCACGCCGGGACGACCGGTCTTCACGAACAGGTCGTAAGGCCCCTCGCCGCTCACATTCATCAGAATCAATTCACGGGCTTGCTGCGACAGTGAGGTCGTCACGCAGTCGGGACGCCCCTCCCAGCCCGCCACGACCATATCCTGGCTTTGGCCGTCTGCGGCCAATGTCAGCCGTGCATTCGTGCGTCCGCAGAAGCCGATGCTGCCTGCTTCGTTGCCCGGGTCGAAGCTCAGCCTCAGGCGAGGGGCGGCTCCGAAGGTGGGAGCTGGCGCGCCGGTCAGGCCGACGCCTCGCGCTCCATAGCCCGCCCGGAGCGTAAGCATCATGGGCGTGAGGACCCAGTCCGCCGCCGTAACTTCCACCTGCAACGGGGCATAGCCGGCCCAAGGCACGCCCGCCGGCAGAACACCCCGCCCCGCATTGCCGAACCGCGCCTGAAGGTCTGCACGCAGTTTGCCGGTGATACGGTCGCCGGCGGTGTGGCTGTCGCCGATCTGGAGGATGTGGACAGGCGTATCGCGCTCGCCCGCCTCGGTGGCGGCCAGCGCCTCGAACAGCGGCGTCAGGGCCTCGTGTTGGCACAGGCCGCCGGGGCAGACCGTCTCGCCCGGAGCGGGAAGGATGGTCGGTTCATAGGCTGTCTGGGCCAGGGCCGGACTGGCCGCGAGTCCGAGCGACAGGGCCAGCACCGCAAGACGCATGGTCAGGCGGCGGGCGCGGCGGGGGTTGCGGCCGGGACGGCGGCCGGCCGCGGCTGGATCGCGGCGTCCAGCTTCAGCCGCTCGGCGACCGGTGCGCTCATGCGCAGATAGCCCGCCATCGACATGTGGATGCCGTCGTTGGCGCGCATCAGCTGACGGCGGCCGTCAGCGCCCGACAGATAGGCCTCGTATTCGCCCTCGGCGTTCGAGGTCAGGGCCGTGGTCTCGATATAGGGCACGCCCAGCGCCTTCATCCGCGCCTCGACCACGTCGTTGATGATCGTCATGCGGCCGTCGAAGCTGGCCTTCTTCATCTTCGGCAGACCGACCCAGTAGACCGCCGTCCCTCGGCTGCGCAGCAGGGCCACCAGATTGTCCACGCGGCGGGCGTAGGCGGCCTTCCAGCCCTCTGTGCCGAACGGATGGATCTGGCCGTCCATGCTGATGCCCTGGGCGTCATTGGTGCCGAACAGGATGACGGCGACGTCCAGCGGGTTCTCGTCCAGCTGGCGCGCGGTCTTGGCCTGAATGTCCACATAGTCGTAGCGCGACAGGCCGGTGGAGACCTCGCTGAACTTGGTGACGGTGACACCGTCCACGCCGCGCAGATCCCGGTAGAGGCCTGCCCACAGGCCGTCGGCCATGCTGTCGCCGAACACGCCGATCCGCAGGGCGCCGGTCTGGGCGTAGCGGTCCTTCAGCGGGGCGACGGGCACGATCTTCGCGGGCTCGGCGGCGGGCGGAGACACGGCGGGGCCGGAGTCAGAGGCGTTGGCGCTGCCGCCCAGCAACAGGGTCGGCTGACGCAGCCAGCTGCGGCCGTCCTGCGTCATCGCCAGGCCGATCAGGACGCCGACCACCAGGGCCGCGGTCAGACTGTTGATGCCGGCACGCACGCGCTACGCCCCCGAACGCTTAACCTTACGCGGGCACATAAGCCGAAAAATGCGACAAGAGCCACCGCCGACGCCTGCCGCGCGAGGATTAGGCTTAACGCTGACGATCACTCTTCGGAGACATAGAGCACCGCATCAGCCGTTCCGCCGCCGTAAACGCCGACCCAGATGTCATAGACGCCGGACTGCGGCCGCGTGAAGCTGATGAACGGGTCGCCCTCGCCGCCGCTGTCGTCGTCGCAGTGATACTGCCCATCCGGACCGTTGATGACGAGGGTCGTGTCCGAGCCCGAGATAGCCGCGAAGCTGAGCGGATAGGCGCCGGCCCGATAGGTCACGCGGAAATCCGGCGACGAGGCGATGCCGCCGGCGCAACCGGCGCCCAGGCTGGACGCATCCAGATCGCCGCCGGCCACGATATCCACCAGATAAGGATCGGGCGTGAAGCCTGCGCTCAGCGTCGCCTGGCCAAAGGCCGGGGCCGCGGTCGGGTCGAGATAGCCGGCCGTGGCGCAGGCGCTGACGCCCAGCAGCAGGGCGCCCATGGCGGCGCGCTTCAGAAAGGTCATGTGGAATCCCCCGGTGATCGAAACGTCACACGGCCTCATCCAACCTCGACCCGGCTCCGGTCAAGACGCCGGGCGCTTCCGTCAGAAATCGAAACCCGGGGTCAGCCCCACTTCCCCTCGGCCCAACGGGCGGCGAAGTAGCCGCCGAGCGCTGACGTCATGGTCAGCACCGTGCCCCAGGCCAGGTCGATCAGGGTCAGCTTCGTGGACCAGACATTCAGGGTCGCCTGATTGGTCAGGTCGTAGGTGGCGTAGGCCACGAAGCCCAGCACCGCGCCGTTCAGCGCCGCCCGCGTCCAGCTGCCCTCCCGCAACGCCGGGTCGATGGCAAGGAAGACCGTCCCCGCGATGGAGATCAGATAGAAGGCGACCGCCGCCTTCATGTCCGGCTTGTCCGTCATGATCGAGCCGATCACGGGCCGATAGAGCCGGTTGGCCATGGTGGTCAGCCACACGGCGTCGATGGCCGCGAAGGTCACCCCGGCGCCCAGATAGGCGATGATGTATTTCAGCATGGGTCGCTCCGGTCAGGCGGGCTTCAGGCGGTAATGGCTGACGGCCCAGGTGTTTCCATCGTCGTTGCCGAACAGGCCCGCGGTGGCGAGGTAGAACCGACGCCAGCGTCGGCGCCACAGCCTGGCGTCCGCGCCGTAGGTCTCGGTCATCAGCTCCATCACCCGGTCGGCCTCGGCGTCCATGTTGGCCAGCCAGTGGTTGGCCGTGCGGGCGTAGTGGACGCCGTTCCAGGTCCATTCCTGTTCGACCTCGAACAGGTCCGGGAACTGCCGCGCCAGGGCGTGGCTGGGCATGACACCGCCGGTGAAGAAATGCTGGGCGATGAAGTCGGAACTGTCGCCGTGATCAAAGCGGTAGGGCGCGTCGCGGTGGGTGAAGACGTGGATGAACATCCGCCCGTCCGCCTTCAGCCAGCCCTTCGCCCGGGTCAGCAGGGCGCGCCAGTTGGCCATATGCTCGAACATCTCCACCGAGACGATGCGGTCGAAGCCGCCGTCGCTCTGGAAATCGTTCATGTCGCAGGTGACGACCGTCAGATTGGTCAGGCCCCGCTTTTTCGCCTCGGCCTCGATGTGGCCGCGCTGGCCGTGGCTGTTCGACACGGCGGTGATGCGGGCCTTCGGATACTGCTCGGCCATCCACAGGCTCAGCGAGCCCCAGCCGCAGCCGAGCTCAAGGATGCGCTGGCCGTCCTGCAGATCGGCGTGGGCGCAGGTCTCGGCCAGCGCCGCCTCCTCCGCCTCGTCCAGCGTCTCGTCGCCCTTCGGATAGAGGCAGCAGGAATATTTCAGCCGCGCGCCGAGGCATATCTCGAAGAACTCGGCCGGCAGTTCATAGTGCTGCTGATTGGCTTTGTCCGTGTGCTCGGCGATGGCTCGTTTCGCCATGTCGGCGGCGAAGGCGGCGCTGTCGTGCGGCCCCTCGCGGTCCAGCCGCTTCCTCGCCTCCGTCACCAGACTGTCGATCGCGGGCCGGGTGACGAAGTCCGGGAAGGGCGCGTCCTGCAGCTGGCGGATAGCGATGTTGGCGAGACTCATGCATTCATCCTGAGCGGATCGAACGGGGGTTGTCGATCTCGAGTTGCTTTTGATTGCAGGGATTTACGTGCGCAGAGACGCGACGGATGACTCATCCGCCCGCCAATGCGTTGCGTAGCTGAAGTTCGCCCGCCGAATGGAGACCGCATGAGCCCCCACCTTGTCGCCGAAGCCGCCCCAACCGCCCCGGGTCGGCGCATCGCCGTGGTGGGCTCAGGCATCGCGGGCCTGTCGGCGGCGTGGCTCCTGTCCAAGACCCACGACGTGACCCTGTTCGAGGCCGACAGCCGTATCGGCGGCCATTCCAACACCGTGGACGCGCCGTCGCCGAACGCTCCCGTCGCCGTGGACACGGGCTTCATCGTCTATAACGAAGGCAATTATCCAAACCTGTCGGCCCTGTTCGAGCATCTGGCCGTGCCGACCAAGCCGGCCTTCATGTCGTTCGCCGTGTCGATCGACGACGGGGCCTTCGAATACTGCAGCCAGGGTCTCGGCGCCCTGTTCGCCCAGAAGCGCAACTACGCCAGCCCCAAATTCTGGCGCATGATCCGCGACGTGCTGCGCTTCCAGAAGGAGGCGCCGCGCGACCTGCCGGAGTTGGAGCGAACCGGCGAGTCGCTTGACGATTACCTGACCCGCAAGGAGTTCGGCCCTCTGTTCCGCGAGGCGCATCTGATGCCCCAGGCGGCGGCGATCTGGTCCTGCACCATGGGCCAGATGGCGAACTATCCGGCGGCGTCGTTCGTGCGCTTCTACATGAACCACAACCTGCTGAAGCTGGACCTGAAGCCGACCTGGCGCACCGTCGACGGGGGCAGCCGCGCCTATGTCAGCCGCATGGTCGCGAACTTCGGCGGGCGGATCGAACTGAACGCCAGGATCGCCGGCGTGGTGCGGGGCTTCGACGGCGCAGCGCTGCGGTTCGAGGACGGACGGCTGGAGCAGTTCGACGCCGTCATCCTGGCCACCCACTCGGATCAGGCACTGAAGCTGCTGGAGGCGCCGTCTGCCGAAGAGCGCGACCTTCTCGGCGCCATTGAATACCGGCCCAACCGCGTGGTGCTGCACCGCGACATCGGCCTCATGCCGAAGCGGCGCAAGGCATGGGCCGCTTGGACGCACCTGGGCTACTCCGACCGCGAGGGCGAAGGCGGCGTGACCTACTGGATGAACGAACTTCAGTCCCTGCCCGGGCCGCCGCTGTTCGTCAGCCTGAACCCGGCGCGCGAGCCCGATCCGTCGCTGATCCTCGGCGAATGGGACTATGAGCATCCCGTGTTCGACGCCCGTGCGGTCGAAGCCCAGAAGTCCCTGTGGACCTTGCAGGGCCGCCGTAACGTCTGGTTCGCCGGAGCCTGGTTCGGATCGGGCTTCCACGAAGACGGGCTTCAGGCCGGTCTCGCCGCCGCTGAGGCCGTGGGCGGCGTGCGCCGGCCGTGGTCGGTCGAGAATGAGAGCGGGCGCATCCACCTCGCACCGCCCGCACCTGTGTCGCTGGACAGGGCTGCGTGACGGCCAACGCCCTCTATGTCGGCGAAGTCGTCCACCAGCGCGTCAAGACGTTGGACCACCGGCTGCGCTACCGGACGTACATGCTGCTGCTGGACCTCGACACGATCGAGGCGGAGCGGCCCCGGATGCTGCGGCGCGGCAAGTTCGGCCTGACGAGCTGGCGCGCGGCGGATCACGGCGACCGCTCCGGGCGGCCGCTGCGGGCTCAGATCGAGGCGCATCTGGCCGGCGCGGGAGTCGCCATCAACGGCGGGCCGATCCGGCTGCTGACCATGCCGCGCATCCTCGGCTACGGCTTCAACCCCATCAGCGTCTATTTCTGCCACCGGCCTGACGGAACATTGGCGGCGCTGTTGTACGAGGTGACCAACACCTTCCACGAGCGGCATTCCTATCTGGTGGCCGTGCCCGCCGATGCCGCCGGGCCGGTACGTCAGACGGCGGAGAAGCAGCTGTTCGTCTCGCCCTTTATGGACATGGGCCTGACCTATGACTTCACCGTCCGCCCGCCCGGAGAGGCGGTGTCGGTGGTGGTGGCCGTGCGGCGCGGCGACACCCAGATCCTGACCGCCAGCTTCGCGGGCGCCCGCCGGCCCCTGACCGATGCCTCCCTGATCCGCGCCTTCGTCACCCATCCCCTGCTGACGTGGAAGGTGACCTGGGGCATCCACTGGGAGGCGCTGGTGGGCATGCTCAAGGGCGCGAAATACCGCGAGCGCGGCGCCCCGCCGAAGCAGCCCGTGACGATCGGCCGGCCTCGTTAGCCGTTCGGTGGCGACAGCGCCTTGCCATGTGCTAGGCCCTCGCATTAGAGACGGCTGACGCCGCGATATTCATCAGACGGTGAAAAAGAGGAAGCGATGCGGAAGATTTTCCCCGACGCGAAGGCCGCGCTTGAGGGCCTGACGTTCGACGGCATGTCCGTCATGTCCGGCGGCTTCGGCCTGTGCGGCATCCCTGAGCACCTGATCGCCGCCCTGCGCGACTCGGGAGCCAGGGACCTGACCGTCATCTCCAACAACGCGGGCGTGGACGGCTTCGGCCTCGGCCAGCTGCTCGAGACGCGCCAGATCGCCAAGATGATCTCGTCCTACGTCGGCGAGAACAAGGAGTTCGAGCGCCAGTATCTGGCCGGCGAGCTGCAGCTGGAGTTCAACCCGCAGGGCACGCTGGCCGAGCGCATCCGCGCGGGCGGCGCCGGCATCCCGGCCTTCTTCACCGCCACCGGCGTCGGCACCCTGGTCGCCGAGGGCAAGGAGGTGCGCAACTTCGACGGCCGCGACTACGTCATGGAGACCGGCCTTGTCGCCGACCTGGCCATCGTCAAGGCGTGGAAGGCCGACGGGCGCGGCAACCTGCAGTTCCGCAAGACCGCGCGTAACTTCAACCCGATGATGGCCACGGCCGGCAAGGTCACCGTCGTCGAGGTCGATCACATCGTGCCGACCGGCACGCTGGACCCTGACCAGATCCACACCCCCGGCATCTATGTGGACCGCATCGTCCTGACCCAGTCCGAGAAGCGCATCGAACAGCGCACTGTTCGTCAGAGGGAGACCGCCTGATGGCCCGCACCCGCGAACAACTGGCCGCCCGCGCCGCGCACGAGTTGCAGGACGGCTTCTATGTCAACCTGGGCATCGGCATTCCGACGCTGGTCGCCAACTACATCCCGCACGGGATGGAGGTGACCCTGCAGTCCGAGAACGGCATGCTGGGCATGGGCCCCTTCCCCTATGAGGACGAGGTCGATCCGGACCTCATCAACGCCGGCAAGCAGACGATCACCGAGATTGCGGAAAGCAGCTATTTCAGCTCGGCCGACAGCTTCGCCATGATCCGCGGCGGCCATATCAACCTGTCGATCCTCGGCGCCATGGAGGTGGCCGAGAACGGCGACATCGCCAACTGGATGATCCCGGGCAAGCTGGTGAAGGGCATGGGCGGGGCGATGGACCTGGTCGCCGGCGTCAAGCGCGTGGTCGTGGTGATGGATCACGCCAACAAGCATGGCCAGTCCAAGGTGCTGAAATCCTGCACCCTGCCGCTGACCGGGACGGGCGTGGTCAGCCGCGTCATCACCGACCTGTGCGTGTTCGACGTGAAGCCGGACGGTACGGGTCTGGAGCTGATCGAACTGGCCGACGGCGTGACCCTCGACGAGGTCGCGGCGAAGACCGAGGCGACCTACACGGTTGCCGCCGGGCTCAAGGCGTAGTCATAGTGCCTTCAACGGCTTGAAAAGGCCGAGTGATGGAGGGGCGTGAGATGGGGGACGGGACGCATCGCGGCATCGGCGGCGCGCCTGTGGACGCGGCCCGGGTCGAGGCCATCCGCGCCGGCCTGACGCCGGCCGCCGACTTCGCCGAGGACGCCCGCGCCGCTGTCGCCGCCTGCATCGACCGCCTGCGCGCCGACGCCCGCAGCGGCGAGCTGACCGAATGCTCGGCCCTGCTGACGCATCTGAAGGGCCGCCTCGACGGACTGGACCCGAAGGCGCTGGTCCCGCGCGGCGGGCTGGCCGGTCTGTTCGATGGTCATGGCAAGCGGCTGAAGTCGTTCCGCCTCGCCTTCTCCGACGCCGGACGCGCCATTCAGGAAACCGCTGCCGAGCTGTCCGAAAAACTGGCCGCCGTCGAACGCAAACACGGCGTGCTGGACCAGCTGATCGACGATAGCCGCAAGGCGGTCGAGACCCTCAACGCCCATGTCGTCGCCGGACGCGCCTGGCTGGCGGCCCAGCCGGCGCCGGCGGAAGGCGCGCCCGATCCGGCCGCCGACTTCCGCGCGCGGGTCGAGGCGCTGGCCGTAACCGTCGCGACCGCCGTGCGTCAGCTGCCGCTGGTCCGTGCAATCCAGAACAGCGAGGGCCGCACGGTTGACGCCCTGCGTCGCGCCATCGACGGCCTGGCCGACTGGCGCAAGGGCTGGACCGCCGGTCTGGGCCTCGAAGGCAAGCGTCCGCGCCGCATCCGGCCGGACGCCGTGGCCCTGTGGCGCGACCGCGAAGCCGTCGCCGCACGCCTGAAAGCCGCCGAAAGCGAAGTCGCCGAGACCCGCACACGCCGCTCGGACGTGGAGCGCCGGCTGGAGGCGGCCTGAGGCCTATTCCCCCGCGTTCGCCTCGGTCCAGGCGACGATGTCCCCCGTGACGGCGGTGACCGCGGCGTCGAAGGCGTCCACGATCGATGACACGCGGTTGACGCCGGCGGGGACGCTGCTTTCGAACGTCTCCTCCGCGTCGATGGTGCGGTCGCGGTTCAGCAGGCGAGCGCGGGCGATGACAACCACCGTGGGCGCCCCGTCCTTGACCGCATAGCGCGCCTCGAAGGTGCGGACATCGATATCGAGCGTCTGCGTCCCCGGCGTGATCTCGCGCGGACCCAGCAGGCGCACCCGCGACGAACCGCCGGCGAAGGCGCTTTCCAGGGCGTCGGTGAACAGCTCAGGGGCCGGAGAGACCCAGCGGGCGCCGGAGATATAGGCGGCCTCGGTCCCCGTGACCCCCAGGATGCGCTCGCTGCGCACGGCCTGGGCGAACTCGATGCGGCGCAGCGCGATCTCGACCGGCTCCGCCGAGGTGGCCGCACCCGCGGCGACCGGCCCCCCGCCGAAGCGGTAGAGCTGCACCGGATCGGGCGAGGACAGAAGGGAACAGGCGCCGAGCGCGGCGACCGTGGCGGCGAGCGCGCTCAGGCGAAGAGCTGTGCGGATCATGGGCGGACCTCCATTTCCTTCGACTCGGGCCGGGCGATCAGCTCGCGCGGGCTGGCGCGGACGTCATCGACCAGTTCCTGCAGCGACTCCGCCGCCTCGTTCAGGGTGCCGATGGCCTCGGTCAACTGCGGCAGGCCGGTGTCGGCGAACTCGGCCACGGGCCGCTCCAGCGCCGTGGTCGTGCGGTTGATCGAGGCGATGGCCGTGCGCGCATCGGCGGTGGCGGCGTTGATGTTGGCGATGGCCTCGCGTCCGTCGGTCTCGATCAGGCGGCGGCCGCTGGCGCCCAGCGCCTCCCACTCGGCGATGGCGCTGTTGGCCTTGGTCAGGGCCTGCTCCAGCTGTTCCAGCATGCCCTTGCGGGCCTCGAACTCGGACGTGATCGCCTCGACGTTCTTCAGACTGGTGGAGAATGAGCGGATGTTGTCGTCGGACAGCACCCGGTTGATGCGGTTCAGCGCGTCCACAGTCTGGGCCAGTACGGTTCCTGATCCGCTGAGCAACTCCGCGATCGGGCTGGGCTGGCTCTGGATCACCGGGACGACGTTTTCCGGATACTGAGTCTTCAGCAGCGCGCTGCCCTCGGTTCCGGCGGTGATCTGGATATAGTTCAGGCCGGTGATGCCCTGTGGCTCCAGCTGGGCGCGCGAGGTCACCCGGATCGGGGTGGTGGCGTCCAGACGGACCCGGGCGATGACCTGGTCGCCCTTCTTCGGGTCCAGGTTCAGGTCAGTGACCTCGCCGACGCGGATGCCGTTGAAGTGGACTTCGCCCCCCTCCGACAGGCCGCGCACGGGGCCGTAGAAGACGATGTCATAGACGTCGTATTCGTTGTTGAACGACAGGCGGGCCAGCCAGATCGAGAACACGATCAGCGCCGCCATGAGGGCGACGGTGGCGATGCCGACGGCGGCGTAATGGGCGTCTCTTTCCATCTGTTTCCCGCTCTCCTAGGCGGCCTTGGCGCCGGCGCGACCGCGCGGTCCAAGGAAGTATTCGCGTATCCACGGGTGGTCTGACGTCTCCAGCTCCCGCACCGGCGCCTTGGCCACCACCTGTTTGTCGGCCAGCACCGCCACCTTGTCGGTGATGGCGTAAAGGCTGTCGAGGTCGTGGGTGATCATGAAGACCGTAAGGCCGAGGTCGTCAGTCAGGTTGCGGATCAACTCGTCGAAGGCGGCGGCGCCGATAGGATCCAGGCCGGCGGTGGGCTCGTCGAGGAACAGCAGCTCCGGGTCCAGCGCCAGCGCGCGGGCCAGGCCGACGCGCTTGCGCATCCCGCCCGACAGCTCCGCGGGCTTGATGTGATGCGCCTCGGGTTTCAGCCCGACCATGGCGATCTTCATCTCGGCCAGCTCGTTGATCATGTCCTTGGGCAGGCGGGTATGCTCGATCAGGGGCGAGGCCACGTTCTGCAGAACGGTCAGCGACGAGAACAACGCCCCCTGCTGGAACAGCACCCCGGTGTTGCGCTCGACCGAGGCGACATCCGCCTTGGTCATCTCGGCCCGGTCGACCCCGAACAGGGAGACGGAGCCGCCGTCCGGCTCCTTGAGGCCCAGGATGGTGTTCAGCAGCACCGTCTTGCCGGTGCCGGAACCGCCGACGACGCCCAGGATCTCGCCTCGCTCGACATCAAGGTCAAGGTTCTCGTGGATCACATGCTCGCCGAACTGGCTCAGCAGCCCTTTCACCCGCACCACCGGCTCGGGCGGGGTCTTCAGGGCGGGAATGTGAAGCTCGTCGCTCATACCCCCATCTCCAGGAAGATCAGGGCGAACACGGCGTCGAGGAAGATGATGGCGAAGATGGCCTGAACCACGGCGGCGGTGACCCGCCGGCCCAGCGATTCCACGTCGCCCTCCACCGCCATGCCCTGACGCGCGCCGATCGAGGCGACGACGATGGCGAAGACCGGTGCTTTGGACAGACCCACCATGGCGTGTTTGAACATGTCGGAATCGTCCAGAATTCGCTGGATGAAGAAGGCCGGCCCAAGCGCCAGCTGGCTCCAGGTCACCAGCAGCCCGCCGAACAGGCCCGCCAGCATGGCCGCGAACGTCAGCAGCGGCAGCATGACCAGCAGGGCCGCCAGGCGCGGAATGACCAGGGCCTGGAACGGATTGACCCCCATGACCTGCATGGCGTCGACCTCCTGGTTCATCCGCATCGAGCCGATCTCGGCGGCGAAGGACGACGCCGAACGTCCGGCCAGCAGGACAGCGGTGATGACCACTGCGAATTCGCGGAACACGGAGACCGCGATCAGCTGCACGGCGAACACGCCCGCGCCGAACTGGGTCAGGAGATCGGCGCCGAGGAAGGCGATCACCGCGCCGATGAAGAAATTGGTGACGATGACGATCGGCAGGGCGTCGAGGCCGGCTCGTTCCGTCTGGCTGACCCAGGCGGCCCAGCGGATGCGCCCCGGATGCTTGATCGCCGAGCCCGTGGCCGTGATCAGCCGTCCGAGGAAGGCCATGGACCCCATCGCTTCGCCGGCGATGTCGTAAAGGCCATGGCCGATCTTGGCGAAGCTGCGGGTGACGGGATCGTAACGCCGCGGCGGCGGCGCGCTTTCACGCTCAAGCTTCTCCACCATGGCGTAGATGCGCCCGGCTTCAGGCCTCGAAGCCCAGGCGTCGGCGGGAACCTTGAAATGGGTCGCCTGAACCAGAGCCAGTGCCCCGGCCGTATCGAATTTCTCCAGCGCGGCCAGATCGATGGATGTGAGCGTGCGGCCCTCGAGCGCGTCATCAAGCCGGCTCGACAGGCGGCCCAGACCGCCTGTGGTCCAGTCGCCGGTAAGGCGCAGCACATCGCCGCCACCTGCCGCATCGATCTGGAAGTCCGCCTTGGCCATGCCTTAAACTAGAACGCCCCGTTGATTTTGCACATGGTCAAGCCTGGCGCGGGATGAGAACGCAGCGGAGCCGTATTCGTTCGGCCACGCTCACAAGACAGCGCTTTATCTCAGGAAATCGAGCAGCGAGGTCTGGCGCAGCTGGCTGATGACCTGCGCCGAGGCCTGGATGGCGACCTGCGACAGCTGCAGGTCGGTCAGGGCCTGGGCCATGTCGGCGTCGGTCTTGTCCGAGACCAGCTCTTCCAGCGAGGTCTTCTGCTGATCCTGCGATTTCAGGATCGCGTCCACACGGTTTTGCATGGAGCCGTTGCGGGCGGCGAAGTTGGTGACGTCAGCCGCAGCCGCATCCAGGCGCGACAGCTGATCGGTCAGGAAGGCCTTGATCGCCTCCGTTCCCTGCCCGGTGATCGGCGTGGTCTGGTGATACGTCTGGATGTCGCGGAAGATTTCGAACAGGCCGGTCCCGACCTCGTCGGCCAGGAAGCCGGTCTCCATCGTCGTGCCCTCGTCCAGGCGCGAGGCCTGCTTCAGGCTGTCGTTGGCGAAGGTCGAGGCGACGCTGGGCGCGGCGGCCAGATCGGCCATGGTCATGACCTGAACCGGCGCGGTCTCGGTGTTGCCGCCGGCAAACAGATAGCGGCCCTGATGCTTGGTGTTCAGCCCGTCCTGGGCGATCTGGAACTGGGTCTGCAGCTCCAGCATCAGCCCGTCGAGACGCCCCGACGACAGGGCGTCGGCGATGGCCTGACGCGCGCCCCCCGCCCCCTCTGCGATGCGGCTGAAGGCCAGGTCCTGGGCGCCCAGCCGGGCGGCGACCACCTCGCCGGTGTCGATGAAGCCCTGGATGCGGGCCTGGCTCGACTTCAGCGCCGTCAGGGTCTCCGAGCTGCGGCCGAAGCCGACCAGATCCGTCGCGTTCTTCTGGGTCGAGACCCGCTCCTGTGCGTCCTGGGCCCGGGTCTGGGCCGACATCAGGTCCAGCAGCGCCGACTGATAGTTTCCGTAGGTCGATACCCGGGTCATCAGATCATCCCCAGAAGCGTGTCGTACATTTCGCGGGCCGCCTGGATCAGGCGGGCGGAGGCGTTGAAGGCCTGCTGATAGGTCGTCATCAGCACCAGCTCCTCGTCCAGGTTCACACCCTCCTCGCCGCGCTGGCGGGCGCTGGCCTCGGTGTAGAGGGCGGATGCGCTGTCCTTGCGGCTGGCGGCCAGGGTCGCCTTGCCGCCGATGTCGCCGGCCAGTTCGGCGGCGTAGCGCGAGATCGAGATCGTGCCGCCGGACGAGTCCCCCGCCGCCTGGAAGGTCGTCGTGCGCTGGCCCGCGTCGGCCAAGGCGAGCGCGCCGCGCCCGTCCCCGCTGGACAGGGCCGAAACCCCGGCGGCGGCCGACAGGTTGATCCGGGCCATCGCCAGTTTCGACGGGCTCTGGCGGATGTCGGTGCGCAGGGCGAAACCATCGGCGCGCGAGGCGCGGACGCCGCCGCCGATGCCGAACATCTCCGTCACCGAAATGCCGGACGGGACCTGGGTGGTGCGGTCCTCCAGCACTGACAGGCGCGGCGCTGGATTGCTGTTGGCGGTGAATGTCAGGGCGCCGGTCGTCGCATTCAGGGCGAAGGCGCCGAACCGGCCGACGCCGCTCGCCGGATCGTTCAGGGCGGTGAGCAGGTCGCCCACCGTGCCGCCGGCGGGGACGGCGACGGTCAGGTCACGGATCGTCGCGCCGCTCTCGCCCGTGAACCGCATGGTCAGGGTCTGGCCGGCGGTGAAGCCGTGCGGCGATGTGGTTGTCAGGCCCGCGTCGTAGAAGGCCGGACGGTCCGAGGTGACCAGGTCGTTCAGGCCGAAATAGTGCGAGAAGCCCCGCCCCGCCTTGTCGCTCGGCGTCGTGGCGTCATCGGCGATCGCCACGCCGTTCGTGCCGGTGGCCGACAGGCTGAGCACCCCGTTGACGAATGTGGCGGTGGCCGCGCCGCCCAGTTGGGCGTTCAGGGTCGCCAGGAAGCTCGTCGGCGTGGCGGCCGCGCCATTCACCGTCATGGTCGCGCCGGAGAAGACGATGTCGGCCCGCGCCTGGATCACGCCGGACGCATTGGTCACGGCGATGGTCGTCTGGCCGCTGAACCCGGCGATGGCGCTTTCCAGCGATTGGCCGACGTTGCGTCCCGTCAGGGTCGTGGGCGGCGGCACGGCGGTCGAGGCGTTGTGGGCGCGGTTCAGCTCGTCGGCGACGCGGGCCATCAGTTCGCCCAGCCGCTCGGCGGCCTGGGGCGCGTCGACGTCGCGTAGTTCGACCAGACCCTTGATCTGGCCCGAGGTGATGCTTTCCAGCAGCGGGCGCTTCTGGCCGCGGGGCTCGGTGACCCAGATCTCGTTGAAGGCCGTCTCGCCGTTCACGGTGCCGGCGCGGTTGTATTGCAGGGTCGCATGACCCTCTCCGGCCAACAGAACGCCGGCGCCGGTGCGGATCGACACGCCCCCGACCGCGCGGGCCGAGACGCGCACGTCCATCAGTTCGGACAACTGGCCGATCAGGGCGCCCTGGGCCGTCTCGGCGCCCGATGCGTCGCCGCCGGTCGAGGTCGCGCGGGCGATCTCGACGTTCAGGCTCTCGATCTGCTCCAGCAAGGCGTTGCCGCGCTCGACCGCGCTCTGGATGCGGCCGTCGGCGTCCTCGCGCACGGACTGGATCTGACCCGATACGCGCGCGGACTCGTCGAACAGCGCCTGGACGCGGAACATGGCCTCCTGCCTACGGGGCGAGGAGGCGGGATCCTCGGCTGAAGCGGCGAAGGCCGAGAACACCTCGTCAACCTTGGAGAAGAAGCCCGTGTCGCCGCCCGGATCTCCGAACAGCGCCTGGATGCGGTCATACAGTTCGTAGCGCACGCCCTGACGCCCGGCCTCGGAGCCGGCGTTCATGCTGGCGGCCTGGAGGAAGCGGTCGGTGGCCAGGCGGATGCGGGTGACCTCGACGCCGGCGCCGACGCCCTGGTTCGTCATGCTCTGCTGGTCGGCGATCTTGCGGACGTAGCCGGGCGTGTTGACGTTCGAGACGTTGTCCGAGACCACCCGCAGCTGGGTCTGAGCCGCGGCCATGCCCGAGTTTGCCGTGTTCATGATCGAACTGAGCGACATCAGCAGGCCTCCTGACGCACGCGGCCCGGCAAGGCCTGCCCGCCTGGAAGCGCTTTTTGCCCGGCGCTCGCAAGGATGCGGCCGGTCAACGCCTTGTTTTTCAACAACATGATGAATCGCACAGCGGTCATGATCGATACGGAGCGCAAGCGCCGGGCCAGTTGAGAGACCCGCCGGGCGCCGGGCAAAAACCGTCGGTGGCGCGGCAAGATTCGACCGTGGTCGGCGCAGGACGGCGCCGCGACAACATGGAAAATATTGCGCCTTTTCAGTTGCTTGAAGTCATTTTCGCGACTGGCCCGTGACTTGCGACGGGACTGGCGAACCTTGGGCGCAGCAGGCGCCGCCGAACCCTTCGCGTCTGGCGACCCATGTCCGCTGAGAGCCTGCTGTCCGTCATCGCCTCCGTGCCCGCCGTTTCCGGCGCGGCCCAGGCTGCGCCCGTGGCCGAGGGTGATGCGTCGGCGTTCGAGGGCATGCTCGCGGAAGTCATCGGGGGCGGCGAGGTGGAAGTGGCCCCTGCCGAAGGCGCGAAACAAGAGGATATGGCGGCTTCGGCCCCGGTCATCGCGCTTCCTGTGCCTATGAGCCTGCCTATCTTCGTCGAAACTGCGCCGACCACCGACGGAACGTCGCACACGGGCGGCACAGCGCCGGTCCCAGGCACGGGGTCCGATTTCACCAAGCTGCTTGAGGACTCGACCGGGCCGCAGATCTGGCCGGACCCCGTCGAAACCCAGGTCGAAATCTGCCCCCCCGCCGATCAGGGCGACAAGACGTCGAAGGGGCCGAAGGACGACGCGGAAACGCGCCCGACCCTCCCGCCTGCGGAACAGATCACGCTCGACGAGCTTCCCTTGCCGTTCAAGTTCGCGAAGACAGGTCTGCCGGTTCCTGGCGGCCCCTCCGCCCCTGCCCAGACCTTCCCGCCCCCGGTCGAGCCCGCCCCGACGACCAAGACCACAGGGCGCAAAGATGGGCGCGAGGTTCTGCCTGGACCGCTCGCCGTTTCGGCCGATGCGCCGGTCATTGAGGCTTCCGGCCCCCCCGCGTCCCCGTCAGCCGCCGCCCAGGTGCAACCGGATCCCGCACAGTCCGGCGCTCCGCCTGCCGCAAGCGCCCTGAAGACCGCCGCCGAAACCCTCGGTGAAGCCCCCCTGAAGCCGCTCGATCCGGCGTCCTCGAACGCCACGGCGACGGCTCCGGCCGAGAAGGGCGGCGTCGCGCCCGCCGACGTCCAGGCCGCCAGCCTGTCCAGCCTGTCGCGCGCCACGATCGAAACCACGGCCCATCTCGCCGCCCAGATCACCCGGAAGCTGGAAGGCCGCTCGACCCGCTTTGAGATGGCCCTGACGCCCGAAGGCCTCGGCCGCGTGGACGTCAGCCTGGACATCGACGCCGACGGCCAGCTGGCCGCGCGCCTCGCCTTCGACAATCCGGTCGCCGCCATGGACCTGCGCGGCAGGGTCGACGAGCTGCGCCGCCAGCTCGAGGACCAGGGCTTCAAGCTGGCCGATGACGCGCTTCAATTCACCGACCGCGATCCGCAGTCGCGCGGCGACGGCTTCGACGGCCGCCGCGAACGCGCCTTCGCCCGCTCGAACCGGCTGAACGACGACGCCGACCTCGAAATCAGCACGCCCGTCGCGGGCCGCTGGATGTCTATTTCCCTGACGCCCGACCGCGTCGATCTGAAGGTCTGATCCCATGGTCGACGCCGTATCCACCAACACAGCCGCCGCCCGGACCGCCTCGGGTTCGGCGCTGCTGAACCAGAACTTCGAGACCTTCCTCAGCCTGCTGACCGCGCAGCTGAAGAACCAGGACCCGCTGTCGCCGGTGGACTCCAACCAGTTCACCGCCCAGCTGACCCAGATGGCCGGCGTGGAGCAGCAGCTGTTGACCAACGACCTGCTGACCAGCCTGCTGGCGGCCCAGCAGGGCGGCGGCCTGTCCGGCGCGGCCAATTACATCGGCAAGGACGCCTCGGCCGTCTGGTCGGCGACCACCCTCAAGGACGGCGAGGCGACCTGGAGCTACGAACTGGCCAAGGACGCCACCGACGTACAGCTGCAGGTGCTGGACGGCGCCGGCAAGGTCGTCTGGCAGGGCGCGGGCCCGGAAAAGGGCGAAGGCGTCCACGACTTCACCTGGGACGGCCAGACCACCGGCGGCGGCCAGATGGACGACGGCGGCGTCTACACGCTGAAGGTCGTCGCCAAGGACGGCGCGGGCGCCGCGGTGACCAGCCAGGTGCTGATCCGCGGCCGCATCACCGGCGTCGAGCTCTATGACGGCCAGCCTTATCTGACCGTCGGCAACTCCATCCTGCCGCTGTCCAGCGTGATCGCGCTGGAGGAGCACGCAGCCGCGACCACCCCCACCACAACCGGCGGCGACGACGAGGGCCAAGGCCTGCTCGCATCCATCGCCTCGACCTTCAACCCGTTGAAATACCTTTCGTAAGGAGTTCCCTCCATGAGCATCAACAGCGCCCTTCTGGCCGGCGTGTCCGGCCTGACCGCCAACTCCGCCGCCCTCGCGGCCATCTCGCAGAACATCGCGAACGTGAACACGATCGGCTACAAGCGCTCGATCGGCGAGTTCTCGACCGTCGTGAACAGCCAGAGCTCCGGCGCGGGTTATTCCGCCGGCGGCGTGCTGGCCTCGGCCCGCCACTTCACCAGCCAGAACGGCCAGTTGCAGCGCACCAGCTCGTCGACCGACCTCGGCATCTCGGGTCAGGGCTTCTTCGTGGTGACCGAGAAGGCCGAAGAGCTGACCCCCGCCGACAGCCGGCTGTTCACCCGCGCCGGCGCCTTCCGCGTCGACAACCTCGGCTATCTGAAGAACACTGCGGGCCTGTATCTGCAGGGCTGGCCGGTGGACGCCAACGGCAACATCACCACCGACCCGTCGGACCTGGGACGCCTGCGCACCATCAATGTCGGTTCGGTCGGCGGCACGGCCGAGGCCACCACCCGCGTTCAGCTGAACGCCAACCTGAAGTCCAGCCAGACTGTCTCGGCAGAGGCCGCGGCCGCCGGAACCACGCCGGTCGGTACGGGCGCCTACGACATCACCACCAACTCGATGGCCATGTGGGATCCGGAGCTGGGCACGGGGGTGAAGCCGGACTTCGAGGTCACAGTGCCGGTCTCGGACTCCAAGGGCGGCCAGCGCACCTTGGCCCTGTCGTTCCTGAAGAGCTCGACGCCGAACCAGTGGTACGCCGAAATCCGCGCCGTGCCCGCCGGCGACGTCTCGACGGGCGCGGGCCTGACGAACGGTCAGCTGAAGACCGGCCTCGTCGCCTTCACCCAGGACGGCCGCCTTGACGTCAACGCCATGCAGGCCCTGGGCGCCGCCGCCCTGTTCGCCGATCCGGCCAACGCAGTGCTGAACTTCGGCGCTTCAGACGCCGCCGCGCCCGGCGCGGGCGGCTTCAACTGGGCCACGGGCCTCGGCATCGACGACCAGGACGTGTCCTTCGACCTGACCGCCGCCGCCGGCGGCCTGACGCAGTACGACAGCGCCTCGGTCGTGCAGGCGACGCTGACCAACGGCACCGCCTTCGGCAACCTGAGCGAGGTCAAGATCGACGAGAAGGGCTTCGTCACCGCCATCTTCGACAACGGCGTCACCCGCCAGATCGCCCAGGTGGCCATCGCCACCTTCCCCAGCGCCGACAGCCTGACCGAGACCTCGGGCAACGCTTATCGGGTCAGCCAGGGTTCCGGCACCTTCAACCTGAAGTCGGCGGGCAGCGGCGGCGCGGGCCTGATCGGCGCCTCTCAGTTGGAGGCCTCGACGGTGGACCTGTCGGCCGAGTTCACCGGCCTGATCACCACCCAGCGGGCCTATTCCGCCTCGTCCAAGATCATCACCACGGCCGATGAGATGCTGGCCGAACTGATCAGCATCAAACGCTGATCGCCAAGTAACTAGTCGTTAGTCACAATGAATCGTCGCTTTACTCAGGGTTTCGAGAGTGTTGCGGAAGGTAGGCATATTATTCCTTCCTTCACCACGACGCTTAAACGGCCCTTAGGTGCAGCAGGCTACATTCACAACTCAAGTGGTGGTGAATGAGGCATAAGCCCATGTTGCAAGAGCGACGCCTGAACAATAAAGGCGAACAATACGTGGTTGGACCGACAGGCACGCCCCTGACTCTGCGGGATCTTCCCCCGCCGAACACGGACCGCTGGGTTATCCGTCGCAAGGCCGAAGTGGTCGCCGCCGTGCGCGGGGGTCTGCTGAGCCTCGAGGACGCCCTGACGCAGTACCGCCTGACGGCGGAAGAGTTCATCGCCTGGCAGAAGGCGATCGACAAATGGGGCATGCAGGGCCTGCGCACGACGCGGATCCAGCACTACCGGAACTAGTTGGTCTTCCTCCCGAGACGACCTGCGGCCGCTTCCGGAAACGGGAGCGGCCGTTGTCGTTTCAGGCCAAGCCTCGAAATCGGCGCATCGCGCCGCTATATGGCGCCCATGACCCTGGCCGAGGACATCTGCCCGATCCCCGACATCGCCCGCCCGGACATGGACGGGGCGATCGAGGCCGCGCGCGCGGCGGTCGGTCTGCCGGTCGGATCGCGTGTCGTGGCGGCCATGTCGGGCGGGGTGGACTCCACTGTCGTCGCCGCCCTGCTGCACAAGGCGGGCTATGACGTCGTCGGCGTGACGCTGCAGCTCTACGACCACGGCGCGGCGCTGAAGAAGAAGGGCGCCTGCTGCGCCGGCCAGGACATCCACGACGCCCGGCTGGCGGCGGAAACGCTCGGCATCCCCCATTATGTACTCGACTATGAAAGCCGCTTCCGCGACGCGGTGATCGACCAGTTCGCCGACAGCTATCTGCGCGGCCAGACCCCGGTGCCTTGCATCCGCTGCAACCAGACGGTGAAGTTCCGCGACCTGCTCGACGTCGCCCGCGACCTGGGCGCCGAGGCCATGGCGACCGGCCACTACGTCCGCCGGTCGGTCGTCGGCGGGCGGCCGCAGATGCGAAAGGCGATCGATCACTCGCGCGACCAGTCCTATTTCCTCTTCGCCACCACGCGCGACCAGCTGGACTACCTGCGCTTCCCGCTGGCCGATCTGGAGAAGCCCCAGGTGCGGGGCGTGGCGGCCGAGCTCGGGCTGCGCATCGCCGCCAAGCCGGACAGCCAGGACATCTGCTTCGTCCCCTCCGGCGACTATCGCACCCTGATCGACCGGCTGCGGCCGCAGGGGCGCGAGGCGGGCGAGATCGTGCACATGGACGGCCGGGTTCTGGGCCGGCACGGCGGCATCACCGACTACACCATCGGCCAGCGCCGGGGCCTGAACGTCGCCGTGGGCGAGCCGCTGTTCGTGACGAAGCTCGACCCGGACAACCGCCGCGTCATCGTTGGCCCGCGCGAGGCGCTGCTGACCGCATCCCTGACGCTGGACGAGACCAACTGGCTGGGCGACGAGCCCTCGATCGAGGCGGCGGCCGAGGCGGGCGCGCCGGTGCTGGCGCGCGTCCGCTCGACCCGTCCGCCCTCGCCCGCCCGTCTGGCGATGATCGACGGCTCGGTCGCGGTGCTGTTCGACACCGGCGAGGAAGGCGTGGCGCCCGGCCAGGCCTGCGCCCTCTATGACCCGGCCGATCCCGAGCGCCTGCTGGGCGGCGGGTTCATCCAGACGACCACCGCCGTTGTCTGACGCACATCCGCTGGCGAGCCGTCCGGGGCTGCCCGACGACATGCTGTATCTGGTCGCCGACTATCCGCGCGGGCGCTGGGCCGAGCCGTCGCTGAACGACATCGCCAGACACTGGCTGCAGATGCACCAGGGCTTCCGCCGGCATCAGTCCCACATGGACGAACTTGTCGCCCAGTGGCGCGCCGACCGGCTGGACGCGCCGAACCTGCATCGCCGCCTGATCCCGGCGGTGCAGCAGTTCCTCCAGCACCTCGACGCCCACCACAACATCGAGAGCGGCCACTATTTCCCCGCCATGCGCCGGGTCGAGCCGCGCATCGCCCACGGCATCGACCTCCTGGACCGCGACCATGACGCCATCCACGCGCGGCTGGAGGCCCTGTTCCGCGACGCCTCGGCCTTTCATCAGGCGGTGATCGGCGGCGGCGAGGCCAAGGACGCCGCGCATCGGCTGGGCGACACCATCACGTCGAACGGTCCCATCCTGCTGCGGCACCTGGAGGACGAGGAGGACATCGTCATCCCCCTGATCGCCCTGCGCGGCGATCCGCTGGCCTGAGTGATCGGCCTGCATCAGGCCAGGAAAAGACGGAAACCGAGACGGCCGCGCGTGGTGGCCGGCCTTGGCGAACCGGCCCCGCCGTGGGAATGTCCGCGCGCTTTCAAGGATATCAGATGATGCGTCCCGCCCTGCTTTCAGCCGCCGTCCTGGCGCTTTCCGCCATGGCCGCGCCGGGCATGACCCAGGAGCGGCCCAACGCCGATCAGGCGGCCGCCGCCGTGCTGTATCAATACTGCGTGCCGCTGTTCGCGCCCGGTCCGGTTCATGGGGATCGGATCAACGCGACCGCCAGCATGGCCCAGCTGACACCGGCCCCGGATGGCGCACGACCGTTGGGCTTCCCCCGCGCCGACGCCGGCTATGTCGCGGCCTCGCCGGGCGACACCGCGGTCCTCGTGTTCTGGATCGGGGATCCCGGCGTCTGCCAGATCGTCCTGCTGGGGCCTGCGGGGGTGGGCGACGGCCTTCTGGGGAGCATGACCGAGGTCGGCTGGCAGCCGCAGCAGCAGAACGTGGCCAGCGGCGAGGATACCGCGGCCAGCGTATGGACCGCCCAGCCCAGAGGCTATGACACCCCCCTTCTGGTCGTCGCCAATCGATGGACGTCGGAGGAGGAGCCGGTCGGCGGCGTCCGCCTGGTCATCAATGTGATGCGGCCCCAGCCCTGAGGCTACTGCGGCGTCATCGGTCCCCGAACCGCCGCGCCGCCCAGCCAGCTTTGCGCCGCGGCGACCAGGCCGAGTTCCGGCAGCCGATCGCGGTGCGCGTGCATCGGCGTGCGCATCAGGGTCCGCGCGGCCTTGTTCAGCGCGCCCAACGGCGTCTCTTCCTTCATCCGCTGCAGCCACCCGGCCAGGCGCGGCCAGCGCCCGGCGTCGACCTCCAATCCGACCGCCGCCGCGTTCACGAAAGCCGGGGCCAGGGCGAAGTCCGCCGCCCCCACATCGCCGAACATGAAACCTTCCGCGGGCATCAGGCCTTCGAGATAATCGAACATCTCCGGCGCATCGACATCCCGCGCCTGCTCCACCACCGCCATGTCCGGCTCGCCGTCGAAGAAGCGGGGCTTCAGCGCGAGCTGGAAGAACAGCCGCCAGCCCAGCACGTCGAACAGGCGGGTGTCCGCGAACTCCTCAATCCAGCGCGCCTTTGCGCGCTTGACCGGGTCGGCGGGCCACAGGCTGGGCCCCGGACGCGTCTCCTCGATGAACTGAACGATCACGCTGGAATCGCACAGGGTCACGTCGCCCTCGATCCAGACGGGAATGCGGCGCAGCGGGCTGATCTGCGCGAACGCTTCATCGCCCATGAAGGGCGTTATCGGATCGACCGCGACCTCGACCCCCTTCAACGCGCAGCAGGCCAGCACCTTGCGCACATAGGGCGAGACCGGGCTGCCGATCAGGGTGACGGCCGCCATGTCAGGCCGCTTCGTCTTTCGGCATGACGTCGCCGACCGTGGGCCGGTTGTCAGAGCGGACCAGTTCGATCTCGCGCGGCTTCACGATTTCCTCGCAGTGAGCGCAGGCGATGCGTGGCGTCAGCGAGTGGCCGCAGGTCTTGTGGATCATGTCCACTCCTGACGTGCTGCCGCCATAGACATGCTTGTCGCCCCAGGCGTGGAGCGTCACCAGCACGGCGTAGAGGTCCTTGCCCTTGGCCGTCAGCACATACTCGTTACGGGGCGGACGTTCGGAATACAGGCGGGGCTCCAGCACCCCGTGCTGCACCAGCGACTTCAGCCGCGCGGCCAGGACGTTGCGGGCCAGGCCAAGGCGTTCCTGCCACTGTTCGAACCGGCTGACGCCGGTGAAGGCGTCGCGGATGACCAGAAGGGTCCACGGATCGCCGATGACCTCCAGCGTCGCGGCGATCGTACAGCTCTGTCGTGAATAGTCTGCGGTGCGTCCCATACGGACGAAAGTGACCTTGGGGCAGGCGTTTGGCAAGTGGGTTTCCTATTTAAACTGACGTTGCATTCGCAAATCAGACATGTCAGTCTTGTTTGGCAACGGACACGTCGGGCTCAGACCCGTGACCGGCGTTTCCTGCATCCCTTGACTGGCGGGCGGGGCCTTCGGGCTTCCGCCCGCATCTTTCCACGGCTAACCCGACACCATGACCGGACACGCTCTCCCCGACGCCCTGACGCTGACCCCGCTGGAGGACGGCGCATTTTCCGCCGTACTGACCGGCGCCTTCTCCAACGGCCCGTCCGGCATGGCGCCGGAGAACGGCAAGCCGTTCGGCGGCCTGCTGGCGGCGCACGCCACCACCGCCATGCGTCAGGGTCTGGGCATCCAGCCGCCGCTGCGCAGCCTCAGCGTCCAGTATCTGGCCGCCGCGGGATACGACGCGCCTGTGATCTACCGGCCCCGGCTGCTGCGCGGCGGACGCAGTGTGGCCTTCGCCTCGGTCGAGGCCGGCGACGGCAAGCGCATGACCCTGCACGCCACCGCCACCTACGGCCAGGACAACGCCGCCTATGCGGTGATGAAGCCCCTCGCGGCTCCGCCACCCCCGCTCGAGAGTCTCGACCCCGAGCGCGCTGTCAGCGGCGACTTCGCCCCTCACTTCACCCGGCACGTCGAATACCGGATGCAGACCGGCCCCAGCATCGGCGGCGGCAATATCGGCAAGCCGGCCGTCGAGCGGCTGTGGATGCGCACCCGCGACGGCCGTCCGCTGGACGAGGCCCGGCTGTGTTTTCTGCTCGACGCCCTCTATCCGCCGGCCTTCACCGTGCTGCCCCAGCCGCTGGGCGGGGCCAGCGTCGATCTGCGCTACGACATCCTGACCGATCCGACGCCCGAGCTGGAGCCCGACGGCTGGGCCTTCTTCGAGTTCCGCATGCTGGACCTGAACCACGGCTGGACCGTTGATGACGTCACAGTCTGGGGCGCGGACGGCACGCCGATCGCCCTCGCCCGCCAGCGGCGCAAACTGTTCTGACCTTGCCTCCGGGCCGCCCCCTCCCCTAATGCGGCGCAACATTCGAAGGACCATCCCATGACCGATCCCGTCGTCATCGTCTCGTTCGCCCGCACGCCCATGGGCGGCTTCCAGGGCGCGCTTTCCGGCGTTAAGGCCACCGATCTCGGCGCTACGGCCGTGCGCGCCGCGGTCGAACGCGCCGGCGTCCCCCCCGGGAAGGTCGAGCAGATCTACATGGGCTGTGTCCTGCCCGCCGGCCTCGGCCAGGCCCCGGCGCGTCAGGCCGCCATCGGCGCCGGTCTCGGCCAGCATGTCGAGGCGACTACCGTGAACAAGATGTGCGGTTCGGGCCTGCAGTCGGTGATGATGGCCAGCGACGCCCTCGCCGCCGGGTCGGCCGACGTGATCGTGGCGGGCGGGATGGAGAGCATGTCCGGCGCGCCCTATCTGATGACCAAGCACCGGGGCGGCGCCCGCATCGGCCACGATGTCATCGTCGACAGCATGTACATGGACGGGCTGGAGGACGCCTACACCCCCGGCAAGCTGATGGGCGCCTTCGCCGAGGACTCGGCCCGCAACTACCAGTTCACCCGCGAAGCTCAGGACGAGTATGCGCTGGAGAGCCTGAGCCGCGCCCGACAGGCCATTTCGTCCGGCGCCTTCAAGGTCGAGATCGTCCCGGTCGAGGTCACGACCCGCAAGGGCGTCGAGACGGTCACTGAGGACGAACAGCCCGGCAAGGCCATGCCGGAGAAGATTCCGACCCTGAAACCCGCCTTCGCCAAGGACGGCACCATCACCGCCGCCAATGCCTCGTCGATCAGCGACGGCGCCGCCGCCCTGGTGATGACGCGCGAGAGCGTGGCCAAGGCCTTGGGCCTGCCCATCGTCGCCCGGGTGGTCAGCCACGCCGCCCACGCCCATGAACCGGGCCTGTTCACCACCGCCCCCGTCCCCGCCATCGAGAAGGCGCTGAAGAAGGCCGGCTGGTCGGTCGCCGACGTGGACCTGTGGGAGATCAACGAGGCCTTCGCCGTCGTCGCCATGATCGCCATGCACGACCTCGGCATCGACCGCGCCAAGCTGAATGTAAACGGCGGCGCCACCGCCCTGGGCCACCCCATCGGCGCGTCCGGCGCGCGCGTCCTCACCACCCTGCTGGCGGCGCTTCAGGCGCGTGGCGGCAAGAAGGGCGTGGCCAGCCTGTGCATCGGCGGCGGCGAGGCCGTGGCGGTCGCGGTCGAGCTGGCCTAACCTGTTCTCCGCCCGGTTCGCCGGGACCGGAGATTCTCATGACCCTGAACCGCAGGGGCGTACTGGGCGCGACCGTCGTCGCCGGCCTGGCCGCCACGACCCGTCCAGCGCAAGCCCTGACACCGGTGTCGCAGCTGGCCCCGCCCGATCCGACCGAGGTCATCCGCCTGTGGCCCGGCGCGGCGCCGGGCGGCGAGCGCGTGACCGTGGTCCCCGTCGTGCCCGAACGCTCGACCGATCCAGCCTTCCATGACCGCTATGCGCAATACACCACCGACCCGATCCTGACCGTCATGCGGCCAGAGCGCCCGGACGGCCGATCCATGCTGCTGGTCCCCGGCGGCGGCTACCGCTGGGCCGTGGTGGACAAGGAGGGCCTGGATGTCGCCCGGGTGTTTGCGGCCCAGGGCATCACCTGTTTCGTCCTGCGCTACCGCCTGCCTGCCGACGGCTGGGCCGCGGGGCCTAACGCGCCGTTGCAGGACGCCCAGCGGGCCCTGCGCCTGATCCGCAGCCGGGCGGCGGGCGAAGGTCTGGACCCCGCGCGCATCGCCGTGCTCGGCGCATCGGCGGGCGGACATCTGGCGGGACTGCTGAGCGCGCGGCATGACGCAACCTATGAGCCCGTCGATACGGCGGACGCGGCCTCGCACCGGCCGGACCTGACCATCCTGATGTATCCCGTCGCGACCATGGCCGATCCCTTCGCCCATGCCGGGTCGCGGCTGCACCTGCTGGGCGCCTCGCCGACGCCCGAACAGATCGCCGCCTGGTCGCTGGAGCGGATGGACTGGATCGGCGCCCCGCCGGCCTTCCTGCTGCACGCCATCGACGACGCCGCCGTGCCGGTCGAGAACAGCCTGAACCTGCTGTCCACGCTGCGAACCGCAGGTGTGACCACCGAGGCGCATCTGTTCCAGGAAGGCGGCCACGGCTTCGGCGTCCGCCTGATCAAGGGAAAACCCGCCGCCGTCTGGCCTCAGCTGGCCCTCGCCTGGGCCGAGCGGCAGGGCTGGACCGGCGTCAGCCCAGCATAGGGCCGACGATCAGGGCGAACATCAGCCCCGTCACGCCGATCAGCAGGCAGATCAGCACGATTTCGACGTGGTCATGGTGGCTGTGCGGCTGCATTCCCGAACCCTGACATGGAGTCGATGAATACTACCTTAAGTTAGATTTAGGCGTTAGCCAACCTGTGGTTCGCCTGCGAGGTAGCGCCGGTCCAGCAGCGGCTTGCCCAGCCAGTAGCAGAGCTCCGCCGGCCGCTGGACGTCCCAGACGGCCAGGTCGGCGGCCAGCCCCGGGGCGATGACGCCGACCTCTCCCGCCAGGCCCAGCGCCCGGGCCGCATGGCGCGTGGCCCCCGCCAGAGCCTCCTCCGGCGTCAGGCGGAACTGAACGCAGGCCAGGTTCAGCACCGCCGTCATCGAGGCCACGGGCGAGGTGCCGGGGTTGCAGTCCGTCGCCACCGCCATGGCCACGCCGTGCCGGCGGAACAGGTCGATGGGCGGCGGCGTCGTCTCGCGCAGCATCAGATAGGCCCCGGGCAGAAGCACCGCGACCACCCCTGCCTCCCCCATGGCCCGTACGCCCGGCTCGGTGGTGTGCTCCACATGGTCCGCCGACAGGGCGCCGTATCGCGCCGCCAGCGCCGCTCCGCCCCCGTCCGACAACTGGTCGGCATGCAGCTTGACCGGCAGGCCCAGCGACCGCGCCCGGTCGAACAGCCGCGCCACCTCGTCGGTCGAGAAGGCGATGGGCTCGCAATAGGCGTCCACCGCATCGACCAGTCCCTCGGCGTGGGCGGCGGGCAGGATGTCGTCGACCGCCAGATCGACATAGGCGCCGCGATCCGCGCGATGCTCCGGCGGCACAGCATGCAGACCCAGATAGCTGGTGCGCACCCGCACCCCCGCCTCTCGTCCGATCCGGCGCGCCACGCGCAGCATCTTCAGCTCGCCGGCGCGGTCGAGGCCATACCCCGACTTGATCTCGACGGTGGTGACGCCGGTGGCCTTCAACCCCTCCAGCCGCGAACACGCCGAGGCGTAGAGCGCGTCCTCGGACGCCGCCCGGGTCGCCGCGACGGACGAGACGATGCCGCCCCCGGCCCGCGCGATCTCTTCATAGGTCGCGCCGTTCAGCCGCTGCTCGAACTCGCCCGAGCGGTCGCCGCCGAACACCAGGTGGGTGTGGCAGTCGATCAGCCCCGGCGTGACCCAGCGCCCGTCCAGCCGGTCCGTCGTGACGGCGTCATGCGCCGGCAGGTCGCCGCGCGGCCCGCACCACTGAATGCGTCCGTCACGGATCAGGATCGCACCGTCCTCGATAGCCCCGAACGGCGCGCCGCCTTCGGCCATGGTGGCGATGCGGCAGTCGGTGATGAGGCGGTCAAACGGCTCAGCCACGCGCGACAAACCCGGCCATCAGCTCACAGAACCAGCGCCCGGCGGTCAGGGAGCCCAGATTGCCGACTTCCAGCGACGGATCATATTCGGTCAGATCCACGGCCCGCACCTTCGGATGGGCGCCCACCACCCGGGCGGCGTCGAAGAAGTCCGTGACCGAAACGCCTCCCGGGCGCGAACCCGGCGACGCGGGCCACTGGCTGCGGTCGATCACATCGATGTCGAAATCCACGAAGATCGTGTCGGCCAGGCCCGACAGGCGCTCAAGCTCCTCGGCCGCCACGACCGCCAGCCCGCGCTCGCGGCACTCGCGGGCCATGCGCACGCTGATGCCCGCGGCCTTGGCCTTGTCATGGGCGCGGCGGGTGTTGGCGAAGGGGGCGAGGCCGATCTGGCTGATGCGCCGGCCGTCCAGTCCGTCCTCCAGCAGCGCCTGGACCGGATTGCCGTTGGTCAGGCCCTGATCGGTGTCGCGCAGGTCGAAATGGGCGTCCAGGGTCAGCACCGCCGTACGCTCCAGCCCCAGCGCATGCACGCCCGGCCGGGTCACGGCGTTGTTGCCGCCGACCAGCACCGTCAGGGCGCGATGGCTCTGCGCCCTCACCGCGTCCCGCACCGGCCCGAAGGCGTCGGCGGGCGACAGGGCCTTCAGGGTGACATCGCCGGCGTCGTGGATTTTCAGCCCTGACAGGTCGAGCCCCGTCTCGACGTCATATACGGAAAAGCGCGGCAGCACGGCCCTGAGCGCCGCCGGCGCCAGATCGCACCGCCCCGGCGTCAGCGACCGCTCGTTCAACGGCGCGCCGACGATGGCGACGCTCGCGTCAGGGTGATCGCCGATAAGGTCGGCCATCGAGCGCCAGCCGAGCGCGTCTGAGTCTTCCAAGGTCATAGGGCGGCAGCGTAGAGAGCCGTTCATGACGACTCAACAGACCCCGAACACCCGCATCGTCCGCAGCCCGCGCGGCACGGAGATGACCGCCAAGACCTGGGCCGCCGAGGCCGCCCTGCGCATGCTGATGAACAACCTCGACCCCGAGGTGGCCGAGCGGCCCGAGGACCTCGTGGTCTATGGCGGCATCGGCAAGGCGGCGCGCAACTGGCAGGCCTTCGACCGCATCGTCGACGAGCTGCGCGCGCTGGAGCCGGACCAGACCCTGCTGGTGCAGTCGGGCAAGCCGGTGGGCGTGTTCCGCACCCATGCGGACGCTCCCCGGGTGCTGATCGCCAACTCCAACCTCGTGCCCAAATGGGCGACCTGGGAGCATTTCAACGAGCTCGATCGCAAGGGCCTGATGATGTACGGCCAGATGACGGCCGGCTCGTGGATCTACATCGGCACCCAGGGCATCGTTCAGGGCACCTACGAGACCTTCATGGAGGCCGGACGCCAGCACTATGGCGGCGACTGGTCGGGCAAGTGGATCCTGACCGCCGGCCTCGGCGGCATGGGCGGGGCCCAGACCCTGGCGGCGACCATGGCGGGCGCGTCCTGCCTCGCTGTCGAGTGCCAGCGCAGCCGCATCGAGATGCGCCTTCGCACCCGCTACCTCGACGTCATGGCCGAGACGCTCGACGAGGCCATGATCCTGATCGAACAGGCCAACCGCGATAAGAAAGCCATATCCGTCGGCCTGTTGGGCAATGCAGCTGATGTATTGCCCGAACTGGTGCGGCGCGGGGTTCGCCCAGACCTCGTCACCGACCAGACCAGCGCCCACGACCTGATCAACGGCTACCTGCCCAAGGGCTGGACCGTCGCCGAATGGGAGGACAAGCGCCAGTCCGACCCGCAGGCCGTGGCCGACGCGGCGAAGAAATCAATCGTTGATCACGTCCAGGCGATGCTCGATTTCCAGGCCATGGGCATCCCTGTCACCGACTATGGCAACAACATCCGCCAGGTCGCCTTCGATGAGGGCGTGGAGAACGCCTTCAACTTCCCCGGTTTCGTGCCCGCCTACATCCGCCCGCTGTTCTGCCGAGGGATCGGGCCGTTCCGCTGGGCCGCCCTGACCGGCGATCCGGAGGATATCCGCAAGACCGACGCGGCGATGAAGAAGCTCTTCCCCGACAACGCAGGCCTGCACCGCTGGCTCGACATGGCGGGCGAGCGCATCGCCTTCCAGGGCCTGCCCGCGCGCATCTGCTGGATCGGTCTGGGCGACCGTCACCGCGCCGGCCTGATGTTCAACGACATGGTTGCGTCGGGCGAGCTCTCAGGCCCCATCGTCATCGGCCGCGACCATCTCGACAGCGGCTCGGTCGCCAGCCCCAACCGCGAGACGGAGTCGATGATGGACGGATCGGACGCAGTGTCCGACTGGCCCCTGCTGAACGCCTTGCTGAACACCGCCTCAGGCGCCAGTTGGGTCTCGCTGCACCACGGCGGCGGGGTCGGCATGGGCTATTCCCAGCACTCGGGCGTCGTCATCGTCGCCGACGGCACGCCGGAGGCCGCCAGGCGACTGGAGCGCGTCCTCTGGAACGACCCGGCCACCGGCGTCATGCGCCACGCCGACGCGGGCTATGAGATCGCGAAGGACGCCGCCCGGGCCAATGGCCTGAACCTGCCGTCGATGGAGGGCTGAGCCATGACCCATATCCTGATCGGCCAGGCGCCCCTGACCCTCGCCCAGCTCCGCACGGTGCTGGACGGCCCCGTCACCGTATCGCTCACTGACGCCGCCTGGGCCGATGTGGACAGGGGCGCGGCAACCGTGGCGGCCATCATCGCCGAGGGCCGCACGGTCTATGGCATCAACACGGGCTTCGGCCTTCTGGCCAACACCTCCATCGCCACGGCGGACCTTGAGACCCTGCAGAAGAACCTGGTGCTCAGCCATGCCTGCGGCGTCGGCCCGGCCCTGTCGGACGGGGTGACCCGCCTGATGATGGTGCTGAAGATCGCGTCACTGTCGCGCGGAGCCTCGGGCATCCGGCGCGAGACGCTGGACACCCTGATCGCCATGCTGGCCGCCGACGTCCTGCCGGTCATTCCGGGCAAGGGCTCGGTCGGCGCCTCGGGGGATCTGGCGCCGCTGGCGCACATGTCCTGCGTCCTCATCGGCGTCGGCGAGGCGCGCCACAACGGCGAGACGCTCGACGCTGTCACGGCGCTCTCCCGCGCGGGACTCAAGCCCGTGACCCTCGGCCCCAAGGAAGGCCTCGCCCTCCTGAACGGCACCCAGTGCTCGACGGCGCTGGCCCTGGCCGGACTGTTCGCGGCCGAGAACGCCTTCGCCGCCGGGATCGCCGCCGGCGCCCTGTCAGTGGACGCCCTGAAGGGGTCGGACGCGCCGTTCGACGCCCGCATCCACGCCCTGCGCGGTCAGCCCGGCCAGATCGCCGTCGCCGCCCGCCTGCGCGCCCTGATGGCCGGCTCAGAGGTGCGTGAAAGCCACCGCGAGGGCTGCCACAAGGTTCAGGATCCCTACTCCCTGCGCTGCCAGCCCCAGGTGATGGGCGCCATCCTCGACGTGCTGAACGCCGCCGCCGCCACCCTGGCGCGCGAGGCCAATGCCGTCACCGACAACCCGTTGGTCTTCTTCGAGGACGGCGACGTCATCTCGGGCGGCAATTTCCATGCCGAGCCGGTGGCCTTCGCCGCCGACCAGATCGCCATGGCGCTCTGCGAAATCGGCAACATCTCCGAGCGCCGCACCTCCATCCTGGTGGACCCGAAGATGAGCGAGCTGCCGGCCTTCCTCGTGAAGGAAAGCGGCCTGAACTCCGGCTTCATGATCGCCCAGGTGACGGCGGCGGCGCTGGTGGCCGAGAACCGGATGGTGGCCCATCCGTGCAGCATCGACACCGTGCCCACATCCGCCAATCAGGAAGACCATGTCTCCATGGCCACCCACGGCGCGCGCCGCCTGCTGGAGATGGCCGAGAACACGGCGACCGTGGTCGGCATCGAGCTGCTGGCGGCGGCTCAGGGCATGGAATTCCACCGCCCCCTGACCACCTCGCCCGATCTGGAGAGGGTCTTCGCGGAAGTCAGAAAAGCGGCCGCCGCCTATGGCAGCGACCACTATTTCGCGCCGGACATCGCCCGCGCCACCGACGGGGTGCGCGCGGGCGCCTATCGCGTCTTCGCCGGGGACCTGCTGCCCTCGGCCTAGTAGGCCGTCACGGGGGTCAGGTTGAAGGCGCGGTCGCAGTTGGCCAGAACCGTCAGGTATTCCGCGAGCGGACGATGCCCGTTCGGCGCCCCGTTCGGCGCGACGCCCATGGCTCCCACCAGCGCCATCATTTCGAAATTGCCGGCGTAGGATTCCGATTCGGCGGCGGCGTCGCCCTGGAGTCGGCCCTGCAGACGCTGCGCCCGGGCGCCATAGTCGATCCGCGCGACATTGCCGTACTCGGTCGGCGCGACCCCCTTGGCCAGCATGGAGGTCATCGAGGAGTAGGCCGCGTGGCAGGTCATAACGTCGGTCGCCCAGCTGCTCTCCACGCGGGGCAAGGCGGATCCGGAGGCCGGCGCGGCCGCAGGCGCGGCCGGGGTCGCCCCCCGCGACAGTATCGTGACACGGATCTGATACCCGCCGGTCACGCCACTCTCGATGCTGTTGGCCACGACGCCCCACAGGCCGCCGTCGCCGTCGCGCACGATACGCGAGTTCAGGCCGCCGCCGCCGTCGTCGTCCTGGGCCAGCACCTCGGTCGCGTTCTGGCATCCGCCGCGTGTCACCGACAGAAAGCTGTCGAACAGGCCGGCCGTCTGATCGATCTGCAGCCGCTGCCCCGCCTGGGTCTGCAGCTCGTAGCAATCGATATAGCTGCCGTCGTTCAGCCGGGAGTCAGTCGCGCTCAGCTCACCGTTGACGGTCTGACCGACCTGGATGGTGGACTGTGCCGCGGCCGGCGCGGCGATCGCAGCCAGAACTGTGACGAGTAGGACTGAACGCATGACCGGCTCCCTTGATGTTGTCTCCCATCATCCGGCCCGACAGCCCGGATGCGCCTTTTGAAATCTGACTCTCGCTGCGGGCCGCCTGACAGAACGCCCGCGCATCAGGGCGATGCGCGGGCGTCTGGCGTGCCTTTGAAGTCGCGGCCGGCTTTGTGGAAGGCTTAGCGCGGCGCGACGGCCAGACAGGCGGCGCGCAGCTCCATCGGCGGAACGTCGGTCAGCAGCGTGCTGCCGTCCGCGTAATAGGCGGCGCCGTATGTGGCGGCCTCGTTGCTCATCTGGTCCTCTGTCTTGCCGATCGCCCGGGCGGACGCCGAGGCGGCCTCGTGCAGGACGGCGGATTCATTGACCCAGGCCATCAGGGCGTCGTCGCTCAACTCACCGGCGGATTCGATCAGAGCCACGGTGTCCACGGCGCTGCAGATGACGTCCCAGGTGTAGCGTTCCTGCGGATCGGTGGGGCGCTGCATTCCTGCGAACTGGCCGGCGCCGCTGTTGTTATTGTTGTTGTTGTTCGCGGGGGGAGCCGAACCGCCGCCCGCCGGGGGTTTTCCGACGGGGCGCGACGGCGCCGGGGCCGCGGCGCCGCTGACGGCCAGCGAATAGGCGCCCGCAGAGGTTTCGGCGATGGCGTTGGCGCGGATGAACCAGACCTGCCCGTCTCCCGGCAGGGTCAGGCGCGAATGCAGGCCGCCGCCGCTGTCGTCGTCAAACGCCGTGTGATTGCCGCCCTGGCAATTCCGGCCGCGCCCGATGGCCAGGAAGGCGTCGAAGGCGTCGGACCGGTAGTCGATGACATAGCTCTGCCCCGCTGTGGTCTGCAGGACGTAGCAATCCATCGGGGTGTTGTCCCCGTCCCAGCGGGCGTCGCGGCTGGTCAGCTCTCCGTTGACGGTCTGGCCAGGCCGGATCGTCGTCTGGGCCGAGGCGGCGCCAGCCACGGCCAGGCTCGCGAATACGGTCGCGGCAGCCGCCGCCAGGATCGAACGTCGCATCATCTCAGTCCCCGGAGGCGCCGCCCAGTCCCCCGATCCGGCAAGCGCCGGGCGGGTCGGGAACGCCTGCTCCGAGAAAACCCTAGCAGATTCCGCGCCAGTTGCGCCTGACGACCCCTGACGTCATGCGCCGGTCAGGGCTTGCGCGCGATGGTCACCGCATAGGCGCCCGTCTCGCCCTGGCCGAACGAGCCCGCGCGCAGGACATAGGCGCCGTCGTCCGGAACCTCCCATTCCAGCTTGGCGTGGGTGTCGGACAGGCTGTCGTCGTCGCTGGCGAGAGCCTCGAACGTTCCGCCTTCGTTGTCGCGGCCGATGGTCAGGAAGGCGTCCGCCTCGTTGGACACCATGGTGACGATCAGGGTGTCGCCCTTCTTCGCGTCGAAGCGGTAGGCGTCGTAGAAGCTGCCGTCCTCGGCGCTGGCGTCGGTCTCCGCCAGGGTTCCGCGGGCGGTCGAGCCGATCAGGATGCTGCCCGGCGTGGGCTCGGGGCCTCGGTCGATCAGCTCCAGCGCATACAGGCCGTCGCTGTCCTCGCCCAGGGGCGAGGCGCGCAGCACATAGTCGCCGGTCGCGGGCAGGGTGAAGTTGAGGCGCGAATCCGTGCCCTCGCCCAGGCCGTCGTCGTCATTGGCCAGTTCCTCGAACTCGCCGCCCGCCGAGCCGATGCGCAGGAAGGTGTCGAAATCGCCCGACCGCATCACGGCCTGAATCCGCTGTCCCTCCACGCCGGAGAAGACATAGGCGTCGAAGCCCCGGTCACTGTCGTCCTTGGAATCCTCGTCGCCGATCTCGCCCTGCACGGTGGCCCCGAAGGCCAGGGCCTCGGGCGCGCGTTCGGGGGCGGTTTCGGTGACCATCAGGGTGTAGGCGCCGGCGCCGTCCTCGCTGAAGGCGCGCGCCTCGATCAGATAATCGCCGTCGGCCGGAAGCGTGAAGGTCAGGCGCGAGTTGGTGCCCTCGCCCGCCCCGTCGTCGTCCTCGGCCAGGGAGGCTCCCTCGGCGTCCGACAGCTGCAGATAGGTGTCGAAGGCGTCCGAGGTCATTTCGGCCCGGATGCGCTGACCCGCCGTGCCGGTGATGCGGTAGACGTCGGCCCGCAGACCCGCGCCGTTGACGCCGTCCTCGGCCGTCAGCTCGCCCGCGATGGAGTCGTTCAGGTTGATCAGGACCGACGGCGGCGGCGGCGGGCCTTCGCTGAGGCTCAGGGTGTAGGCGCCGGCGCCGCCTGTGCCCAGCGGCATGGCGCGGATGACGTATTCGCCGTCGGCGTCCAGCGTATGGACCAGGTAGGAGTTCAGCTCGCCGCCGTAATCGTCGTTCGAGGCCAGCTCCTGGAACTCGCCGCCGCTCATGCGGCCCAGCCGGACGATCGGATCGAAGGCCTCGGAATTCATGCGGATGGCGATGCGGTCCCCGGCGCGGCCGCGGAAGCTGAAGGCGTCGTAGCGGACGCCCTCGTCGGTCTCGGGATCGCGATTGCCGATGGAGCCGCGGGCGGTTCCGCCCATCCGGATGCCGGTGGGGCGCGGCGCGGCGCGGGCGGCGGGCCGTTCCTGCAGCGAAAGGCGGTACGAGCCGCCTTCGAGTCCGCCCAGGGTGCGCGCGCGCAGCACATAGGTTCCGGCGGCGTCCGGCGCCCAGCGAAGGCGCGAGTTGGTGCCCTCGCCCAGGCCGTCGTCGTCGCTGGCCAGCGGCTCGCCCGCCGCCCCGTCCTCATAGACTTCCAGATAGGTGTCGAAGGCGTCGGCCCGCATGATCGCCTCAAGCCGTTGTCCGGCCCGGGCGGTGAAGCGGAAGTCGTCATAGACATAGGCGTCGTCGGCCGCGACGGCGTCGCCGGCGGCCAGGGTTCCATTGGCCTGGCCTCCGACACGGAGGCTCCCGGCGGTCTGGGCCCCCGCCTGAGCGGCGGCGGTCAGCAGGGCCAGGGCGCCGGCGGCGGCCAGCAGATACGAACGACGCATGGGAATCCCCTCGATTTCAGGCCAATCATAGACGCCGTTCCGCGCCGTCTGTAAATCGCATCTCACCGACGATTCCTGACGAAACGGAGACCGCCATGGCGGCCGAAAGCGCGCACGCCCGGCTCATTGACGGCAAGGCCGCCGCGGCGGCCCTGGTCCAGCGTGTTTCCGAAGCCGCCGCACGGTTGCAGAATGATCACGGCGTTCGGCCGGGCCTGGCCGTCGTCATCGTCGGCGAGGACCCCGCCAGCCAGATCTACGTCCGCAACAAGGGCGAGCGGACGCGGGAGGCTGGCATGCGCTCCGACACCCACCGCCTGCCCGACACGACGACCGAGGAAGAGCTGCTGGCCATGATCGCAGCCCTGAACGCCGACGCCGGGATCCATGGCATACTGGTGCAGTTGCCCCTGCCGGATCACATCGACGCCTCGGTGGTGCTGGGCGCCATCGATCCGGACAAGGACGTGGACGGCTTCCACGTGGTCAACGCCGGACGGCTGGCCGTCGGCCTGCCGGGGCTGGTCCCCTGCACGCCGCTGGGCTGCCTGATGCTGCTGAAAGACCGGCTGGGCGACCTGTCGGGGCTGAACGCGGTGGTGCTGGGGCGGTCCAACATCGTCGGCAAGCCGATGGCGCAGCTGCTGCTGGCCGAGAACTGCACCGTCACCATCGCCCACTCCCGCACCCGCGACCTTCCCGCGGTGTGCCGGTCGGCCGACATCCTGGTCGCCGCCGTGGGCCGGCCCGAGATGGTGCGCGGCGACTGGATCAAGCCGGGCGCAGCCGTGATCGACGTCGGCATCAACCGCGTCCCCTCCCGCGATCCGGAAAAGGCGGCCGCCGGCGGCACGCGCGTCACCGGCGACGTGGCCTTCGACGAGGCCGCCGCCGTGGCCGGCCACATCACCCCCGTGCCCGGCGGCGTGGGCCCGATGACCATCGCCTGCCTGCTGCGCAACACCTATGTCGCCGCCTGCCGCTCGATCGGCGTCCAGCCGGATGCGCTTGCCGCTTGAAGGCGGGCGGACAAGCGCCGATATTGATTTCGAGGCGCGGCGATCCGACCGCGTCGTTCTGGAGGGGCTTATGATCCGCATCAACTCGCGCACCGCCGCCGTGGCTGCCGCCATCGTCATGCTGCCGGCCGTTTCCGCCTGTGGAATCAACACCATCCCGACGCGCGAAGAAGCCGCCAAGGCGCGCTGGGCCGACGTCCAGTCCCAGTATCAGCGCCGCTCCGACCTGGTGCCCAACCTTGTCGCCACGGTCCAGGCCGCCGCCATTTCGGAACGCACCACCCTGACCCAGGTGATCGAGGCGCGCGCCAAGGCCACCAGCATCACGGTGACGCCGGAGACCCTGAACGACCCCGCCGCCTTCCAGCGCTATCAGGCCGCCCAGGGCGAGCTGACCCAGGCCCTGTCGCGACTGCTGCTCACGGTCGAGCGCTATCCCGAGATCAAGTCGAACCAGAACTTCCTCGCCCTGCAGTCGCAGCTGGAAGGCACCGAGAACCGCATCGCCGTGGCCCGCCGCGACTACAATCAGGCGGTTCAGGACTACAACACCTCGCTGCGCACCTTCCCGACCGTGATCTGGGCCTCGACCATCCACGGCGGCTCCAAGCCGATGGCGCTGTTCAGCGCCACCGAGGCGGCCCAGTCGGCCCCGTCGGTCAGCTTCGATGTCGGCGCCGGCGCCGGCGTCGCGCCGGGCTCGCCCCCGCCCGCCGCGAAGTGATCCCGGTCCAGTGACCCTTTTCGCCGTCCGAAAGGGCGCGCCCATCCGTCTGGCCACGCTGGCGGCCTTCGTCGCCGTCGGCTGGCTGCTGGTCTGCGCCTCGGCCTTCGCCCAGTCGGCCCCGAACTTCCCGCCCCTGACCGGCCGGGTGGTCGATCAGGCGCGGCTGCTGAGCCCGGCCAAGGAGGCCGAGCTGACCGAACGGCTGGCGGCGCTTGAGCGGGACACTTCGGACCAGCTCGTCGTCGTCACGGTCGACAGTCTTCAGGATCGCGAGATCGAGGACTACGGCTACCAGCTGGGCCGCGCCTGGGGCATCGGCCAGAAGGACACTGACAACGGCATCCTCCTGATTGTCGCGCCCAACGAGAAGAAGGTGCGGATCGAGGTCGGCTACGGCCTTGAGGGGATCATGACCGACGCCCTGTCGGCCCTCATCATCCAGAACCAGATCCTGCCCGCCTTCCGCGAGGGCGGGTTCGAGCGCGGCATCGACGAGGGCGTCACCGCCATCGACCAACAGTTGCGGCTCGATCCGGCCGAAGCCAGGGCCCGGGCGGCCAAGGCCGTCGCGCCCGAGGCCGAGGAGCCCTTGATTCCGATCCTGGTGATCGGGCTGATATTCTTCTTCCTGTTCATCGGCTCGATCGGCGCGCGCGGACGCGGACGCCGGCATGGCAGCGGCGTCGGGTCCACCCTGCTCTGGATCGCGGCCTCGGCTCTCAGCAGCAGTGGTCGTGGCGGCGGCGGTGGCGGTGGTTTCGGCGGGGGCGGCGGCGGCTTCGGCGGCGGCGGGGCCTCGGGAGGATGGTGATGCGCTTTTCCACCGACGATCACGCCCGCGTCGCCCAGGCCATCGCGGCGGCCGAGTCCGACACCTCGGGCGAGATCTTCTGCGTCTTCGCCCGCCAGGTCTCATCCTATCGTGACGTGGCGCTGGGCTGGTCGGCGGGCGCGGCCCTGCTGCTGCCCCTGATCGTCATTCCCCTCGGCTTCGATCCCGACTGGCTGCCCGGCTTCGGCGGCGGCTGGGAGGCGGCCCACCTGGCAGCCCGCGACGTCGCCGTCGGCAGCGCGCTTGCAGCCTACGCCCTGCTGCAGGCGGCGGTGTTCCTGCTGATGCTGGTGCTGACGGCCATTCCGGCGGTCCGCCGCCTGATCACCCCGCGCGCCCTGCGCCGCGAGCGGGTGCGCAAGGCGGCCCTGCAACAGTTCCTCGCCCACGGCCTGCATGTCACCGAGGCGCGCACCGGCGTCATGATCTTCGCCGCCCTCGCCGATCACCAGGTCGAGGTCATCGCCGACGAGGGCATCCACTCGAAGGTCTCGGACGAGGTCTGGGCCGACGCGGCGGCGGCCCTGGCCAAGGCCATGCGCGCGGGCCAGCCGGTTCAGGGCTTCGAGGCCGCCATCGGCCTGTGCGGCGCCGTTCTGGCCGAGCATTTCCCGCCCAGCCCCGACGACCGCAACGAGGTCGCCGACAAGCTGATCGAGATCTGAGGCCGCCCTTTCAGGTCGCATTCATGGGCGAAATGGCATAGCTGAGCCACGCCATGCCCCGCCTCCTGACCTACAATGTGCACCGCTGCGTCGGCGTCGACCGCCGCCTCGACGTGGGCCGCATCGCCGACGTCATCGCGGACCATGAGCCGGATATCGTCTGCCTGCAGGAGCTGGACGTGGGCCGCGCCCGCACCGGCGGCGTGGACCAGGCCGAGGCCATCGCGCGCCGTCTGGTCATGAGCTTCCACTTCAACGCCGCCATGAGGGTCGAGGCCGAAGAGTACGGCGACGCCATCCTGACTCCCCATCCCGAACGGCTGATCCGCGCCGGTGCCTTGCCGGTGGTGACCGAGGCCATGGGCAACGAGCCGCGCGGCGCCCTGTGGTCCTCCATCGACCTCCCGGGCGGGACAGTGAACGTCATCAACACCCATCTGGGCCTGATCCCGCGCGAGCAGCGGCTTCAGGCCGCCGCCCTGACCGGGCGGGACTGGCTGGGTCACGCCGAATGCACGGGCCACACCATCCTGACCGGCGATTTCAACGCCACCTCGATCACCCGTCCCTACCAGACCCTGGTCCGGCGGCTGGACGACGCGCAGCGGCGGCTGGGCCTGCGCCCCACGGTCAAGACCTTCCCCTCGGCCTTCCCGGCGATCCGCATCGACCACTGCTTCGTCAGCCCCGGGATCAGGATCACCGGCGTCAGCGCGCCGTTCTCGCCCCTGGCGCGGATGGCCTCGGACCACCTGCCCCTGATCGTGGATTTCGAGTTCGCGGCCTAGGCCTGAGGCCGCTGCGAGCGGTTGCGGCGCTTCCACGGGCGGAAGGCGTCCTCGGCCCCCTTGGGATCGCCCAGCTGCCACTCGGCGACGAAACGTTCGCCCGCGGACGGGGCGACGGCGCCCAGCACCTGCATCCGGCCGTCGCCGAACTGGAGGATCGCCTGGCCGGTGGAGCCGTAGATCGCCTCGGCCTGGGCGAAGGCCTCGGCGTCGACGCCGATGAAGTGGCCGATGGTCCTGTGGCGCAGCGCCCGGATCGCGTCGCGGCCCTTGTCCGTCGGCGGCTCGGCAGCGACGTCGCACTCGGTGTCGAAACCCAGCGAGCGGTTGTTCAGATTGGTCGAGCCGATACGGATCAGCCGATCATCGACGATGGTCATCTTGGCGTGGACGATGATGCGTTCGCCGTCGGTCGTGTTCGGGCTGAAGGCGAAGAAGCGGTTGTGCCGGTCGGCGGCCTCCAGGCGGTACAGGATCTCGGAGCGGGCCGTATCCATGGTCAGCTTGTCGAACCAGCTGGGGCTGGCGCCGGTCGAGACCAGCACGATCTCCGGCCCGTCCGGCTCCTCCAGCCGCGCCGCCAGCGCCTCGGCGATGACCGGCGAGGTGAAATACTGGTTCTCGAAATAGATCAGCCGCTTCGCGCCCCGGATCGCCGCCAGATGCAGGGCCTCGTTCTCGCGCACCGCGGGCGCGCCGGCCCTGCTGGGCTCTGTGCGGGCGATGCCGACCGGGGTGGCCGTCAGGTCCGGCTCGACCCCGTCGGGCCAGGGATCGCCCGGCGCCTCGTCCGGCAGGGTGCGCTCCCAGGTGGCCTTGAACCACCGCTCGCGCGCCAGGTCGCCCAGAGCCATGGCCGCCGGCCCGTCCAGCACGCACATCATCTCGTGCCGGGGCGGCGCGATCCGGCCCGAGGGCTGGAACCGGCGCGGATCTTCATGCAGGTGCTCGTCGGAGTCCCAGCGGTCCGTCGAGACATCGCCCCCGCCGCAGAAGGCCACGGCGTCGTCGATGATCACCACCTTCTGGTGGTGACAGGCGCCCAGGGCCGAGGTCGTATCCAGCCGGAACTCGACCATGCGCCGGCGGAACCACTTCTGGGCGCGGTGCGGGAAAAACCCCTGGCTGGCGGCGATCAGGATCGGCGAGTTCCAGATCAGCAGCCGCACGTCCAGCTCAGGCTTGTTCTTCACCAGCACGCGCAGTTGATGGCCGATCTCGGCGGTGCGGTCGTCGGGGCGGCTGTCGGGGTCCAGCCGGGTGCGCGGGTCAAACTGCCAGCCCAGGATGACGATCGACCGCTCCGCCTTGGCCAGCGAGGACGACAGGGCCCGGAAATAGGCGTCGTTCTCCATCAGAACGGCGAAGCGGCCCGCCGTCTCGACACGCCAGCACGAAGCCGCCGCCGTCAGCAGCGTCTCGCCCGGGTCGGGGGTGTCATGGTCCATGGGGGGCGGGCCTGGTCGATTCGCGTGACGGCCGTATGCGCGCCTCAGCCATACGGACGCGCCTGTGGCCGTTTCGTTCCATGTGCGCGGCATCCGGTCAATGGGGTGTCGGGAACACCGGTCACCGGATTGTCCGCGCGGCCGTTTTGGCGCATAAGGCCTGTGTCATTCGGGACAGGGGCGTCGGCGATGCAAGCGCTGATAGAGTTCATCGCAGGGTTCATCGCCCTTCTGGCCGCTGCGGTCCTGTCGCAGTTCGGCGTCGACATGAACACGTCCCGCCACAACGACCGCGAAGTTCATCGGGTGCAGGACTGCGGTCAGCAGCAGCCGGCGGCGGCGGCGTTTGTCAGCGACAGCGCCCGCAAGGACTGCTGAGCCGCCTGAATCAGCCTCTGCGCCTTTGATCTTCCCGATTGTGTCGTTAAGGGTTGGGGAACCTTCGCCTGTCGGGCGACCGCCCGCTTCTGCCTACGGTTCCGCGCCTCATGAAGTCCCCTCGCCGGCCTCCCTTGAATTTGTCTGACGCGGAACCCGAGACTGCGCCCGAGACCGTCGTGCGGGAGCCTGCGCCCGAGCGTCCGATGTCGGAGCGGCGCAAGCGCAAGCTGGCCGAGGAGCAGGCGCGCCTGGTCGCGGAAGCCGAGGTTCAGGTCGCGGCCCCGCTCGCGGCCATTGTCGATCCGTTCGACAGCCCCGCCGCGCCGCCGGCCGCCTATGATCCCCCGCCGCCGCCCGCGCCGGTCCGCGTGGCCGAAGTCATGCCGACCGGCCGCCACGCCTATCTGATCGCCTGGCTGGCCGCCGCTCTGTGGGTGGCCGGCGTCGTGTCCTGGGGCGCCTATGAGTACGGCGCGGGCCGTTTCGATCTGGAGCCCCTGCGTCTCGCCTTCTTCTCGCTGATCGCCCTGGCCCCGGCCGGGCTGGCGATCCTCCTCGCCCACGCCGTGCGTCAGGGGGCCGGTCTGGCCGCCGAAACCAAGCGGGCGCGCGACCTGTCCGAGGCGCTGCTGGCCCCCACGGCTCTGGCCGCCCAGCGCACGGGCGAGGTGCTGCAGACCCTGCGTAACGACATCGACCAGGCGGCGCTGGCCGCCGAGCGCGCCCGCCATGACATGGCCCTGCTGCGCGAAGCCCTGTCGGACGAGACCGCCCGCCTGAACGAAGCCGCCGAAACCGCCGGGCGCACCGCCCGCCGCCTGACCGAGACCCTGGGCAAGGAGCGGGATCAGATGTCCGCGCTCGGCACGCGGCTGGATGCGCAGGCCTCTTCGGTCACCGACGCGGTTGAACGCCAGTCGCGCATGGTCGTGGACGCCTCCGACCTGGCCCAGACCCAGTTGCGCGAGGCCGAGGCCGCCCTGGCCGCCCGCGCCGCCGATCTGGCCGCCGCCGCCGGCGAGGCCCAGGACGCCGCCCGTCTGGCCGCCGACGATCTGGCCCGCCAGACCCTGCGGCTCGAAAACGCCGGCACGGGCGTGGCCGAACAGATCCAGTCGGTCGAGGAAGGCCTGGGCCAGCAGCGCGCCTCTCTGGTCGCCGCCGCCTTCGCCCTGCGCACGGACCAGGAGGACTTCTCGGCCCAGGTCGAGAGCCAGCGCGCCCAGCTGACCGAACAACTGTCCGCCGCCCGCTCCGCCTCCGGAGATCTGGGTGAGGCCACCGTGGCCACGAGCGAGAACCTGCGCGAGCTGGTCGAGGCGGCGACGGACCAGTTCCGCGCCCTCGTCGAGCTGTCGCAACGCGAGGCCGACGGCTTCGACAACGCCACCAGGATCGCCCTCGACCGCTTCGAGGCCCTGGCCGCCGAGGCCCGCGACGCCCTGGTCGAGGAGACCCGCCGGGCCCTCGCTGCCTTGCAGGCCACTGCCGCAGAGGCCGAGAACGCCGCCTCCAACGCCGCCGATCAGGCCCAGCTGCGCGCCGACCGCCTCGGCGAGGCCCTGTTCGACGCCGCCCAGAAGGCCGATCAGGCCGCCGACGCCCGCATTGAGGGCGCCCGCCGCATCGTCAACGAGAGCGCCGGACTGGTGGACGAGGTCGGCGAGCGCACCGTCGAACGGCTCGAGGCCACGGTCGAACGCATGAATGCGGCCCTGGCCCGCATCGAGGAGACGGTGATCGATCTGGACCAGCGCGCCGCCACCCTGCCGGAACAGGCCGCCGCCCGCGTCGACGCCGTGCGCGCCTCGGTCGAGGAAGGCCTCGCCGCCCTCAGCGCCGCCTCGCAGAAGGCCGCCGCCGACACCGAGGCTCTGGACGCAGGCTTCCAGGAACGGGTGCGCCGCAACTACGAGATGCTGACCGAGGCCGTGCGCCTGATGGGCGTCGTCTCGGGCGACAGCCCGGCCACGCGCCGCGCCGAACAGCGCGTCGAGCAACGCCCCGAACCGCGCGAGCCCGAGCGCCGCGTGGCCGAGAACCCGCGCCCCGAGAACCGCGGCTTCGGCCTGCGCGGCCGGCTGAAGCTGGAGCCGACGAACGCGCCCAGGCCCGCCGACACGGGTCTGGACTGGGCCGACCTGGAGGGGCGCAACACCCCGGTCGAGGAGCCGCTGGACCTCGACACGCCCGTGATGCCGCCGGCGGACGCCGAAGCCCTGAGCGAGCGCATCGCCGCCGCCATCCGCCGCATGGGGGTCGATCCCAACGCCCTTCTGCCCCGCTCCCGCGTCGAAGAAGCCGCCGAGGCCCTGACGGCCCACGACCCGGACCGGGCGCGCCAGATCGTGCGCCGCGTGGCGCCCGCCGCCGTGCGCAGCGTCTCGCGCCGGGTGCTCAGCGATCCCGACCTGAAGCAGGACGCCGAACAGTATGTGCGCGAGTTCAACCGCGGCCTTTCGGACTATGCCCGCGCCGGCGACGGCCCCGCCGTGCTGAACCGGCTGGCCTCCGACGGCGGCCGCGCCTTCATGCTGCTGGACGCCGCGGTCGGCGATCTCGCCTGACGGGAGAAAGTGATCACCGGTAACCGTGTTTGCACGGGTTGTGGCTTGACGAAGGCCGTCGGGAAAGACACGGTCCGCGGCGACTGTCACAGTTCTGTCACGCAGGTTCCATGCTCGACCCCTCCGAGAGTTCAAACGATCTGAGGCCCGGCATCGTCATCTGCGCCTACGACGCCGACGATGCGGCGTGGGATCCGGTTGAGGACCTGTCCGGCCAGCCCTGGCATCCTGTGGGGGCCCGCACCATTCCGGTCGCCGCCGACGCCCGGGAGCCCCTGGCGGAACGCCTCTCGAACCATCTGAGGGACAGCGGCTGTCGGGGTCTGTTGCTGGTGGGCCGCACGCGGCTGGGCGAGGATTTCCGCATCCAGACCCGGGCCGAGAACCGCGAGCCGGGCGGCCACAAGCGCATCGATGACGCCGCGCCGGGACTGGCGCGGGCCACCGCCCCCGCCGCCGACATGGTGCGCGCCCTGAACGAGGCGGGACTGGCCGCCAGCGCGTCGTCAGAGGCCGAGGAGGATGCGGGCGACTATCTGCTGTTCCGCATCCTGAACGCCCTGCCGGAGGGCGTGGACGCCCCCGCCGTGGGTCTGATCCGGGCGCCGGTCGAACTGGACGATGCGGCGGTGAAGGTCGGGATCAAGGCGGCCGCCGGGGCCATCGCCCTGCACCTCTCGCCCCTGCCCCGCCGCCGGGCGATCTAGACCCGTTTCAACTTCAGGCCGATCAGGCCGCCGGCCAGCGCCATCGCCGCCATGGCCATGTATCCGCCGGCGCCGAAGCGGTCATAGAGCGGCCCCGACGCCAGGGTCGCAATCCCGATCAGCACCCCCGCCGACAGCACCGAATTCAGGGTCTGGCCCGCCGTCTGGCCGCCTGGCGGGCTGAGCCGCTCGACCAGCTGCACCCCGGCCAGATAGGTGGCGGCGAAGCTGAGCGTGTGCAGCGCCTGCAACGGCCACAGCATCCACAGCGGCGGCGCCGTCGCCATGACGGCCCAGCGAACCACGGCGCCCGCCGCGCCGATCAGCAGCATGGTGCGGGCGTCCACGCCGATCCGCCGCCGCCAAGGCTCCAGCCACCACATGAACCCGATCTCGACGATGACCGAGAAGGCCCATAGTTGTCCGATCGTCGCCGCCGAAATCCCCTGCCCCTTCCAGATCAGCGCCGAGAAGCCGTAGTGGAAGGCGTGCGCGGCCTGGACCAGTCCGCAGGCGGCGATGGCGGTGAGGAACTCGGGCGCCTTCAGCAGCGTCCGCGCGCCGCCGAAGGACGGGGCGTCCGCCGCGATGTCCGGGTCCGTCACCGGCTCGCGCGGCAGCACCGCCCAGGCGGCCAGCGCGATCAGCAGGCTGGCGGCCACGGTCCAGATCACGATGATGTCCGGCGGCAGGCGCAGCAGCAGCGCCCCCATGGTCACATTGGCGACGACGAAGGCCGCCGAGCCGCAGCCGCGCGGCACGGAGAAGCTGAACCCGCCCCGCCGCGCCAGCCTGAGGTTCAGCACGTCGATCAGGGGGATCAGGGCCGACGCCGCCGTGGCCCCCACGAACCAGCCCAGCCCCGTCAGCCAGAAATCCCCCGCCAGGGCCGCGCCGCCGTAGCCGAGGGCCGCGACCAGCCCCATGAAGGCGATGGCCGTGCGCCTCAGCCGGAACCGGTCGGCCCAGTGGGCGATGGCCGGGCCGGTCACCAGCCGCGCCAGCATCGGGGCCGCCAGCAGCAGGCCGATCTCCGCCCCGTCATAGCCCCGCGACTTCAGCCACAGCCCGGCGAAAGGCAGGCTGACCCCCGTGGCGCCGAACAGCAGCACATATTGCAGGGCGAGTCGGGGCGCGGCGGTCATCCCCCGGCGATAGCAGACTCGCGCGGAAACGTCGGCTAGCGTGAGAGGATGAACCAGAGTCGCAATCTCATCCTCTTCGCCGCCCTGAACGGCGCCATGGCCGTGGCGCTGGGGGCGTTTGCGGCTCACGGTGCCAGCCCGGGGATCAAGAGCCTGCTGACCACCGGCGCGGGATACCAGTTGACGCACGCCGTCCTGGCGGTGGCCATCGGCGCCTGGCCGGGCCGTCCCGCCCTGGCGGCCCTGGCCGGCTGGCTGGCGTCCGTGGGCGGGCTGATCTTCAGTATGGCCTTGTCAATGATTGCTCTGCTAAGCCTGTCCGCGATGGGTGCAGTTGCACCGATTGGCGGACTGCTGATGATCGGCGGCTGGCTCCTGCTCGCCGTTGCGGCTTTCCGGTCAGAACCCACCCGCGGTTAGCCGCCCTCTTCGCCGAGACCCGATGTCCTTTCCCGTGCCCGCATCCCCTCGCCGTGAACTTTATCCCGAGATCGAGCCCTTCGCCTCCGGCTGGATGGCGACCGGGAGCGCCCACGAAATCTATTACGAAGAGTGCGGCAATCCGCAGGGCCTGCCGGTCGTTGTGCTGCACGGCGGCCCTGGCGGGGCGGTCAACCCGGGCATGCGCCGCTACTTCGATCCGGCGAAATACCGCATCGTCCTGTTCGACCAGCGCGGCTGCGGCCAGTCGCGGCCCAACGCCTCGCTCGAGGACAACACCACCTGGACCCTGATCGAGGACATCGAGCGCCTGCGTGAGCGTTGCGGCGTCGACAAGTGGGTGGTGTTCGGCGGCTCCTGGGGGTCGACCCTGTCGATGGCCTACGCCATCACCCATCCGGAACGGGTCCACAGCCTGATCCTGCGCGGCATCTTCCTGCTGACCAAGAAGGAACTGCGCTGGTTCTACCAGGACGGCGCCTCGATGATCTTCCCCGACGCCTGGGAACGCTTCGTCGCCCCGATCCCGGAGGACGAGCGCCACGACCTGATGGGCGCCTACTACAAGCGCCTGACCGGCACGGACAAGAAGGCCCAGGAAACCTGCGCCGTCGCCTGGGCCAGCTGGGAGGGCGAGACCGTCAGCGTCGAGGGCCCCGCCGCCCGCCCGGACAAGTTCGCCGAGCCGGACTTCGCCATCGCCTTCGCCCGCATCGAGAGCTGGTACTTCATGAACGGCGGCTTCTTCCCCGAGGAAGGCTGGCTGCTGAATAACATCCACCGTATCCGCCACATCCCGTGCTGGATCGCGCAGGGCCGCTTCGACGTGGTCACCCCCATCGACGCCGCCTGGTCCCTGCACCGCGCCTGGCCCGAGGCGAAGCTGGACGTCATCCCCGACGCCGGCCACGCCTCCACCGAGCCCGGCATCATCGACAGCCTGCTCCGCGCGACGGAGTGGTCTGCGGGGCTCTAGCCCTTCACCCGCCAGGTCGCGCCGGTGGGGCCGTCCATGACCACGACGTTCAGGGCGTTCAGCCGGTCGCGGATGCGGTCGGCCTCAGGCCAGTCCTTGGCCACTCGGGCCGTGGCGCGCTGTTCCAGCAGGGCTTCGACCTCGGCCTTCAGCGCATCGTCGGCTCCGCCGCCGAACCAGGCGTCCGGCTCGGCCTGAAGCACGCCGAGAATGGCGCCGGCGGCCAGCAACTGGCCCTTGGCGTCGGCCACCGCCGCCGTGTCGCCCGCGGTCATGCCGCGCTCGATCTCGCCGGACAGGGCGAACA